>JACAEE010000047.1 GCA_013389015.1 Hydrogenophilaceae bacterium | reverse complement strand
GGGGGGGGGGGGGGGGGGGGCTAACGGCGGGCCGCGGCGCCACCCAGCTTCACGCGGCGGGGCGCACCATCGCCCACACGTGCGGGCCCCCGCCGGGGGCGTCGAACTCCGCAGCCACTTCAAAGCCATGGCGCAGATAGAGGCGCACATTGCGCTCGAGAGTCGCTTCGAGATAGGCCGGAAGCCGCGCCGCGTCGATCGGCGCCAGCCCCGCCTTCAGCAAAGTCGACCCGAGCCCGCGGCCTTGCGCCCGCCTGCGCACGCCAAGGAACACCAGGTGGGCGTGGGGCACTGCAGGGTGATGCTCCGCCAGCGCCGCCCCGAAAGCCATGGCCCGGCGCATGCCTTCGCGACCGGCGATGGAGAGCCAGAACGGGGTGAGCAGCAGCTCCTTCAGCGGCGACATCCGGAACGCGGCGGCCCCCGGCGGGCACCAGACGGCCGCGGCGTCGTCGCCGCTGCTCCACAATTCCCGGCGCGGGCTGACCACATCGCGAACCACGGCGCGGAAGAAGCGGGCGCGGGCGCGCTCCTTACGCGCCCCCTGCTTCAGCCACCAATTGAGACCGGGCTCATCAATGAAGGCGTCGGTGAGGATGTCGGCGACGCTGTCGCGCTCGGCGCGTCCGGCGCGGTGCGGCGCGGGCGGCGCGTTCACACGCGCTCCGAAATCCGGATCGCGGCGCGGCAGCCGAGCTTGATCGCCGAGGACAGCAGCCGGTAGCCGGGCGCCTCCTCGGCGCCTTCCTTGAGCGCCGTCTCGCGGTGGCCGATTTCGTCGGCGCGGAACTTTTCGATGGTGCGGCGGAACGCCGGCTCCTCTTCGCCGAGGGCGCGAAGCTGATCGGCGTAGTGCTCCTCGATCACCTCCTCGACGGCCGCGGTGCAGGCATGGGCGGCCTTTTCGCCCAAGAGCGCGGTGGCCGCGCCCAGACCGAAGCCGGCGATCCGCCAGAGCGGCGCCATAGCCGTAGGGCGCACGTTCCGCTCCGCGATCAGGCGGTCGAACGCGTCCAGATGCTCGGCCTCGCCGGCCTCCATTTCCGCAATCAGAGCCGCGGTGCGGGCCTTTCCCGGCAGACGATCGAACACCGCGCGCTGGCCGCGATAGATCTGCACGGCGCCGAACTCCCCGGCATGGTCCACGCGGATCATCCGCTCCAGCCGGCGCGCGCGCGCGCCGTCGGCGGGAAAAGGCGGGCTCATGCGTCGCCCTCTATCACCGGACGGGGCGCGGCCGCCACCAGGAAGCTCGCCGCCGCCAGCGCCGCCGAGATCAGGCCGTTCCAGCCGGCCATCGAGACGCCGAGGAAGGCCCACTGCACTTCATCGCAGGCCGGGATGTCGAACGTCGCCTGGGCGTCGAAGGCCGGAATCTCGCGAGGGCCGAAAAGATCGCACTGGGCCACGATCCATTTCTGCTCCACCGCCACATGGTACATCGCCACGATCGCGCCGATCAGAAACGCGACGCCGAGAAGCGCGGCCACCGCGCGCTTCACCGCGATCTGGCGGAAGACCAAGGTGCCGGCGAAGCCGACCAGGGCGAAGGCGCCCGCGCCCCAATAGACCTGCCGCTGCTTGTAGCACAGCGCGCACGGCGCCAGGTCGCCGACGCGTTCGAAAAGATGCGCTGCGCTCAAGATCGCGGCGCAGGCGGCGAGAGCCACAAGCGCCCAAAACGGGAGCATGCGCGAGGCCAGGGCGGACATGGCCTCATCCTAAGCGCGAACGCCGCGCGGCGAGTCTGCGGCGTCGCGCCGCGTCAGTGCAGGTACCGGAGCGCCACCACGATCGCGACGATGGCGAGCGCGACCAAGAGGAGCACGATCCCCAGCCGCTTCTCGATCATCGGCGCGACGCCCGGCCCGAACTTCTGGAAAATCCAGGCGACGATCAGGAAGCGCGCGCCGCGCGTGATCGCCGATGTGACGATGAAGATCGGCAGCGAGAACGCCATGGCGCCGGAGAGAATGGTGACAAGCTTGTAGGGGATGGGGGTGAGGCCCTTGATCAGGATCACCCAGGCGCCCCATTTCGCGTATTCCTCGCGCAGGGCCGCCTCACGCTCGCCGGCGTAGCCGAAAACGTTGAGGATCGCCTGGCCGACGAGCTCGAACAGATACATGCCGATGGCGTAGCCCAAGAGGCCGCCGAGCACGGAAGCGATGGTGCAGCCGATGGCGTAGCGCAGCCATTTCTTCGGCTGCAGCGCCGCCATGGGGCCGAGCAGCAGATCGGGCGGCAGCGGGAAGAACGAGCTTTCCGTGAACGACACCGCCCACATCGTCCGTTCCGCGTTGGGACCGCGGGCGACATCCATCAGCCGGGCGCGCAGGGAGCGGCGCGGCGAAGGCTCAGCCGGCGCCGGCTGGGCGGGATCAGTGGAGACCGTCATGGCCCCGGCCCTAGCATGAGCCGGGCCAAGGCGTCATTAACGCTGACTGCGGCGCCGCCGGGCCGCAATTGACAAGAGCGCGCCCGCGCTCCTACCTCCCCCACCTTCCGCGCCCCAGTGGCGGAACCGGTAGACGCAGCAGACTCAAAATCTGCCGCTCGCAAGGGCGTGTCCGTTCGAGTCGGACCTGGGGCACCATCCATTCAACGCTGCGCCTGATAGATGTGACGCAGCATGCCGATCTCGGCGACGTTCTTCGTGAGCTCGACATTGGTCCAGGCGAGCGCGTCGCCCAGAGGGCGCGGCGCCGGCCAGGGATAAGCCAGCGGAGACTCGAGATCGGGCTCAGCGAGGCGATCGAGTTCCCGTTTCCAGTCTGCGGCCAGCGCGTCCAGGCGGGCAATGACCAGCGCCGCGCTTCCGGGCCAATGGACGCATTCGCGCGGGCGTTGCGGCTCGTTGCGGACGGCCGAGATTAGGCCCGACCACCACCAATCCATGTGCCAAGTGAGCCAGGCGATCGTCACCGGCGGCGCCGGGCTCGGCTCGGCGTCCGCCCAGTCCGGTCGCCAAGCGCCGTCGTCGCCTTGACGCACCGTCCAGGCGCCGGGCGCCGGGCGCCAGAGGCACATCGCGTCGGTCAGCGCCGGCAGGTGCTCCACCGCCAGGCGCCACGTCAACTCGAACTGACGACGAAGAATGGGCAGACGCGCCGCGCTCACCATGCGTCAGGCATGGCGCATTTGCGGCGCGGCGCATAGTCTTGCCGCACTAATGCAAAGGGAGGCCGCATGCCGCGCTTGCGCGAAGTGCCGAAGGCGGAAGCCGACGCGTACACCCAGGGCGTCTATCGCCTGTTGTTCGGCGAGCGCGATCCGGTGGCGGAACCCGGCACGGCGACGGGGACGCCGGGCAATTGGTGGACGGTGTTCGCCAATTCGCCCGACTGCCTCAAGCATTGCATGGAAGGCTTTCAATATTACCGCTCGAAGAAGCGGAAGCTCGACCCTGTGCTGCGCGAGCTGGGGCAGACGCGGGCGGGCTATGCGCGCGGCTCGCAATTCGTGTTCTCGCAGCACTGCAAATCGCTGCGGCAGCTCAATGTGCCCGAAGCGAAGATCGCGGCGATCGCGCATTGGCAGGTGAGCGACCTGTTCTCCCCGCTCGAGCGCGCGCTCTTGGCCTACGCCGATTGCCTCGTGCTCGACGGCGGGCGCACGCCGGATGCGGTGTTCGACGTGCTGAAGGCGCATCTCTCCGACGAGGAGATTCTCGAGTTCACATACATCACGGCGCTCTATGATATGCATGCGGTGATGACGCGCGCGCTCAAGTGCGAGTTCGACGACGTCGACGAACGGATCGTGGAAGTCCCCGGGCCGCACGAAAGTTTCGTCGATCCGATGGCGTTTGCGGACAGGAGGAAGGACTGAGCAAATGGGCTATCATCATCTGGCGCTGGCGACGCGCGACATCAAAGCCTGCCACGCCTTCTACGAAGGCGTGATGGGGATGGAGCTGGTGAAGGTCGAGATCGGCGAGACGCCGGGCGGCGGCTGGGCGAAACACTTTTTCTATCGGATGGAAGACGACAACAAGTTCGTCGCGTTCTGGGAGATGCACGGCACGCCGGGCGGCGACACAGTGGAGACCAATATCTCCAAGGCGGCCGGGGTGCCGGATTTCATCAATCACATCGCCTTCGACGTGAGGGACCGCGCCGATCTCGATCGCAGGCGCGATCAGTGGCTGGCGAGCGGGCGCGACGTAATGGAGATCGATCACGGCTGGTGCCGCTCGATCTACACCAAGGACCCGAACGATAATCTCGTCGAGTTCTGCCTGACGACCGGCGCGTTCACCCAGGCGGATCGCGACTTCGCGCTCCTGGCGCTCAACAGCGACGACGTTCCGCGCGCCCCGGCCAAACCCAGCATGACGATGCACAAGGCCAAGGCCGTGGCGGCGGAATAGGATCCGGCGCGCGGGTTGGCGTCCGGCGTGCAAGGCGCCACATAGCGGCCATGGCCAGCCAATCCAGCAAGACCAAGCGCACCCAAGCCGAAGCCGAAGCCGCCGTGCGCGTGCTGATCGAATGGGCGGGAGACGACCCGGACCGCGAGGGCCTCCGGGAGACGCCGGCGCGGGTGGCGCGCTCCTATCGCGAGCTTTTCGCCGGCTACGACGCCGATCCGCGCGCGTACCTGGAACGCACGTTCGAGGAGGTCGGGGGCTATGACGAGCTCGTCGTCCTGCGCGACATTCCGGTGGTCAGCTTCTGCGAGCATCATATGCTGCCGGTCGTGGGCCGGGCGCATGTCGGCTATCTGCCGACGAACAAGGTCGTCGGCATCTCCAAGCTTGCGCGCGTGGTCCAGGGCTTCGCGCGGCGGCTGCAGATCCAGGAGAAGCTCACCGCCGAAATCGCCCAGGCGATCCAGGACATCCTGGAGCCGCAAGGCGTGGGCGTGGTGATCGAGGCGGAACATTCCTGCATGACGCTGCGGGGCGTGAACACGCCGGGGTCGCACTTGGTGACCTCGCGGCTGATGGGCGTGGTGCGTGACGATGAACGCACGCGCCAGGAATTTCTGCGCCTGGCGCGCGATGACGGACGCTAGACGCCTCGCCCCGGCCCGCCCGCGCCGCTAAGAGCGGCGCAGGCGGAATCAGATGGCGCGAATCGCGGAGACAAGCGGCGACGAACCGAGCGTGGGGGGGCCGCGGACAAAGCTCGTGGGGCTCGGCGTCGGCCTCGGAGCGGCCGTGATCATCCTCGCAGCGCCGCGCCCGGCGAACCTCACCCCCGACGCCTGGATCGTGGTCGCGCTCGCGGCGCTGATGGTGATCTGGTGGGTCACCGAGGCCGTGCCGATCGCGGTGACCGCGCTGCTGCCGCTCGCGCTCCTGCCCGCGCTTGGCGTGGTGACGATGGACCAGGCGGCGGCGCCCTACGCCGATCCGATCCTCTACCTGTTCATCGGCGGCTTCATCCTCGGCGCGGCGGTCGAGAAGTGGCGGCTGCACGAGCGGCTGGCGCTCAATGTCGTGGTGCGCGCGCGTGGGCGGCCAAAGGCGATGGTCGCCGGCTTCATGGTCGCGGCCGCGCTGATCTCGATGTGGATCTCGAACACGGCGACGACGCTGATGCTGGCGCCGATTGCGTTCGGCGCGGCGCGCGCAGCCAATCCCGACGGCGAAGCCGATCTGGCGCTCGGCGGCGCCTTGATGCTCGGGCTCGCGCACGCCGCGACGATCGGTGGGATCGTGATGCCGGTCGGCTCGCCGACCAATCTTGTCGCGATCGAGTTCTTCGCGCGCGCAGGGGAGGAGGTGAGCTTCGCGGCCTGGGCGCTGGCGGCGGCGCCGATGGCGCTCGTCATGCTGCCGCTGGCGTGGTTGCTCGTCACCTGGCCGGTGCGCCCGCGCGACCCCGCGCAAATGGCGCAGATCAATCGCACGCTGCAGGCGCAGCTCGATCAGCTGGGACCGCTCTCGGGACCGGAGGCGCGGATCGCGGCGGTGTTCGGCGTGGTCGCGTTCCTCTGGATGTTCCGTCCCCTGCTCAATTTGACGCCGGGGCTGTCGACGCTCTCGGACGCCGGCATCGCGCTCATCGGGGCGATCTCGCTCTTTCTCATCCCCTCGGGCCGCGCGGCGGGCGAGCGGCTGATCGACTGGCCGACGGCGGAGCGGATTCCGTGGGGCATCGTGATCATGTTCGGCGGCGGGCTCTCGCTCGCGGCGGCGATGGAGGCGACGGACCTCACGCACTGGATCGGCGAACGGATCGCGGCGATGGATTGGGTGACGATCGCGGGGCTCATCGCGGCGCTGGCAGCGGCCACGATCCTGGTCTCGGAAGTGGCTTCGAACGTGGCGACGCTCACCTCGATGCTGCCGATCGCGGCGGCGGTGGCGGCGGCGACCGGCGTCGATCTCAAGACGCTCGGCTTTCCGATGGCGATCGCGGCGAGCTTCGCCTTCATGCTGCCGGTGGCGACGCCGCCCAATGCGATCGCCTACGCCTCAGGGCTCGTCACATTGCGCCGGATGCTGATCGTGGGCGCGTGCCTCAATATCGCGGCGTTCTTCCTGATCATCTCCGCGACGCGGGTGCTGGGGCTCTAGATTCTGCGCTCGGCGCCGCGCCAATAGGGATCACGCAGCGGCTTCTTCTGGATCTTGCCGGCGGCGGAGCGGGGGATGGCGTCGATGAAGTCGACGCTTCTCGGCGCCTTGTAGCCGGCGAGCAAGACGCGACAGTGGGCGATGAGCTCGGCGGCGAGCGCGGCGCCGGGGATTGCGTCCGGCTTGGCGACCACGATCGCCTTGACGCTCTCGCCATATTCTTCATCCGGCACGCCGATGACGGCGCAATCCTCGACCGCAGGATGGGCGTTCAGCACGCCTTCGATCTCGGCCGGATAGATGTTGACGCCGCCGGAAATGATCATGTCGATCTTGCGGTCCGACAGCCAGAGATAGCCGTCCGCATCGATGCGGCCGACATCGCCGGTGGTGAAGACGCCCGGCGCCAGATGCGCGGCGGCGGTCTTCTCGGGATCGTTGTGGTAGACGAAGTCGGCGCCGCTGAGATTGCGGAAATAGAGCTGGCCGTCCGTACCCGGAGGAACCGGCCGGCCGTCATCGCCGATCACCAGGACTTCGACCATCTCTGACGGCTTGCCGACGCTGCCGCCCTTGGCCAGCCATTCGGGCGCGGTGATGAGAGAGATGATCGAGCCTTCGGTGGAGCCGTAATATTCGCTGATCTTCTCGCCCCACCATTCGATCATGCCGCGCTTGACGGCCGGGGGACAGGGGGCCGCGCCATGGATCGCGATCGCGAGGCTTCGGCCGCTGAAGCGCGCCTTCACGTCAGCCGGCAGATCGAGCAGGCGCTTCATCTGCGTGGGCACGAGATGGAGATTGGTGACGCCGCAGCGATCGATCAGATCGAGAACGCCGGCGGCGTCGAACTTGTGCTGCATCACGACCGAGGAGCCCGCAGCCAGCGGCAGGAACGAGAACGCCCATTGTGCGGAATGATAGAACGGGCCGCAGAGCAGCGTGCGGCCGGGGATCGGAAAGAAGCGCGTGAAGCTGGCGCCCATCATCTGCAACATTTCCGGCGGGACGCCGCGCGCGGCCGCCAGCGCGCCGCGCACGCCCTTGGGGCGCCCCGTCGTGCCCGACGTGTAGAACATCGGGCCGCCCATGGCCTGATCCTCGGGCTCGTGCGCGGGCGCGGCGGCGATCAGCGCTTCGTAGCTCGCCGCCCGCGGCTCCTCGCGCAGCGCGTCTTTCTCCGCGCCGCCGATCGCGATGACGGCGCGCACGCCGGCGCCGCGCGGATCGCGGAGCGCGACGGCGACCGCCTCAGCGTAGCGCGGCTCGACGACGACGGCGGCGGCCTGCGCATCCTGGAAGACGTAAGCCAGTTCATCGGCGACCCAGTGCCAATTCACCGGCACGTAGACGAAGCCGCCATGGGCGCAGGCGAGCGCGACCTCGAACCATTCGCGGCGATTGCCGAGCACGACGGCCAGCGTGTCGCCCGCCTTCAGCCCCAGGCCGCGCAAAGCGTGCACGAGCGCGTTGACGCGGGCGTCGAGCGCGGCCCAGGCGGTCTCGCCGAATTCGTCGATGAGCGCGATCTCGGTCCCGCGAGTCAGCGCGCGTTCGCGCGTCAGCACCGCCATTGGCCGCTCCCTTGTCACGCGGTCTGACGCCGCTGCGCCTATGGTTCGCGCGCCGGCGCGCGCTTGGCAAGCGGCGGGCTGGTTTGCTCGGCGCGCGTGAATCGCGGACCGCCTTCTCCTCGGGGGAAGGACGGGAGTCCTCTTGCGCTACTTGCGCAGCGCTTCGACGCGGTCCCAGAAGAGTTTGGGGATGTCGGCGCCGCCGAAGCGGGCGAGTTCGCGCACCAGCGTGGGCGAGGTGACGTTGATCTCGGTAAGGCGGCCGGCGATGACGTCGAGGCCGGCGAAGAGGATGCTCTCTTCGGCGAGCAAGGGCGCGACGGCGGCGGCGATCTCGCGATCGCGCGCGTCGAGGTCCGTCTTCACCGCGCGGCCGCCGGCGTGGAGATTGGCGCGGAAATCATCGCCCTGAGGCAGACGCATCACCGCGCCGATCGCTTCGCCGCCGAGCACGAACACGCGCTTGTCGCCGTCCTTCACGCCGGGGAGGAATTCCTGGGCGATGATCGGCTCGCGGCCCGCCTCCTCCATGAACTTGGTCGCGCGCCAGCGGAAATCAGGCTCGCGCGCGCGCGCCTTGATCACGCCTTCGCCGCCGGCGAGGAAGGCGGGCTTCAGCACCACAGCATCGAAGCGCTTGGCGAACGCTTCAAGCGCATCGAGATCGCGGCCGACGAAGGTCGGGGGAATGAGATCGGGAAAGCGCAGCGTGGACAGCTTCTCGGGAATGTTGCGGATGCCCTGCGGGCGATTGAGCACGAGCGTCGCCGCCGGCACACGTTCGAGCAGGTAGGTGTTGGAGACATAGCCCATGTCGAACGGCGGATCCTGACGGATCAAGATCACATCGAACGCGCCCGCCTCGCGGATCGCCTCTTCGTGGGCCTCATAGTGCGGGCGAGCGAGGCGCACGCTCACGCGCCGCGCCCGCGCCTGCACGACGCCGCCCTCGAAAAAGAGCTCGTTCGGCGTGAACCACCAGATCTCATGCCCCCGCGCCTGCGCCTCGGCCATGAGCGCAAGCGAGGTGTCGCGCTCGACGACCATGGAGTCGATCGGGTCCATCTGAACGGCGATGCGCATGCCTGCTCCTCCCCTCGCGAGCCAGACCCTACATAGGGCGGCGGCCGCGCCGGGTTTAGCCCTGATTGCGCGCGCCGCGACGACGCGCGAAAGACCGACCCATGGCGCTGCAGCTGACCGACCTGTCGACCCGCACCTTCTCCACCCGCTCCGTGTGGCGCCGGCCCGGGCGCGTGCGGCTGGAGACGCTGATCCTGATCCGGTGGCTCGCGATCATCGGCCAGACGGCGGCGGTGCTGTTCGTCGAGTTCGTGCTCCAGCTCTCGGTCCCGCTGGGGCCGGTGCTCGCGGTCATCGCGATGAGCGCGTGGGTGAACCTCTTCCTGATGATCGCGCGGCCGATCCAGGGGCCGGTGAAGGAATGGGAAGCGGGGGTCCAACTCGCCTATGACATCATTCAGCTGGCGGTGCTGCTGGGGCTGACCGGGGGGGTGCAGAACCCCTTCCTGGTGCTGTTCATCGCGCCGGTGGCGATTTCGGCGGCGGTGCTGAGGCCCGCGATCACGGCGTTGCTCGCGAGCCTGGCGATCGTCAGCGTGGCCGCGCTGCGCTCCTGGCGCGCGCCCTTGCCTTGGATCGACGGCGTGCCGTTCGACGTGCCGCCGCTCTATGAGGCCGGGCTGTCGACGGCGGCGATCATCGGGCTCGTATTCACCGGAATCTACGCCTGGGCGGTGGCGGCGGAAGAAGAGCGGATGACGCTGGCGCTGGCGGCCACCGAGGCGGTGCTGGCGCGCGAGCAACGGCTCTCGGCGCTCGGCGGGCTTGCAGCGGCCGCAGCGCATGCGCTGGGCACCCCGCTCGCCACCATCCACCTGGCGGCCAAGGAGATGGAGCGGACGCTGCCGGCGGAT
Source organism: Hydrogenophilaceae bacterium (assembly GCA_013389015.1). Lineage (GTDB taxonomy): Bacteria > Pseudomonadota > Alphaproteobacteria > Caulobacterales > Aquidulcibacteraceae > CADEEL01. Next base: position 45,873 of record JACAEE010000047.1, on the reverse strand, counting down.
TCTCCGCTTGCGGATGATGTCCACCTTCTGGCGACCCAAGCCGAGCGCTGCCGGGGCATTCTGCAGCAGCTCTCTATCAAACCCGAGGCGGGCGACGCGGTCCATGCGCGCGCGCCGCTCGGGGTGCTGCTGGAGGAAGCCGCCGGCCCGCATCGCGGCCAGGGCGTGACCATCGCGGTGCGCCTGGAAGGCCCCGAAGGGGCGCGGGCGCCCGATCTCAAGCGGATGCCGGAAATCCTGCATGGCCTTGGAAACCTGATCGAAAACGCCGTGAGCTTCGCGCGGGAGGCGGTCGAGGTCGCAGCGCGCTGGAACGATGAGGAGGTCACGATCCTGGTGCGCGACGACGGGCCGGGCTTCTCCGGCGATGTCCTCACGCGCCTGGGCGCGCCCTATCTTTCAGTCCGGCGCGGCGCGCAGCGCGGCAAGGCCGGGGGCCTCGGCCTCGGATTCTTCATCGCCAAAACGCTCCTGGAGGGCAGCGGCGGCAAGCTCATCGCGCGCAACCGCACCGGCGCGATCAGCGGCGCGGTCGTCAGCGTGACCTGGCCGCGCAGCGCGATCGAAGCGGCGCCGCTCTAGCGCCGGCGCTTGCGTCATCATCGGGCCGCTGCACGCTTCAAATCCAAAAAAGAGATGTTAGAATCAAAGCGCCTTGAGCGGCTCGTGACTCTGAAGGTCGCTCGCGCCTTGTAGGGGCGACGTTCGTTCGCCGCGCTCGGTTGCGCGCCGCCTTGTGATCGACAAGCGTGGTTAACGGCGCAGTCTTGGATTTGATTGTCGCTGAAATATTGTAAAGTCAGCATTATGACTCTCTCCGCTCCGTCCGGGGACGCTTCCCTCCTGCTTCTCGACGACGACGCCCCGTTCCGGCAGCGCATGGCCCGGGCGTTGGAACAGCGCGGATTCCAGGTGGCGCAGGCGGGCTCCGTCGCCGAGGCCTCGGAAGCCGTTCAGCAGCAAGCGCCGGCCTATGCCGTACTCGATCTTCGATTGGAGGACGGCTCCGGGCTTTCGGTGGTCGAATTGCTGAACAAGAAGCGGCCCGAGTGCCGCGTGATCATGCTGACGGGATACGGGGCGATCGCGACGGCGGTCGCGGCCGTGAAGGCCGGCGCGGTGGACTACCTGCCCAAGCCGGCCGACGTCGATGATGTGGTGAAGGCGCTGCTGGCGCCGCCGTCCGACAAGCCCGCGCCGCCGGACAATCCCATGAGCGCGGACCGCGTGCGCTGGGAGCATATCCAGCGCGTCTACGAACTCTGCGGGCACAATGTCTCGGAGACGGCGCGGCGGCTCAACATGCATCGCCGCACGCTGCAGCGGATTCTGGCCAAGCGCGCGCCGCGCTAGCCTCAGGCCGCGCGATCCGCGCGGAAGAGAAAGCAGCCATAGCCGGCGTTGCGAACGTGGACGCATTCGACCGCCGGATCATCGAGCGCGGAAGCGATCGCGGCGGCGCAATCCTCGGGAGCGACAATCTCGGCGCCGGCGATGGCGCCGGCATGATCGTAGCGCCGCACGCTCACGAGCTTGCGGCCGGCCATGAAGGGCGGCAGCGCGCCCGGCGGAAGCTGCGCGGGCGCCGCGTGCAGGCGCGCGAAAATCGGGCCTTCCTCCGTGTACGGCGTAACGGCGCCGAACGGGCGATAGCGGAACAGCAGCACTTGCTCGCCCAGGGGGGCTTCTTCAAGCGTCAGCCGGCAGGGATAGCCGACGGGCGCGTCGACCGTGCGCAGCGCGACGGCGGGATCGCCGGCGGCGAGGCGGCGTGCGGCCTCGGCCACGGCTGCGGGGGAAATGGGGGCGACCTGAAAGCGGGCCATGGAATCTCCTGCACCGCCTATGGATACGCGCTGCGGGCGGAAGCGGTCTGGCCGAAATCGGACCTCGCGATGGAGGCAGGCGACGGTCGTTGATGTCGCTGCGTCAGCGGCGTGCGCCCCAATGGGCGCCGGCGCCGACGCTGCACAGATGCGGCGAGACGTCATGGGCGCCCTGGCGAGTCTGCACCACTGCGCGCGCAAGGCCGTCGCCCGTCTGCACCAGGGCGCCGGAGAGCCCAGCGCCGCGTTGAATGAGGCAGCCGGTATTGCCGTCGCCGGACTGTATGACAGCGCCCTCGTTGTTGCGCCCGCTCTGGCGCAGCATCGCGGTGTTGCCGGCGCCGTGCTGGACAATGCGCCCGGCATTGGATGCGCCGCGCTGAACGATGGCGGCGCGCTGACCTGCGCCGGCGCTTGAGTCGTTCTGAACCATGACTGCGCCATTGCCTTCGCCGCGCTGATCGATGACGGCGCCGCCGCGCCCAGTCTGGGCGGAGGCGGCGGACGCGGCGAACGAAAAGAGGCTCAGCGCCGCGAGCATGGCGCGCGCCGCGTTAGGAGCGGATCTCATCACGGCATGTCACTCCGGCGGAATCGTGGATGGTGAGCGTGGCGCGGAATCGCGCGCCGCGTTCGAGCGAGATCTCGGCGCCGGCAAGCGGGCTGTCTGGGTCGGCGTCGCGCAGCGCGCCGCCCTGGACGATGCTCGATTCGCCGTCAGGTCCGCGCTTGACGATGACGAGACTGTATTCGCCGTCGCCGCGTGATTCGGCGTCGGCTTCGATGCGCACGCCGCCTCGGGTGGACGTGGCGGTGATGACGCACTCGCCGCGACGGTCGCTCGCGACGTGCGCCGCGTCCGGCGGATGGGATTGGGCCGGCGCCGCGCAGGCGACAGCTGCAAGAGTCAGGAGCGCCGCGACAGCCGTGCGCGAGGCATAGACGCCATGGGTCATGGAATTCTCCCGGAAAGCGGCGGCGCGGGTTTGGCCCACGCCGCCCGTCCGCGACGCGCCGCGCGCGTCAGTCATAGCCGCCTTGGATGACGACGGAGATGTTGCCCTCTCCGCTCTGGCGCACGCGCGCGTCCTGGCCAGACCCGGTCTGGATGATCGCGGAGGTGTTGTCGACGCCGTCCTGGTCCGCGACGGCGGTGTGGCCGCTGCCGATCTGCGCGATTCCGCTGATATTGCCGACGCCGGTCTGCAGCGTATCGGCGCGCATGCGCCGGCCTTCCTGCGCCGTGACGGCGTAATTGGATGAGCCGCGCTGCGCGGTGGTCACGTGATTGCGCGTGCCGTACTGATCCATGCGCAGGAAGTTATTGTGGCCGCGCTGCACGCCGCGCGCATAGTGGCCTTGGCCGCCCTGGACGACGACGGCGCCGTTGCGCTCGCCGTTCTGCACCGCGGCTGCGCCGTTGTCGTAGCCTGATTGCTCGACGCGGACACGGTTGGTCTGCGCCGAGGCGGCGGAGACGCCGACGCCGGCCGTGAGCAGCGCGGCGGCTGTTGCAACAAGGAAACGCTTCATCTGTTCAAGCTCCCAACACTGACCGTCTCGCGCTCCCTCGTCCGCGCTCGAACGAGACGCACTGTGACGCGCTCTGGATGAGCGGAACCTGAATGAATCGCGCTCGCCTTTCTTGATCCTTGCCGATACACATAGACGACCCGACACACATGCCTGCCTTCGCGCGAGGACACGCCATGCGCTCCAACGCCGGATTCGTAATCTTTCCCAATCTCACGCAGCTCGACTTCACCGGCCCGCTGCAAGTGCTTTCGCGGATTCCCGGCTGGAGCACGCATATCGTCGCCAAGACGATGGATCCGGTTCCGTCCGATTGCGGATTGTCGCTCGCGCCGACGGCGACGTTCGATACGGCGCCGCCGCTCGATCTGCTGTGCGTCCCGGGCGGATTCGGCGTCGATCAGGCGGTGGAGGATGAGGCGACGCTTGGCTATGTGCGCGCGCAGGGCGCACGCGCGCGCTACGTGACGAGCGTGTGCACGGGGGCCTTCATTCTCGGCGCGGCGGGGCTGCTCAAAGGCAAGCGCGCGACGACGCACTGGGCGTATCACGAACTCCTGGCGCGCGTGGGCGCAATTCCAGAACGCGGACGCGTGGTGCGCGACGGGAACCTGTTCACGGGCGGGGGCGTCACGGCGGGGATCGATTTCGCGTTCGTGCTCGTGAACGAGATCGCAGGACCGGAGGCGGCGCAAGCGATCCAGCTCGCGCTCGAGTATGATCCTGCGCCGCCGTTTGACGCGGGCTCGCCGGCGCGCGCGCCTGCGAGCGTGCGCGGGATCGCGGATCAGCGCTTTGCGCCGCGGACGGCGGCGTTCAGCGAAATTCTCGATCGCGTCGCGGCGAAGATATAGCGCTTGTTGCGATCAAACGGATTCATTCTCTCCTCCCTCATTCCGGGCGAACCATCGCTAAAGCGCGGGGGAGACCCGGAACCCAGCGGCGAAGGCGCGGCGCTCGACGAGCTTCTGGGTTCCGGCTCTCCGCGTTGCTCCGCAACGCTGCGGCCGGAATGAGGGAAGGTGATCCTGGCTGATCGCCACGCGCTCTAGCGCCCCTTCAGTCGCGCTGGCGACGCTCACGCCACGGGCTGATCGGCGCCGTCGCTCTGTTTGAGGCGGCCTTTGGCGGATTTGCGCTGGCCGGTCGCGGGGACGCTTTCGCCGGCCAGGGCCAGGCCGAAGAGAGGCATGTTGTTGTAGACGCTTTCGTGGGCGCCGGCGGGCACCAGAAACGTCTCGTGCCAGATGCCGACGTCGCCGTTGGAGGCGATCGCCTTGTTGAAGGCGCGCCAGGCGGGCAGATGGGCGGCCTCGGCGTTGACGGCGTAATCGTGCAGCGCCTGAAAGCTGCGCCAATACTGCACCACCATGATGTTGCGCAGGCCGAAATGCGTGCGCGCGTGCAGCAGGCCCAGTTCGGGCTTCGCCATCAGCTCAAACAGCATCCGCGGCATGGCGGCGGCCACCGGCCACCACTTCCAGACCTTCCAAAGCTTGTTGATGCGCATGCCGATGAGGAAGACGACGAAATCGCCTTCGAGACGCGCCGTCCGGCGCTCCCTGATGATGCTCATGCGCTCCTCCTTCTCAGGACTATACGCATCAAGGGACGATTGGACTTGCGGCGGGCGACTTCCTTGAAGCCGGCGCGCCTGAAGACTTCGGCGGCGCCGACATAGAGCGAGGCGGCGTCGAGGCGGGTCTCGCCTTCGTGCGGACAGGCCTCGATCAGGCGCGCGCCGCGCGCGCGGGCGAACGCCACGGCGCCTTCAAGCAGCGCCTTCGTCACGCCCTTGCCGCGACAGCCGCGGCGGACGAAGAAGCAGCTCGCCGCCCAGACGCGATCGTCCGTGACCGGCGCATCGTCGAGCGGCGCGGAGACGCGCTTTGGGCCGTTCCATTGCGGAACGTCGGCGCGCGGGCCGATCTGCAGCCAGCCGACCGCTTCGCCCTCGGCGTAGGCGAGCACGCCCGGGGGAGGCCCCTTTTTCACCCGCGCCTTGAAGAAGGCCTTGGCGGCGGCGCCGCGCGCGGCCTCCCAGTCCTTGCGCGGCAGGCGCCAATACATGCACCAGCACCCCATGCACGCGCCGGAAGGCCCGAACAGATCTTCGAAATCCTTCCAGCGCGCGGGCGTGAGCGGCTCAACGGCGTCGATCATGCGCCGAGCTTAGCGCAAGATCGCGCGCAGCGGTCAGGCGCTCTCGCGCCATTCGCCCGCGGCGGCGGCGAGCGCCATGATCCGCGTCTCGACCTTCGCGGCGCGGGCGAGCGAGAAGCGCTTCTCAATGCGGCCGACATCGACGAAGCCCGCCTTTTCCAGCACGCGGCCGGAGGCGGGATTGTCGAGATAGTGGCCGGCGATGATCTGGCCGAGCGCTTGCGCGGCCGCGGCCAGGCGCTTGGCGGCCTCGGTGGCGAAGCCTTCGCCCCAATAAGGGCGGCCGAACCAATAGCCGAGTTCGTACAGGCGCGCGCGCTCGCCCTCGCCGCGTGCGTGGACGCCGATGCAGCCGATCATCCCCTCCCCCGGCAGCTCGACCGCATACGGGAAGTCGCGCGCGAGCGGGGCGCGCGCCTTCATGATCTGGATCCAGCCCTCGGCGCAGATGCGCGGGTGCGGGAGCGGGATCATCCCGACCATGCGCGCCACCGCCGGATCCGAGGTGAAGCGCGACACGCGGGCGGCGTCTTCGAATTCGAGCGGGCGCAGGACGAGGCGCTGAGTGAGGTAGCGCTCCGCCAAGCGCGGCCGTGGCGGCTCGGGGCGTTCGGGGGGCGGCCGTCTTGGCATGGGTCTGGTCCCTCACGCGCGGAAACGAAAACGGGGGAGCTGGCGATCCAGCTCCCCCGCACGCATTTCGGGACCCGGATCGCCTTTTCGAGCAAGGCGATCCGCGGCTCACACGGGTCTCGCCTAGGGTTTCGCGGCCAGCGGCGCGATGGATACGTAAGTCCGCGCCTGGCGTTTGACCGCGAACTGCACTTCGCCGTCGCAGAGCGCGAACAGCGTGTGATCGCGGCCGAGGCCGACATTGCGGCCCGGATGGAATTTCGTCCCGCGCTGACGCACGAGGATTTCGCCGGCGTTCACGCGCTGGCCGCCGAACCGCTTCACGCCGAGGCGCTGGCCCGGTGAATCCCGACCGTTCCTGGACGATCCGCCTGCCTTCTTATGCGCCATGGCGCGTTCTCCGTTGGCTCTATCCGTCTCGCCCAAACGCGGTGAAACCGGGGCGAAACGCTCACAGATTCATTACGATGCAGCGACGTTGGTGATTTTCACCACGGTCTCGAACTGGCGATGGCCGCGCTTCCTGCGGTAGGTGGAGCGGCGCCGCTTCTTGAACACCAGCACCTTCTCGCCCTTGCGGGTCTCGACGATCTCGCCGGCGACCTTGGCGCCGGACACCAGCGGCGCGCCGACCGTGACCTTGTCGCCGTCGCCCACCATCAGGACCTCAGCGAAGTCGATCTTCGTCTTCGCCTCGCCCGGCAGTTTTTCGACGACGATCTCGTCGCCCTCGGCCACGCGGTACTGGCGGCCGCCCGCCTTGATGATCGCAAACATCGTCTGAAGCCCGTGGGGATTGCGCAAAACATCGTGTCGCCCGCGCCGAGGGGCGCGGACGGGAGCGCGCTTATAAGCGGGGGGCCGGCGAAGCGTCAATGGCGGGGATGACGCCGGGCCGGCTGGAAACCGGCGGGCGCGGGGTCACTCGGCGGGGACGGGGGACGCGGCGGGCCGGGGCCATTGCGCGAGGATGCGGGCCTGGGCCTTGCGGCTCTTATAGAGGAAGTCGGCGGGCAGGCCGAGGCGCAGGCAGGCTTGCGCCGGCGGGGCGTCGCGGACGCAGATCCGGTCGGCGAGAGCGCCGAGGGATTTGATCATCGCCCGCTCGGCGCCGCTCAGATCATAGCGGGGGCCCAGCGCCAGCTTCTCGCGCACGAGCGAGGGCAGGATCGAAACCGAGGCGCGGGCAAGCGCGCGGCGCACGAAGCGCGGGGGCGCGGCGAGGCCGGCGCGGGCGAGCGGGCGGGTCTCGATGATGTCGAGGAATTCTTCGACGATGGGATGCGGCTCGAAGCGCGGCGCGAGCGTTTCCATCATGGCGAAGAAATCTTCGTCGCAGCGCAACGTCGCCTCGACGCCATAGAGCCGGGCGACGGGCTCGCCCTCGGCGTAATAGCGGCGCTTGTCGGCTTCGGAGAGCGGCGCGACGAAGCGGTCGTAGGCGGCGAGGAAGCCGTAGCCGGCGGTGGCGCTCACCCAGTCGAGAAGCGCGGCATCGAGCGCGCGATAGGTCTCGCCCGCCGGCGTTTCGCCTTCGACGCGAGCGTGCATGTTGGTGACGCCGCGGATGACGCGGCGCGCGGCCTCCATCGGGCCATAGACGCCGACCATGGCGGCCATGCCGGTGCGTTCCGAGCGGCCAAGCGGATCACGCTTGAACGTCGAATGATTCCAGACGCCGGAGCGGATGCGCGCATCGGCGAACTCCAAGAGCACCGCCGCCACCCCGCCGACGCCCAGCGCGACCGGGTTCTTGAACACGCGCCAGGAAACGGAGTCCGGCCCCGCGAACGCCGGCGCGCCGGGCGGGTTCGCGAAATCAACTTTCCAGCCGAGATAGGAGTCCAGCTTGGCCATCGTGCGCAGCCGAGCATGGGCGCGCGGCGCCGGCAAGAGACCATGGCGGCGCCGCGTTCGCCCCTCTCGATCCGCATCAAGGAGGACGCGGCGCTTCCGTCAGAAAAACCTAACGTTCTTGCCGCCGTTCGACGGACTCCAGCAACGGCGGCGCGCCGGCGGACGCGAGAGACCAGGGCGGCACCAGCAGGCCGGCGCCGCGCGCGCGGCGTCCGGATTTAGCCCCCCGCGCGATTGCCCCCGAGCGCCGATTGCCCTATCTGGGCGCCTCCACTCGTCCCGCCCGCTGGGCGGCCCCGGAGAGGTGGCGGAGTGGTCGATCGCGCCGGTCTCGAAAACCGGAGTACGTGCAAGCGTACCGAGGGTTCGAATCCCTCCCTCTCCGCCAGATCGTGCTCATATCCATCTGATTTTGCCGATGAATTATGGGGACGCGTCGGTCTTGCCCTAACGCCTGCCCTAACGGACGAAATCGAGCGTCGGGCCGAAGCGTGCGGTAATGGCCGCCGGTGATATTTGCCGAGTGGCAATCGAAGCCGCCGGCAGTTCTGCTTTGGTCACTTCGAGCCAGGGGCGGGTCTTCGAAATCGCGACGCGCAAAACCTGGAAACGCCAAGGCCCAAAACAGCAGCTTGGCCAATACAAGCGTCCACGTTGGTCCAGAGTTAATGCATCACGCATTCCGCGACCAGGAGTGTCCCGCATCACGCCATCCGCCTAATTGCTTCCAAGGTGCCGCTTAGCTCGGCGTCGTGAGCAAACTCTGCTTGCGCCTGCGGCAGCAGTTCGTTGACCTTTGAAGTTTGGGCCGGAGTTAACCGCCCCCCACGCTCAAGGTACCGCCGGACGGCCTGGAGAAGCGTCATATACGGATGAACGGTGACGCGAAACGATCTGCGCTCTAGCTCAATGGCCCTTGTCAAATGACCGAATGCCTCGGCAAACATCTGCACGGACCCTTGATCTACATTGTCACGCTTCCAGAGTATCACCTTCGCCAGCGTAGTGAGTGTGAACGGATGCCGCTCGATGGTTACAGCATGCCTAGCATTCTGCAGAGCATTAGTCGCGAAACGCTGACGATCTGCCTCTGAAGTCGCATCCATTGCCGCGCGAAGATTTAGGAGGGAAACTTGCTCCCAGTAACGTGAGTTCCACTCCCACTTCGTCTTTAGAGCCTCATAAAATTCGCGTGTAAGGGGCCCCAGGAGATCCAGCACGACGTCCAGATCAAAAAGCCGCTGGGCCAAGCGTGGCTCTGGAAGCCTTTGCTTGATTGTCCCCCGATTTACATAAGGGCTGATTGCCAAGCCAAGTTCAACGGCAGCATCGAAAACCAGCCTTCTCTCCTTTCGCACGAGTACGTTTAGTGCCTGATCGGCGACGATTGCATTCAGCGGCCTAACGAATTCGTTGATCGGATAGTCAGTAAAGTCGAGCGGTAGAGGATGAGTTTCGGATAGCTGTTTCGCAAGTGTCTTTCCACCCGCCAGCTTCGCAAGGATGCCATAGCGAAGTCCGACACGCACACAACGGTCAACAATCGCACAAACAAGATACGCATATCGCGCGTCTTGATCGGCGTCCTGCCACGCGCGAAGGACAATACGCTCCAGAGGTTGGAAGTCGTTTAGAATTCGACAGCAAGCCACGGCAATTTCGTCGTTACTGATCTCCCGTGAGAAGTGCTCCGGTTGCTGGATGGCATCCTTCTCACCAACTAGCCCCTTGGATGCGTAGAGCTGAACCAGCGCATTCGCCTCCGTTTGGAGAAGCTTGGCTCCCGGCACTCTCTCCGTAGGAAAAGCGCCCATGACGCGCCCAATATGTTGCAGACGATATGCCCGCTCGGCGCCAACGATGACGATACCACTTCTCTTTTGGTTCGCCGCAATTGCGAGGGCAGCATCCACGTGATCGGCAAAATTGTCGATGAGGAGAACCACGGGGCCTTCAATCCCACCAATTGCTTCAACCGTCTTGTTGGGGTCAAGCCGCCCAATAGCCTTGCACCAAAACACCTTCGCGCCGGCTCTTGCCGTTTCCCACCCAATTCGGCGCAGCACGGTTGTCTTGCCGCCGCCGGGCTCGTCATGAAGTACGACGACCGCATTGTTCGCGCCGCGAATGGCAGCGGTCACCCTAGATTGCAGGCTTGTCGTGACCTTCCTCGATACATCCAGACCAACGTCCAACTCGGGCCATGAAATTGTGTGTCCGTAGAGAAAGTCTGTGCTCTGGTCCGCGTTTCGATCCGTCCGGGACGGAACGAACTCGAAGTCGGCGGCAAATGCGGCTGCTATGGGCGCCTTCGTGTCCGGCGAAATGATCTGGCGAATGTCCGCGGGCACAACAGGCAGCGGTGACTTCGCATTCGGGATCGCTTTGCCCAACTCGTTCAGGAAGGTCAGCGCATCGCCTTCGTACAAAGTTAGATTTCGGCGTCGAGATAGCTCAACGGTGGCGGCGTCGGGAAAGGGCTCGACCAGGAAAGAGGGAGGCTTGTCGGTCCTGCTGCCGACTGCATCTCGAAAAGACAGGAAGTACTCGATATCAATCTCTTCGAGTGTGGTGCCCATTACGATGAAAGGTTCGCTGAGCAAAAAGTGCGTTAGGTTGTGCGCCCAAGCATTAATCGAGCGGATTTGGTTTGCATACTCTTGCTGCGAGAAGATGTAGCCGTCTTCCTCTCTGGGCGCATATCCGTGTAGGTGCGCGATTGGCACGCCCTCGCCAACTTGCGGTTCTGAGTAGAGATCACAGTAATTGAACACTCTGAATTTTGGCTTGCGCTTGTCCTTACGGAGCGCGGCCTCAAGGGCGTCGTCCACGTTGAGCGTGAAAATTCGTCGCCAATTGAAGGAGGCTATGAGGCTCGCCGTTGGCCCCGGTACGCTGTTGCGAAATCGGGGCGTAATCAGCGAACGAACTTCATCGGAAGACAACAATTGATAGACGCGCTGCAGGCTCGATCCCGCGTGCACTTTCTTCTCCTGGCAAAGCTCGTCTCTTAGCTGTTTGGCTGATGGGATAGGTACGGCTTTGCCATTCCGCAGCACATGGCTGTCCAAGCTTATCCCCGAACCGAGAAGGAGATTGTATTGGCCGCCCCGAATGCCTGGCTCCATTCGATGCGCCACCTCTGTTTCGATCATCGTCCGCTCCGTTGAATGTTCCGAAACCCTTTGTGAATGCCCCTAGATCATTCCTCGAAAAAGTCCTCGTCCAGCTTCTTGATGATCATCCGCCGGTCCTCGCGGACGGCCACGTCGTGCGCGATGAGGAGGTCGGCGAGGCGGTCGCCGTCGATGAGGACGATCTGCTTGGTGCGGATGGCGCGGGCGCAGGCTTCGGCGTCGGCGGTGAAGTAGGACGTGGTGATGAAGACGCCGCGCGTCGCGCCGTGCGTATCGAGCGCGCCCGCGAAGCCCTGCACCGTGGGGCGGGAGACGGCGTTGTCGGCGCCGTTCTTCTTGGCCTGGATATAGACCACGTCGAGCCCCAACGGATCGAGCTTGATCACGCCATCGACGCCGCCGTCGCCGGGGCCGCCAAGATGCTGCGCCGCTTCCGCGCGCGAACCGCCATAACCCATCCGGGTGAGCAACTCGATCACGAGGCGTTCGAAGAAGGCGGGCGTGCCGGCGCGGATGCGGTCCAAGAGCGCTTCACGCAACGCCACGTCGATCTCCTTGAGTGCGGCGTCGATGCGGTCTTCCGGTGTTGCTTGCGCCGGGTCGCTTGCCTCGTCTTCCGTGTTTGGCGCGTCACCGGCGCGGCGCTGGCTCGCGACCGAGCGCTCATGGAACGCCTGAAACTCTGGGTATGTCATCAGGAAGCGGAAATCGATTTTGGCGGGATTGCGCGCGAGCAGTTCGCGCCCGCGATCCGTGATCTCGAAGACGCCACGTTTCACTGCGCGCAACAGGCCGGCTTGCACGAGGTAAGTGCGCGCCCAGCCGACGCGGTCGCGGATGATCGTGTGGCCCTTGGGCATGAGTGCGGTGCGTTGCTCTTGCGTAAGCTGCATCGCGTCGGCGACGCGCTCGGTGGCCTCTGCGCGCGTGAGCGGTCCAGTTGCCGCGATCTTGAGCAGCGGCAGCATCACTTCGTCGAAGGTCGGGACGCCGTTGGAGAGCTTCATGGTCAGGCGTCTCCGAAGACTTCGCCGAGAATGCTTGCTTGCAACGCAACGGCAGCATCGACACGCTGCAAATCCACTGTCTCCATAAGCATGAGCTGGCGGACCTTCGCCATGAATCTGTCTTGATCGCGCAAGGGAGGAACTGAAACCGCTAGGCGTCGCAAGTCGTTTAGGCCGAGACCAGGCCGTGTTTGGCCGTACGACGACAACCCCAACTGTCGTTGCCCGCCGTTCTCGTTAGCGATAAAGGCCCACAGGTATTCCGTGAGCACAATTTCATGCGCTGGGCGTATGATTGCGACATGCTGGTTGACGTAAGCCTCTCCAATATTGTCGCGTGCGAAGCCTGATTGGCCCGGTGCGCCAGTAATGGCGACAAGAACGTCTCCTGAGAAGACGCGGGCACGTTCAGTTTCTCTTCCAGTGGGTGGCTTCACAAAAGCAATGTCACTTAGGTCAAGCCGGTGGCCAACAAGGTTCTGTACGCGCACAAACCTGGCACCGCTTTCAGCATAGTATCGCCCCCACCCCCGCGAACCGGAGGTCACAAATGGTGCCAACTCTTTTAGCCGTTTCACCGGCCATCCCCGCGGGTTGGTGGCGGGGTCGCCGAACATGTCGATGAAGAGCGCGGGGATCAGGTCGCGGGTTTTGGCGGCGGCTTGTTTGTGCAGCTTCACGAGCCGCGCGGCGCGATCCAGCGCCGCCGCGATGCGACGTTGCTCTTCGATGGGCGGGAGCGGGATCGGTTGTCGCATAAGGATTGAGAGGTCAGCGCGCGGCATTCTTGCGCCTATGCTCGCAGTCGTGATGGCGTCCGCGACCGCCTTGCGGCGCAGCGCATATGCGAGGAAACGACGATCAACGCCCGGACGCGGTCTCAGGGGGATCAGCTCGGTAGAACATTTGCCTTCAAAGTCTGGCGTCGCCACCTTGTTCAGGTATGGCCGCAACTTGCTGTACAGAACGTGCTCGGCGGTGAAGGAGAAGTTGACGCTCTTGCCTTCGCCGGTGCGAGAGCCGTTTCCATCGCTTATCTCGCCGGTGTCCGCTTCGACATGCTCCACTCCGACAAAACGGAGCCGCGCAGCGGCAGGATCGTCGGGAGACACCGTTCGACGATCTTGCTCGCACAGATCGCCAATGGTGCCCATCGGCCACTCACTCACGCCCGCAGCTCCGCAAGCTCTAATTCCAGCGCCTCCATCTCCGCCGCGATCTCGGCGTTCAGCTCTTTCAGCTCCGCGAGGATTTCGGCGGGCGGACGGTGGTCGGCCGCGACGCGCAGGTGCGGCTTGTACTTGGCGGCGGAGAGGCTCAGATCATGCGCGCGCAGATCGGCGGCGGTCGCGAACCACCAGCGTTCATTCCATGCCGCATCGGGATCGCGATCCTGCCAGCGCATCCACGCGTCGGCGCGCGCCTGAAACGTCTCCACCAGCGCCGGCAAATCGTCCGCGTCGATGGGCGTGTCGTGCTGGGCGTCGAGCTTGTAGCCATCGGCCTGGCAATCGAGGAAGAGCACGCGCTCGGTGCGCCCGCCCTTCCTCAAGATCAGCGCCGCCGTTTTCACGCCGCTATAGGGCTGAAATACGCCCGCCGGCAGCGAGAGCACCGCCTCCACCTGGTTGGTCTCGATGAGCCGCCGACGCAGCTCCTTGTGCGCGCCGGTGGAGCCGAAGAGCACGCCTTCGGGCACGATCACGCCGCAGCGCCCGCCTTCCTTCAATGCGCTCAGCATGTAGGCGAGGAAAAGCAGCTCCGTTTGGGTCGTCGCGCCCACCTTCACGCTATCGACAATGCGATCCGCATCGAGCCGCCCTGAGAAGGGCGGATTGGCGAGGATCACGTCGAAGCCTTCGAGCGGCAAGCCAAGCGCGGCCTTCTTCTCCGCATCGAACGTCTCGGTGAGTACGTTGCGGCGCAGGATGTGGACATTGCCCAGCCCGCGCAGCGTGAGGTTCATGGTGGCGAGGCGCACCATGTTGGGGTCCACGTCGTTGCCGTAGAACGTGGCGTTGCGAAGCGTGGCGATCTGCTTGTCCGACAGACGATCACCCACGCCGCGCTTGAGCGGCTTTCCGTCCACCTCCGCTTCTTCAACGCCATCCGCTGACGAGTTTTGCAGGCGGATGTGATCATAGGCGGCCACGAGAAAGCCGGCGGTGCCGGCGGCGGGGTCATAGATCGTCTCACCGATTTTGGGATCGATCATGCGCACGATGGCCGGATCACATGGCGCGGCGTGCGGAACTGGCCGAGTTCGCCCGCCGTCTTGATCTGCTTCAAGATGTGCTCGAAGAGGTCGCCCTTCACGTCGGCGTCGGCGCGGTCGAGCCTTAGGCCGTCGATCAGCGTCAGCACTTGCGCCAGCACGACGGGATCATCGACGCCAAGGCGGGCGCCCTCCATGAAGTTCATCGCGGAGCGCTCCGCCACTTCGGCGAAGAACGGAAACACTTCGTCGCGCACGAAGCGCACCAGCGGCTCGCCGCTCATGCCGCGCGCCCAATGCGACCAGCGGAAGCGCTCGCGCGGGATCGTGGTCTCGCCTTCGGTCTGGGCGTTGCGCGTGTTCTTGAGTTCCCACACACCTTCAAAGATCGGCTCGTATTTCGCCTTTCGTGCTTTGGCGGTGAGCGCGTTGTCCCGGTCGATGCCTTCGATCAGGTAGAAGAAGAACAGGAATGAGAGCTGCGTGGCGTTGGCCACCGGATCGGGATAGCCGCCGCCATAGAGATAGTCCCGGATGCGATCCACATCCCGGCGCATGTCCTGCGTGAATGGCATTTAAGCCCCTTTTGCCCTTATCACCGCACGCGCATTCAGTGCGCGCCGTCGCCTCCCGATTGGAAGACGGCCTTGTTCAAGTGTTCGAGTGTGCCGGCAAGTTTCTCCTCGCCGCCGAACGCCTCCACCGCCGCCGCCAAGCCTCCCCTCAGCGAGAAGGGCGGATGCACCAGCCGCTCCATGCCGAAGCCGCTGATCTGCGTGGCGTTGACTTTAATCTGTTCGCCGATCTGCTTCAGCAGCCGTTCTTGGCTCGGCGAGAGATCGCCTTCGTGCTCCGCCATCCAATATTCGAAGCGCTCGCCCAGCTCCTTAGCGCGCGCTTCAGGGCCATCGATGGGTACTGGGTTGCCGTCGGGGTCCATCGCCACCCAGCCGCGTGTGGCCGGATCGATCCAATCGTGAATGTCGAGCACGAGGAGCGCGCGGGGCTTGGGCGGTTCCTTGCGCGGGCGCGCGATCACGAGGCCGCCCTCGTGCTCGCCCTCATCGTCCATGTGAAAATCGGTGACGCCGACGAAATCCCAGATCGTGAACTTGTCCTTGCGGATGTGGTCGGCGCGCCGCGTGCCGCGCCCGCGCATCTGCTGGTAGAGGATGGTGGACTTCGTGAAGCGCGCCATCACGAGATGCGTCACCTCCGGGCAGTCAAATCCCGTGTCGAGCATATTCACTGAGACGAGAATTTTCGGGAACGCCTCGTCCTTGAAGCGCTTGATCTTGTCGTCAGCGTCGCCCGTCTCGTCTTCCGAGAGATCGGAGACGACGAAATCCGCGTATCGTGTTTCGGGGCTCGGCTTTTGATCGGCGAAAGCGTCGTCAAACATGCGGGCAAGTGTTTCGGCGTGCCGCTTGCTCACCGCGAACACGATGGTCTTGCCGATCTGGGGGCGCCGCATGACGCCGTCTGGGCCGAGATAGCCCTCGTCCAGCACCTTGCGGAACTCGCGCACGATGGCGCGGTTGCGCTCCGGGATCGTGAACTTGCGCTCGAGCGCGTTGGGATCGACGAGAAGCGTGCCGTCTTCACCGAAGGCTTGCTCAAGTTCGGCCTTCGTTTCCGCGTCTAGGCCGGACCAATCGATCTCATCGCGCTTGACGGGAAACCCATCCTCAGCCGCCGTCTTCACGGTCTTGGCCTTATAGACGTGGTACGGGACAAGATAGCCGTCGGCGATGGCCTCCTTCATCGTGTAGCGATAGGTAGGCTTCTCGACGTTGAAGAAGCGCAGCGTGTCGCGCACGAAGGCTTGATCTTCATCCTCCAAGCGCGCCAGCGTTTCGTCCGACGCAACGCATGGCGTCGCCGTCAGGCCAACTTGAAATCCGTCGAAGTGTTTCAGCACGCCCGACCATTTGCCATAGATCGAGCGGTGGCACTCATCCGTGATCACCAGATCGAAATATCCGGATGAATAATCGCGATAGATGTTGATCATCGATTGCAAGGTCGTGATCGTGATCTGCTTCTCATCACGGAAACGCCCGGCACGCATCCAGTAGCTCGCGTACTCCGGCAGCGCTTCCTCGAAGGCTTCCGCCGTCTGCTTGGCGAGCGTCTTGCGATCCACCAGAAACAAGACACGAGACGCGAGGCCCGCCTCGAAGAGGCGCTTGATGAGCGCCGCCGCCGTTCGGGTCTTGCCGGTCCCTGTCGCCATCTCAATGAGCGCTGATCGGCGGCCTTGGGCGATTTCGCGGCTCACCGCCTCGATGCAAGCGCTTTGATACTCCCGCCCCGCGATGCGGTGGTCCACCGGCACGCTGAGCAGGTCGCGCCGGACGGCGTAGCTCGCGGCCCGTCTTTCGAGATCGAGTTGGGAGAAGAAGGTGCGGACCTGCCGTGGGTGGGCCTCGCGGGCGTGCTCCCAGAACCAGACCTCTTCCCCGTTGGTCAGGAAGACGAATGGCGTGCCGAGCTGCTTGGCGTAGGCTAGGGCCTGTCCTTCGGCCTCCACGGGGCTGATGGCGGCCCGCTTGGCCTCCACCACCGCCAGGGCGCGGCCATTGCGGTCTCCCAACACATAGTCCGCCTTGGACCGGTCCGGGCATGGCACCTCGAAGCGCACGCTCCGCCCGTCCGTGAGGCTCCACCCCACGTCTTTGAGGAGGGCGTCCACCTGGACGCGGGAAAAGGCTTCGTTCGCCATCCGGTCCAATTTGGGGGAGTTCGGACCCCATGGCAAAGCCAAGGTTGTTCAGGGCGGGGCTGGCGAGGCGTTGCTACTTGGCAGGGCGCCTGCCCTTCGGAAGGGTGGCGGCGCGCTTTGAGCCGGGCGGAGGCTGCGCGAAGAACTCCGCAAGCGGCACATCGAGCACGTCCGCAAGCCGGTCCAGCAGGTCAACCGTCGCGTTTCCCTCTTCTCGTTCGATCTCGCTGATATAGGCCCGGTCAACGCCTGCATCGGCGGCAAGCCGCTCTTGCGAGACGCGCTGTGCGGTCCGCAATCGCCTCAAGTTCCAAGCCACCAGCGCTCGCCCCTTCATGGGAGGAGCGAGGCCATCAACGCGGCCTTAAACTACGGGATATAGCCTACATATTCTTGGTGAGGTGCTTCGTGAAGGCTGGGCTAACCATTTGGGCGACGGCTTCATCTTTCGGGAGGACGCCATGAGGCGTCGCCCGCGTGTGAGCGCACAAGAAGAGGCTCAAGAGCAAGCGCTTGAGGCTGCGCGCATGACAGTGCGCCACCGATATGAGCGCAAGCACTTGGCTTGGGCGATCGTTGCTGGTGTCGCCATCAGCGCAATCGGGCTCGTCAGCCTGCAGTTCAAAGAAGAGGACAAGCCTTGCTGGGAAACCGGCACGTGCGCACCCGTGAATACGATAACACCCGAAGCCGCCGAAATCGTCGAGGCGTATCAGCTCGCCGAGACCTGTCGGCAGCTCGAAGAGCCCGTCTCAAGCGAAGTGCGCGCCCGGTGCGCGCGGATTTTGGAGCTTGCGCCAAGGTGATCCCAAGGCCGTGCGTTCCGGTCTATCGGGCATTTGCGTCTCGCGCCTCGTGTTTCGAGCGTCTATGCGCGTGACGGGAGCGCGCACGAAATAGAGGTTAGCAATTGGGACTTGGTGGCGCACGCCGTTGCTGGCGCTCGCAGAACCCGAAGAAACCAGGGCCAAGGCGAGCTTACATGCGCCGCCGGCCGTAGCGCCTCAGCCATGACGCCCGCTGCGCCCTGAGCCAATCGGGATCAACGGGGGGCAACAGGGGCACGCCCGGATAGAGTATCGCGAACGCTGGCGCGATCTCGTGCAATTGCGCGCGACAGCGTTCATACAAGACAGCCACCACGCCCCCCCGTTCCCGCCGGGCGGTGGCGACGCGCCCGAAGCCCGGCACGGACACCGAAATCTGCGAGGTCCAGTGCGCGCGGTCGAGGCGTTCGCCCAAGGAACGCCGAGACCTGAGACGCGAAGCACAAGGCCCGAGGCGTTCAGCTATGGTCGCCGACGTAGTCGCGTTTGGTTCAGCGGGTTTCGTGCCTTGTGTTTCGTGCTCCGGTTCTCCGGTTTCTACGGTTTTTTCCTGGTCGGTGGAGGAGGGATCAAACATCTCACATCAACACTCGTACTAAGGGGAAGCCAAAGAAAACCGGAAGAACCGGAAAACCGGACGTCGCTAGAACTTCTTCGGGAGAGGTTGCGCGCCACGAAGTACGTAGCGGCTCGACTTGTGGCCGTCCGTGCCGACCTTCTCGAAGGATTTGGCGTCAACGATTTTGCCGGACCTACTCTTGAACCAATGGCCAAGGCGCTTTGCGTTGACCTTGTCGCCAAAGCCCGTCTGTTCGAACGCCGCGAGCAGCCGCAGCCTGGGCCGCGCTTCTTCGGCTTCTCGCATGAGGCCGTTTCGCCCTTCGAAGGCGAAGTCCAGCGCCTCGCGAACGGTGACGGGCCTGTCGCCGAATGCCTCCGCCCACGCCGCCATCACTTCGCCAAGCTCCTCTCGCTCCGGGTCTTCGTCTTGCACGCGAGAGCGTGACAACGCGGGGTCCGGCTGATCCAGCCAGGTGAGCGCCTCGCGAATGAAGGTCCAGTCTTCGAAGCTGCCAACGGGCGACACCCGACCTCGCATCGGGCAACCAGCCGCCACATAGGCCCGCAGGATTGTGAGACCGCTAGCGACAAGGAAGCTCCGTTCCATCACTGCATGCTCGCGCGCATCGAATGAAAAGCCGCGCTCTTCGGGCCGCTCAGCACGGGGATCGAGGCGGGCTACAACCACGCGCCGCGTCATGTCGCCCTTGAACGCCAAATTGTTACCCGTAGCCATGAACAGCGCCGCAGTGCTGACGGAGACATTCTTGCTCTCCTTGAGTACGCGCGAGGTCCAATCTCCTTGGGTCAAAATTGAGCAAAGCGCGGCGCTTTCGAGTTGATGCTCCACGTTATCGATAAAGATTGCCGGGTCGCCTTGAAGCAGTGCTGAGAAAAGGCGTTTTTCGTTTTCGGCTTCATCGCGCACCCACGAAACCACGCGCGCGCGACGCCCGGTTACAATGATCGATACCAAATCTGCAATGAGCGACTTGCCACTCCCGCGCGTGGGCGCGTCCACTGCATGCAGGGGCGCAGACGCAAGGCTTCGCCGCACGAGCCCTGTCAAGACCGCGGATAAGACGACGGAGCGGCTGACTGACGGTTTCAAGCCTTCTTCAGCATCGGGCCGCCAATCCTCGGGCGCATCGTGTGGTGCGAACGGGAAGCAGCGGAACAGGCGGATAAATCGCTCAAGCGCCCGGAGTGCATCCTCGCGCGAGGGCTCCTCTGGGATTTTCGGAAACACAATGCCCGCCGCATCAAAGTAAAGGCCCGATTGCGGATCATGGCCTTCGTCTTGGAGGATGCTGCGATCCCGACGTAACGTGGGCGCTTCGATCAGGCCACGAATGACTGGAAGCCGCCACGCGCCTTTTCTTGCAAGCAGCCCTCTCGCAAGGGCCAACGGCGGATCAGCCGTGACGAAGCTGTCCCCCTTGCGCGCAGAGGGTTTCGCAAAGCGCGCCACACGAGATAGCTGATCAAGCAGCCAAGGCTCCGTCACCGGCGTCAGCACCAAGGCCCCCGCACTTGGTTCCGGATCATGCACTTGGATCAGATTGGACGCCGTCGCCATCGAGCGCTGCGCGTCGAGACGACACGGTCTGACGAGTTCCCCACTTCGCTCGTAAATGTGGAGCCCAGCTTCCAAGAGCGCGGCTTCCGCCTTGTCCACCGCCTCCGCCAGCTTGCCCGGAACTATGTGAATTGCAGCCTTGTTGCTGTCAGTCGTTGGATGCAGCCACGACCTGAACAACCGCTTGTGAGCATCAAGGCCAAGAATGCCACAGAGCTTTGCAACCGCCACGACTGGCTTGCCCGCCTCAAGAAAGCGCGCGGTACGGTCGCCAAAGCGTCGCGTCGTTGCCTCCTCGTCATTGGCCCGTTCGGCAAGAGCGACAACGATCTCTTCAGCGATCTGTGGCTCAACGCCCGCGATCATCAGGGTGCCAGTGAGCGCAAGCGCAGCGTCGTTCCGCGCCCCCTCAGGGGGGGGACATTGATCAATGACCGTCAAGAAGCCGATCAGGCCACCCAATCTGACCGCTTCTGCCCCTGAAAGCTCCGGCAGGTCATCGCTGCTGTTAGGCTCCCATACAACTGGCTCGCCGCTTGGATGGATGGAGCCGGGCATCACTGTGTAACAACCGTTGCCACGCACTTCGATGAGTTTCGATTTTGGCGCATTGATGAGGCGTTTCAGGTCGTCGGGAACCTGACAAACAACAAGCCGCCCAGCATCCGCGCAGCGAAACAGGCGGTGCGATGCGCGATTGCTCTTGCGCCCAAACACCGGCCCAGATGGCAGTAGCCCGACGCCCTCAAGCAATTCGGCCATCTCCACCGCAACGGGATGATCGAAATCGAAGTCAACGAGCCCGTCGGATCGAGCGCCAAGCGCCACCGCAACGTTGTCGCCGCCTTGAAAGGCGTGATCGATGATCGTGTGGGATACGACGTATTTTTCGCCCCATTTGCCTCGCGGCTCTTTGGAGCGCGGAAGGATCGGGAGCGGATCGAAGCCCAAGTCTAGATAGCTGTGGGCCGCTGCCCTGCCGTTTTCGAAGTTACCCTTCATCGGACGCCCCCAAAGACGCCGGCTTTGCGTCGGGCTCCGCACCACGATTTGCGGCGCACACGTAGTGTTCAGGGATGCCCCATGGCGGGACGTCGGGCACGTCGCCCTCGGTGCGCACAATTACCCACGCGCACGGTAGGCAGAATGAGATGTGCAGGCAGTCTCGCGCATCGCGACCAAACAGGACGCGAAAAACTCGGTGGAGGCGATTGCATTCATCAGCGTCGTGCGCCCAGCACATATTGAGGATGCGATAGAGCGCCACCGCGTCCATGCCGGTGAAGCGCGTAGCTGGACCGTTAGGGTGTGTTCTGCGGCGCACATGCAGCGCAAACTCTCGCGCTCGGTCTTCATTGATCTCGCTCATCGCGCGTCCCCCTTCGCGCGATTGGTGAGCCACTCTTCGACCGTCGCGGAGGGCCAGCCCACCGTGTTCGGCCCAAGCTTTACAGGCGCGGGGAAGTGCTCGGCTCGAACCCAGCGCCAAAGCGTCGCGGGACTAATGCCAAGGTGTTCGCAGACGTCTCGGTTACGTAGGATTTTCGACATAGGTGACGCCCCTTGCGGTTGCAGCGTCGCGAACATCTACACATGTGAAATCGGCAGACACTATTGGGACATATCTTGCTTTGGTGAGCGTGTGACAAACCGCAGACCACCCCTGGACCCGTTAACCAAGTTGCCCACCCCGATGCTGCTTGTGGGCTATCCTGACTTCGTGACGGGAAGCGGCACGCTGGCTTCTGCCACCTTCTCAGGCTGCAACGTATTTACTTACGCGCAGCTTGGGGACGCGATGGGGGTGAGTGCGAAGCAAGCGCGGCGGATCATTGATGCGATCACAGGTCCCGGCGCACTCAGCGAAACGCGAAGCCTTGGTCACTTCACAATCGTTGAGAAGAAGTACGGCCATGCGCCAGACAGATTGATCGTCACGCACACGTCATCGGTCGCCGCCTTTGGGGAACGATGGAGAGGGGTGCAGCGGCAATTTCGACAGGAGCGGATGCGTGTCGTTGGTCAAAGGCCGAAGACCGCCTTCTCTGTGAACAGCGGCTCTACCTTCTAGGATTAGATGACTGTTACAGACGCCACCCTCGCCTGACCGCAGCAATACGTCTCCCACGCCTCCACTAGCGCGCGTCGCTTATCCAGCATGTCGCCGCGCCGATAGGCGGCCTCAGTATCGTTCGAGATCACGTGCGCCAGCGCCATCTCGACCACGTCGCGAGCGAAGGGTGTCGTTTCAGCGGCCCAATCACTGAACGATGAGCGGAAGCCGTGAGGCGTCCATTGACCCAACTCCATACGATCAAGGAGCACCTTGAAGGCACCCTCAGATAGGGGTCGCTTGCCGTCCGGTCCGACAAACGCAAAGTCACTCGAATTGCCCGCCCTGGCGTCGGCGAGAAGCTCAATCATTCGCGGTGTCAGCGGAACCCGGTGCGGTCGCTTGCTCTTCATGCGTTCCGCCGGAATGGTCCAGACACGCTTATCCAGGTCGAACTCCTCCCAACGCGCGCCCCGCGTCTCGTTTCCGCGCGTGGCGGTGAGGATTAGGAATTCGAGCGCGCGAGCGGATCGCGCATCGCGCAGACGTAAGCGCGCGATGAAAGCCGGCACCTCCCCGAACGGCATGGCCGCATGGTGGCCGCGACTGAGCTTCTGGCGCTTGGGGAGCCTCTGATCGAGGTGGCCGTGCCACAGTGCGGGGTTCTCACCGTCTCGGAAGCCCTGCGCCTTTGCGGCGCTGAGCACCCGCGCGATGCGCCCTCGAACGCGCGACGCTGTTTCATTTCGTGTTGTCCAAATTGGCCTCAGGACGGTGAGTACATCTTCTGTGGTGATTTGATTGATCGGCCTATCTCGAAGCGATGCGGCGTGCGTTTTGAGCGTGCTGCGCCACTGCTCAACGTGCTTCGCGTTTGAAAAGCCGGGCGCGAGATCGTCGATCAGTCTTTCGGCAAACTCGCCAAACGTCGGCACCGCCTTCGGCGCGGTGCGCTTCGCCTCTAGCGGGTTAACGCCGTCTCGTAGCAGGCGCCGCGCGTCAGCGGCCCGATCTCGCGCTTCGCGAAGTCCGACATGCCCCTTGCGCGCGCTGCCGAGGCCCATCTCCGCGCGCTTGCCGCGCCACCGGAATATGAACACCCAGCGCCGCCCGCCATTGGCGCTGATACGCAGGTACAGCCCGCCGCCGTCGGCATGCAGACCGGGCGCCGAAAGCCTCAGAACTTCTCCCGGAGACAGCCGGTTGATCCGCTGCGCCACAAATGTTCTCCGCCACACGCAAATTCGGCGCACCGCGCCCTAACTTCTGCCCTAACAGGCACCCGAATTTGGATGAAATCGGCCGAAACAGGATGAGAACATAAAAGGCGGAAAAACTCCATAGTTAATTGAAAAACATAGGAAAATGAAATCGGGTGAAAGCGCATGGGGTGTGGGTTCCACTTCCTCCCTCTCCGCCAGATCACGACAAGACGCCCGATTTTCAGCCCACAGTTTTGCAAACCCGCTCAGGGCGTTCGCGGCGTTCCGATGAGTGGAGGCTGGCGGCGTCCAGAAGAACGAACAAATGGTGCCCAGAAGAAGTGAAGAGCACCACTCTTTGAGCTTGAAAAGTCACGCAAAATCACTGGTGCCGCCTAAAGCGGTGTAGGGGCTGGTGTAGGGCTGGAGGGCGTTGCCAGCAAGTGTGTTCGACTCGCCGGAGTTCGAGTCCCAAACGCGGACTCGAACCAGTCCCTTTTCTGTTGCTGGCAGCACGGAGCACGATTGAACTTGCTACCCCTAGTCGTAGGGGCAATCTAGCGGAGCGAGGCAACGCGGGCGGGGAGCGATGACCACCGGCACCGAGGAGAGGCGGAAGAACGGCGCGCTCGTCTCCGTGCGTGCGGCGTTCTCAAATTGGTGGGCGGTCTTTGGAATTCTCGCCGCGTCCGTGACCGGCTTCAATCTCGCCCGCAACATCGTCCGCATCGAACTCTCGGACGTGCTCGCTGAGATCGTTCGCGTCTATCAAGGCGTCGTCCATTTCCCCGTTCTCTGGGTCTTCGGATGGCTGAATTGGCCCAGCCCCGCGCCTTGGGCAATTGACGCAGTAGTTCTGTGGTTGCTGATCGGAGGCGTTATTCTGCGTAGCGTACTCGCTCTACGCAAGCAGGCTCTTCAAGTGTCAGCCTCAATCGCGCCACCGGAGGCACGGGAAAGAGTCGTGAAGGAATGGCGGCTTCGCCGTCTCCCAATGCAGAGGATGCTCGAATGGCAAGGCTCTTCTGTGATGTGGCACGTCTCGTTCATTGCCTTCGCAATTGGCTATCTGCTGCTCTGGCCTTGGCCCTTAAGAGCGATGCTACTCACACCGAGAATATATCGCCTCCGCGACTGGCGTTACCAATTGGACTTCCTGGTTCCAAGCGCACACCGGCGTCGTGACAGAGAATATGATAGAGGTTCGCTGATCAGCGAAGCGACATTCCTGTATGATATGCGGATCGTGCTCGCGACGCAGGCCATTACTGCCACTCTCTGCATCGCGGCTTGGTTCGGACTCAACGCCTTTCTCAATCTCTATGGCTGACTGGTGACGACAATGACGGGGAATGCGCTGCGAGCCATTGGGCCACGGACCTTCATTTCCTACAGCTTCAGCGATACGGCCCTGGCGTCGGTGATCCGCGATGATCTGACTGGCGCGGGTTTCCAGGTGCAGATGGAAGACGAAACCTCGCTGATCAACACCAAGCTTGATGATGTGCTCGCAGAGCGCGTGCGAGGCGCGGAGTGTTTCATCCAACTTAGGACGCCAGACTCCAACTCGTCTCACTGGGTCGAAAGAGAATTGGACTTTGCTGAAGGTCGGCATGGTGGGAAGGATGGATTTGTCCTTCTCCCCATCGTCACCGATAAGCGGACAATCAGCGAGCGCCTGAGAAAATGGGTCTATATCGACGCTTCTCGTGGCGACTTATCTCCGAAACTCATGGAAGTGGTCAGGAACGCAGCGTTGAAGAGCGTCTGCACCGTTCCCGTTGATCCACGCTCGCCCTGCGTATTGTCGACGAAGGAACTAGGAGAGGCATTGAAGACGCCGGGCGACGAACGTCGCGTCATCCTCGATTCCAACGGACATTGGCTCGACTGGCATGATGAAGTCTTAGCGTGGGCGTCGGGCAAGGATAGCCCACAAGCCGCTTCGTTCTACGAGCGGGAAACCCGTCGCCGCCCGGAAATCGTCTGGAGGCTGGAACTAGCGGACGCCGCTTTGCGGATTGTTCTTCGCAATCTGCACGCATCGCTTGGGCAGGGCACGATTAGGAGAGAGCAAGCGCAAGCCATCGCGACTGCATTCTATAGAATCCTGATCGCCCTCGTTCTCCGCCCGACCCTAGAAAATCGCATGGCAATAGATGCCAAGAAGTCACGAGATGACAGCGATATTCGCGAACTTCTGAAAATTGAAACTGTCGGGCCATCCGATCACGAGACAGCGGAAATGCGATGGGCTCTTCAGCCGATTATGAAGGAGCGCTTTCGCGGCTTTCGAACACCGGGCGGCGACACGCTGGTGAAGACCGGGCTCGCTGCGTCAGAAGGTAAGGTGGACTCCTATGTCCACTTCCCCGCCGCAGCCATCGGCGCTGATTGGCGCGAAACGCTTTCTATGGTACCGACAAGGACCTGCTGCGGGAGGTGATGAATACGGTCGGCAAACCTGGACGTCTCGGCGAGTCGATCCGTTGCGTCGTCTCCGTCTCGATGCTTACCGAAGGTTGGGACGTGAACACGGTGACGCACATCCTGGGTGTCCGGGCGTTCGGCACGCAATTGCTCTGCGAACAGGTCGTCGGCCGTGCGCTGCGGCGTCAGAACTACGATCTGAACGAAGACGGTCTGTTCGACGTCGAGTACGCCGACATCTTAGGCATTCCATTCGACTTCACGGCAAAGCCGGTCATTTCGAAGCCCACGGCGCCGAAGCCGACGACCCGTGTGCAGGCCGTGAAGGAAAGAGAGCGTGAGCTAGAAATCGTCTTCCCCCGCGTTGAGGGCTATCGTGTCGAGATGCCCGAGGAACGGATCGAGGCGGAATTCACGGACGACTCCAAGCTGATCATCGATCCTACCGCCATCGGACCAACCAAGGTGCTGATGGAAGGGATCGTCGGCGAAGGCGTAGAATTGAACGCCAACGTTCTGGAGGACATTCGTCCCAGCACGATCGTCTATAACTTGGCGAAGCGTCTCATGGAGCGGCACTTCCGGGATCACGGCGAGCCGCTGCCGGTAAACCTGTTTCCTTCGATTCGATACGTCGTGCGGCAATGGCTCGACGGCGGCTATCTCGTGATGAAGGGGGCCCCGGTGGGCGCCGTGCTCTACCCCTCGATCGCCGAAGATGCGTGCCAGAGAATCTACCTAGCTTGCCAACGGACGCTGCGTGGGGAAGAACGAAAGAAGGCGATCCTCGATGCCTACAACCCGAAGGGCTCTACCCGCTTCGTGAACTTCACGACGTCCAAGGATGTCTATCGAACGGCGCCGGACAAATGTCACGTGAACTACGTCGTCTGCGATTCATCATGGGAAGCTGAGCTTGCAAGGGCGCTGGAGCGCAATCCGCACGTCACGGCGTATGTGAAGAACCACGGTCTTCAGTTCGAAGTCCCGTATCGCGATGGCTCGACGCCGAGGAAGTATCTGCCGGACTTCATCGCTCGCATCCATGATGGCGGCGAAGAACCGCTCCACCTCATCCTCGAAACGAAGGGCTTTCGCGGTAAGGACGCCCAGGCCAAGGCCGAGACCATGTCGGTGCTGTGGGTCCCCGGCGTGAACAACCTGGGGACGTTCGGTCGCTGGGCCTTCGCCGAGTTCACCGAGGTCCATACGATAGAAGAGAATCTGGACGCCTTGATCGACGGGTACATCCAGCGGGGGGGCCAATAGTGCCATCAACGTTCCGAACCAATCCGGTCTCGCTCGAAGCGCTGTTGAAGGAATGCGAAGCAGGCACGCTTCAACTCCCGGACTTCCAACGCAGTTGGGTCTGGGACGATGAACGAATTCGCGGCCTATTGGCGTCCGTGTCGGAGGGATTTCCTGTTGGCGCCTTGATGACGCTGGACACCGGCGGGCACGTGGACTTCAAACCGAGAAAACTCGAAGGCACGCCCCCCAGCACGACGAAGCCGCAATCGCTGCTCCTCGATGGTCAACAACGAATGACCTCGCTCTACCAGACCACCATGCGGAAGGAGGTCGTCAGGACCATCACGGCACGCCGCGTAAAGGTGAGCTTTTGGTATTACATCGACATGCAGAAGGCGCTCGACCCTCAAGGGGACCGAGAAGAGGCGTTCATCGGTGTGCCGGAAGATCGGAAGGTGAAGGCGGCGTTCGGCAAGACCGTGGAGCTTGATCTGTCGTCGCCAGAACTCGAGTACGAATCCCTGATGTTTCCGGTGAACCGGGTGTTCGACTGGGATGCGTGGCAGGATGGGTTCGGCGATTACTGGATCGACAAGGGCGATCCGGAGAAGCGTCGCTTCTTCCAACGCTTCAAGAACGAAGTGCTCCAGAACTTCAAGCACTATCAGGTGCCGGTCATCGCGCTAGGCGCCGACACGACCAAGGAAGCCGTTTGTCTCGTGTTCGAGAAGGTGAACACAGGCGGCAAGCCGCTCGACGCATTCGAACTTGTTACGGCGATGTATGCCGCTGACGGTTTCGAGCTTCGTAAAGACTGGATCGGCGGCGTCGGTCACGAAGGTCGAGAGACGCGTCTGAAGAAGTTTCGCGTGCTTTCCAAGATTGCTTCGACGGAATTCCTCCAGGCCATCTCCCTTCTCCACACGAGAGAGCGTCGTGCCGCCGAAGAGAAGGCAGGAAAAAAAGGGCGTGAACTTCCGGCGGTGAGCGCCACACGCCAGTCACTGCTGAGCCTGCCGCTGTCCGCCTATAAGAGATATGCCGATAAGGTCGAAGAAGGCTTGGTTCGCGCCGCCAAGTTCCTGCATACACTGCGTATCTACCGTGAGTTCGACCTGCCGTATCAGACGCAGTTGGTGCCGCTTGCCGCGATCCTCGCCGAACTCGGCGACCGATGGGACCACGAAGGGCCGAGGCAGAAGCTGACGCGCTGGTACTGGAACGGTGTGTTCGGGGAGCTTTATGGATCAGCGGTGGAGTCTCGCTTCGCCAAGGATGTCGTCGAGGTCCTCGATTGGATCGATGGCAAGGGCGAGCCCGGTACAGTCGTGGAAGCGACATTCCGCTCGGAGCGCTTACGCAGCATGGTGAGCCGGCTCTCAGCAGCCTACAAAGGCATGAACGCGTTGCTGATGAAGAAAGGCGCTCAGGACTTCCGGTCCGGCCAGGATTTCGATCACACGGTCTTCTTCAACGAGAACGTGGACATCCATCACATCTTCCCGAAGGATTGGTGTAAGCAGCAAAAGCCGCCGCCGCTGGACTTCGACTCCATCATAAACAAGACACCCCTGTCGGCGCGGACCAACCGCATCATCGGCGGCGTGGCGCCCAGCGTATACATTGGGCGTCTGGAGAAAGGCCGAAAGGATTCTCCCGCCATTCCGGGTGAGCGTCTTGATGCGTATCTCGCCTCGCATTTGATCGACCCAACGTTGCTGCGTGCGGACGACTACGCGGCCTTCGTCGCGGCCCGGCAGCAGGCCCTCATTGCTCTCATCGAAGATGCGACCGGTAAATCAGTGCATCGGGACCACCCTGGGACCGCTGAGATAATCGAGATTGAGGCAGACACGTCTGACGAAGACGCTGGGGACGCCATTCTCTCAAGCACAGAAGAAGCTGCTTAACTCATGGCTAGAACACCCAGGGCGGCGCCGAAGCGCAAGAAGATCGAGACGCTGACGCACGAAGCCGCGCACCGGCGCAACGTGCCGACGGCGGAGTTGCAGGACGTCGCCGAGCGGCTGGAGGAAATGAACCCGCTGCCGCCGGTGGCGTTTCCTCGCCGCACCAAGCTGGCCAAGGGCGAGAAGGTCGAGCGTGACGAGGACCTTGATCCGCAGATCGTCTGGAAGGGCGTGAAGATCAAGCTGACGAAAGATCAGATCAAACAGCTTGAGACCAAGGGTGAGATCGAAATCGGCGACGCTCAACTCGTGTGGCGCGGCAAGGACCGGCAGGATTGGTCTGACCTCGTGGTCAACGTGCCCCCGATTTATATCCAAGAGAAAATACACCCGAAGGCGATCATCGACGATTTGACGCGGCGTTCTGCGAACGGGAGCGGCGCCGGCGACACCATGGACTTGTTCGCCGATTTCAACGGCCTCGATCCCGATCAACGCACGGACTTCTATCAGCACGCCCAGCACTGGTCGAACCGCATGATCCTGGGCGACAGCCTTCAGGTGATGGCTAGTCTCGCCGTGCGGGAAGGGCTGCGCGGCAAGGTCCAGTGCATCTATTTCGATCCGCCATACGGGATCAAGTTCAACTCGAACTGGCAGGTCTCGACCCAATCGCGGGATGTAAAGGACGGCAAGCAGACCGACATTTCACGTGAACCGGAGCAAGTGAAAGCGTTCCGAGACACGTGGAAGGACGGCATTCATTCGTATCTTACGTATCTGCGTGATCGCCTGACAGTAATGAGGGAACTTCTTGCCAGGAGCGGCAGTATCTTCGTGCAGATCGGCGATGAGAATGTCCATCGCGTTCGGGCGCTGATGGATGAAGTTTTCGGTGTCGAGAATGCGATTTCAGAAATCACATTCACTAAGACGACATCCGCGACTAACGATTTCATCTCCGGTGTGGCGGACTACATCCTCTGGTACGCCAGAGACCGTTCCGTGGCAAAGTACCGTCCACTCTACCGCATCAAAGCAGCCGGAGGTGAAGGCGGTGCCCATTATTCAGGGATCGTTCTTGCGAGCGGCCAGCGCAGGCCGGCATCGCAAGCTGAAATCCTAGGCGATGTGCCGCTGGAGGCAGGCGCCGACTTCTATACGGCGGACCAACTGCAATCGGCCAGCATGGGCCGAGAAAAGGGACTTGGGGCGGCCTCTTGGTTTGAGGTTGAAGTTGAGGGGCGAAAATTCACTCCTACACCGC
This sequence comes from Hydrogenophilaceae bacterium, assembly GCA_013389015.1. Lineage (GTDB taxonomy): Bacteria > Pseudomonadota > Alphaproteobacteria > Caulobacterales > Aquidulcibacteraceae > CADEEL01. The sequence goes on along the minus strand of JACAEE010000047.1, from coordinate 15,697 downwards.
AGAGTCGATGGAAAACGAGCGAAGTCGGAATGGAACGCCTTCGGCGCGCCGGGCGGCTCATTCCGCAGGCAACCGCCCTGAGGTATCTTCGACGGTTCAACGATTTTCGAGTTTTCGCAATTTCGAATGTCTGGACTGAATTCGGAGGAGCTACCGACAGACGCTACGTCGTGGAGACGGCCACAGGAATTGTACAACGCTGCCTGTTGATGGCAACCGACCCCGGCGATCTCGTACTCGATCCGACCTGCGGTTCTGGCACCACCGCGACGGTCGCCGAGCAGTGGGGCAGACGCTGGATTACGATCGACACATCGCGCGTAGCGCTTGCGCTAGCACGTGCCCGCATTATGGGCGCCCGCTATCCATTCTATCTGTTAAAAGACAGCCGAGACGGTCGATCCAAGGAGCAAGAGCTTACGGGAAAAGTTCAGGCCGACGAACCGACCCTTAGCGATGTGCGTCACGGTTTCGTTTATGAGCGTGCCCCCCACATCATGCTTAGTTCTATCGCGAGCAACACGGCGATCGATACGATCTGGGAAGGTTACGACTCGCAACTTGAGTTCTTGCGCATCGAACTTGGCGGCCTTCTGGGGGGCTCATTCGAGGAATGGGAAATTCCTCGGGAGGCTGAAACGTCCTGGTCGGAGAAGACGAAAGCGCTGCACGCCGAGTGGTGGAAGCTTCGCGTCGAGCGGCAGGGGAAAATCGACGATGTGATCGCCAAAGGTGCGGACATCGAACTGCTCTACGATCGCCCTTACATAGATTCCTCCAAGGTGCGGGTCGCCGGCCCTTTCACAGTCGAAAGCCTGTCACCGCATAGAGTCGTGCCGGCAGACGAGGAAGAACTGCTGGACTACCAGAGCGCCAAAGCCGCCAAACGTCGCTGCACCAAGTTCGTCACGCCGCCGACCGACTTCGCCGAGATGATCCTCGATCACCTTGAGACTGCCGGCATTCATCAGACCGAGAAGCGGGATACGATCAAGTTCCTCGGTCGCCCGACGGGCTGGCCCGGCGAATACGTCAATGCCGAAGGCCGCTTCATGGAAGGCGAGACCGAGCGACGGGCGGCGATCTTTATCGGACCGGAGTTCGGCACGCTCTCACGCGTCGATCTTGCCGCCGCCGCTCGTGAAGCGAATGAGGCACGGTTCGACGTCCTGATCGCCTGCGCCTTCAACTTCGACGCCCACGCCTCGGAGTTCCAGAAGCTCGGCCCGCTGCCGATCCTGAAGGCCAAGATGAACCCCGACCTCCACATGGCCGGGGACTTGAAGAACACCGGCAAAGGCAATCTCTTCGTTGTGTTCGGCGAGCCTGACATCGACATCAAGCAACTCGATGACGGCAAACTCCAGGTGCAGATCAAAGGCGTGGACGTGTTCGATCCGAACACCGGCGACATCCGCTCGAATGACACTAAGGGCATCGCCGCATGGTTCATCGATACGGACTACAACGAAGAGAGCTTCTTCGTCCGCCATGCCTACTTCCTCGGCGCCTCCGATCCGTACAAGAGCCTAAAGGCCGCCCTGAAGGCTGAGATCAACGAAGAAGCGTGGTCTACGCTCTACAGCGACACCTCACGCCCGTTCCCCCGTCCCGAAACGAATCGCATCGCCGTCAAGGTGATCAACCACTTCGGCGATGAAGTGATGAAGGTGTTTTCGGTATAGTCGGATCGACTTCCTAAGTGAGCCAATGATCTTGGCTCTACTGCGTTCGCATCAGTAGTTCGACACATCACTTGACCGTACTACGGCGTGTCGATGATGCTATCTCCAGTTGGTCCAAGGGTCGACGGATGAACGAAATCGCTGCCGAATTGATCCGGGCGCTCAACCTGGAAGTGATCGAGACGCTTGATCTGCCCGGCCGCCCGGAACGGCGATCACCCTTGCCTCCTGAGTTGTTGGCGGGCGCCTTGGGCCCAGCGCTGCGGAACGTGGCGCCGGACGGAACGGCGTGGACTCATCAATCACTGGCGTTGAGCCGCCTGCTGGCGCGCGAGAACATCGTCGTGGCGACGGGGACAGCATCGGGGAAGTCGCTCATCTTCCAGGCCATGGCGTTCCATCGCATCCTTGAAGATGCGGAGGCGAAGGTCCTTGTGTTCTATCCGCTGAAGGCGCTCGCTTCGGATCAGCATGCCCGATGGTTGGATATGGCGAGCGCCGTGGGGCTGGACTCGTCGGCGATCGTCAAGATCGACGGAGATATGCCGACTTCAGAACGTGGCGACGCTCTCGACGCGGCTCGTATCGTCTTGATGACTCCTGACGTGTGTCAGGCATGGCTCATGAGAAACGTGGGCAGTGGACTGGTCCGGCGCTTTCTTGAGCGGCTTGCTCTACTGGTTCTCGATGAAGCGCATGTCTACGAATCCGTATTCGGAAGCAACGTCGCCTTCCTGCTCCGGCGTATGATCAGCGCCAAGCGACGAGCCACCCACCAGTTATCGGAAAACCGTCGGCTGCAAGTCATCGCGGCGACGGCTACTATCCGGGACCCGGAAGAACATCTGCATCGGCTTACGGGCCTAACCTATTCCGTTGTCAGTGAGAGCGACAACGGCGCTCCGTTCCATCCTCGCCAGATCATTCACGTAAACGGCGCCGACTATGGCGCTGCGGGCGAGACTGCGCTGGCCGACATCGCCCGAGGCGTTCGCGCCTTGTCTCCACGCCGGCGGTTCATCGGATTTATGGACTCACGTCAGGGCGTTGAACGAACTGTCCGGCAGATCAACGAAGAAGGCGTTATGCCCTATCGAAGCGGCTACGAAGTCGAGGATCGCACGCGCATCGAGCGTGCTCTTCGAAGCGGAAGCCTGGACGGTGTTGTTGCTACTTCAGCGCTGGAACTGGGCATCGACGTTTCGGATATGTCGGTTGGCATCAATCTCGGCGTACCGGAGTCTCGCAAGGCGTTTCGCCAGAGGATTGGTCGAGTAGGCCGATCTGGCCCAGGCGTGTTCTTCGTCATCGCGCCACCAAGCGCGTTTCGTCGTTTCGGCGAAACCTTCCAGGATTATTATGCCGGTTCGGTCGAGCCTTCATACCTGTACCTCGGCAATAGGTTCATTCAATTCGCCCATGCCAGATGTCTCCTCGATGAGGTTGAAGTTCTCGGCGGTGATCAGGCTTCGTTGCCGGCTGGCGTGGATTGGCCGGAAGGATTCGCCGATGCGATTAGGCTCGCCAAGCCGGGAGCGGGGCGACCCCGTGAATTCGACTACATCGCCCAGGTCGGTTCCGATGCGCCGCATTTGAACTACCCGTTGCGCCAAGTCGGCGAAGCGAACTTTCAGATCAAGGATGGTCGAGGGGAGTACCAGCAGGTTATTGGGAGCATCGCGACGAACCAAGCGATCCGTGAAGCGTACCCAGGCGCCAACTACCTTCACATGGGCCGAGCCTATAAAATCCTGGAGTGGAGCACCCGCAGCTACGATCGTTCGATAAGAGTCGTGGCGTCGACACACCCTGTTCAAACACGACCGATGCTGCGCAAGACGGCGAACTTCTCCCTTTCACCGGATGGCATCGTCGATAGTCGCATTAAGCGGGCAAAGTCGGGGCTAGTTGCCGAAGTTCATCTCCAAGTGAATGAAAGCGTCGAAGGGTATACGATTGGCAGGACGGCCTTTCCCTACAAGGGCCTTCGAGCCGAGAATCCGAATATGTCGAGGAAGCAGCGCGACTTCCGAACGACCGGCGTCGTGATCAAGATTGACGAGGCATGGTTTGCAGGAACTCAGAAGGCTGGCGTTCGCGAACATGTTGCCGAGGGCCTGTTGGGGCTGATCAGCCGCGACCGAAGCATTTCCCCGAGAGATATCGATGCGACCCACACCAATATCGCCCTGCTGACCGAAGCAGGCCCGAAACGCCTTACCGATGCTGTCGTGATCTACGACGCCGTTTACGGAGGGTTGCGTTTAACCGAGGACCTGTTCGTCGAGTTTGAGCGGTACGTGAGTCAACTCGACAAGGCGGCGGACCTAGCCGGCGGTGACGCTATAGTGGGTGATGATATCACCGCACAATTGATCGAGTGGACGAAGACGCTGGGCGCCGGACAGGCCGATCTTGGCTCCACTATCTCGACACCTGACGGATGGTTCCAAGTTTACAAGCCGGGCAGCATCGTTTGCGTGCTCTACAATGGGAACTTCGTCGAACGAGAGATTATCGAGCCAAAGCTCGCCGACCCATTCAACACTGGTCTCCCTACGTTGTTTTATAGCTATCGCTTGAATGGCGGTGCGGGGTTCATTCCGCACGATCAGGTTCAACCCACAGGACAGGAGTGGTCGTGGGTGTTGTGGAACCCGGACACCGGGGAATTCCATGAGCTAGACGACGCGCATCAAAGTGACGGCGGGTAGACATCGTGGATTTCCGGATCGCAGATACATTCGCCGACGCTCTCGCCCGGCTGCCAGCCCAGGATCAGAAGGCGGTCAAGACCAGCGCCTTCGACCTTCAGCTTGATCCATCGGCGCCGGGGCTCCAGTTCCATCGGATCGAGCGATCGAAGGACCCGAACTTCTGGTCGATCCGGGTCAATCGCGATATCCGCATCATCGTTCACAAGACCGATCGCAGCCTTCTGCTCGCCTACGTCGATCACCACGACAAGGCGTATGCCTGGGCTGAACGCCGGCGGATCGAAGCGCATCCCAACACCGGCGCGATCCAGATCGTCGAAGTTCGTGAGATGATCGAAGATGTAGCGGCGACTTGGGCCGTTGCACCTCCACCGACGCCCACGTCTCCTCCCGTGTTCCAAGGTCTAGCTGCCGCCGATCTCCTATCGATTGGCGTGCCGGCGGACTGGGTCGCTGAACTGAAATCCGCCAACGAAGATCGCTTTCTCGATCTGGCTACGCACCTTCCCGCCGAAGCGGCAGAAGCGCTGCTGACGTACGTCGCCAACGGCGTACTTCCACCGCCGCCCGTACCAGCCTCGGCCGATCCGTTCGCGCATCCAGACGCGCTGCGACGCATCCGTGTCGTGGAGAATGCGGCCGAACTGGAAGCGGCGCTGGATGCCCCGTGGGAGAAGTCCAGTCCTAGGATTTTTGGCGATTTCTGTTCCCGCCGCTCGGCGCCTCCGAATCGACGTAAAATAGGATCGGAGGATTGTGTATGCGCGCCGCTGGTTTGTGGGTTTCGTTGGCAGTTGTGTTGATTGTGATGGCGGCGTCAGCGGCGGCCATCATCGTCGTGTTTCGTTTTACCGACCCGCAGTTCGTCCTCGGCGTTTTCGGGATCGCGGTCGCAATCATCACCGCATCATTCCAATATCGAGCGGCGAAGGACAAGGAGACCGATGCGCGGCTCTTCTCTGAGAAGCAAGCGGTCTATTCCGACCTGATCGGGACGCTCATGGGGCTCTTTCATGAGAAGAAGATCAATCCGACGCCGGACGAACAAACAGCGCTCGTGAAGAAGCTTCAAGCGATCCGCACGAAGCTCCTAGTTTGGGGCAGCGCGGAGACAATCGCCATGCTGGACAAGATGGGGGAGTTGCCGGCAGCGGAGCCAGAACAGGCGCCGGCGCACATGACTAGGTGGATGGGCGCGCTCTTTGCCGCCATTCGCAAAGACCTTGGCCACAAAGACCCACCTGCCGCATCGCTGGAAATGGCGCTTGGGATGCTCATCCCTGCGGATCGTGGACGCCTCCGCCAACAACTGGCAAAGCCTGCCTAGCCGGCCATCAGTCACAAATGCTTAGTTTCACGCTGGACACTAACTGCATCATCGATCTTGCGGAGAACAGGCCGCCTGCTTCGGCGGTGCGAGCACTGTCCGACGCCAGCGCAGAAGGGCGTGCGCATGTCGCTGTAGTGTCCGTCAGTGCTTCAGAACGTCAGCCCGGCGACGCCTATCTAGAGAACTTTGGTGAGTTCAAATCTCGACTCGCCGCATTGAAGCTTGAACACCTTGAGGTACTTCCCACGATTACATACTGGGGTATCGGCTTTTGGGGCGTCGGCCTATTCGGCGGAACGCCGGAAATGACCGCGCGGGAACGTCTCATCCACGAGACGCTGTTTCCCACGATTCCATTCGCATGGTCCGATTTTGCTGCAAGCGTGGGCGTCTCGTCTGAGACCATCAAAATCCCGGAAGCGAAGCGCTGGCGCAACGCCTTTTGCGACCGTCAGATGTTTTGGGCCCACGATCACAACAGCCGGGACGTTTTCGTGACGAGCGATGAGAATTTTCGAAAACGCCTTGGCCAATCTCAGGAGTTCTCGAACGCGAGGATAGCGGCACCGGACCACGCAGTAAAACTGCTATAAGGAGAGAGTTGCAGCGTGGCGCTCAATAACCGCCATTGCCTTTCGCGCAGCATATCGAGCGCGGCGCGCGGCCTTGCGCTTTTCCTTCTCTCTCTCGTAGCGGTCGCGGTCGGCTTGGCGTTTGTATTCCTTGTTCGCAGCATTCCATTTGCGCTGCGAGGCGCGAACACTCTCCGGGTTTGACTTGCGAAACTTGGCGGAATCCTCACGGCCGCGCGCAAGCGCGCGCTCGGCGTTCGCCTTGCGCCACTGCTTCTTGATCGAGATGTAGTCCCCAGGTCGGGGCAACGTTGGAAGCTCGAATTTCAACGAATAGTCCGGCTTCTTGCGGCCGAATTCGCGAACGACAATGACAACTTCGACCATCTTCTTTCTCCTCGACTGTTGACTCACCAAGCAATTTCGACGGCTTCCATTGCCTTCAATCGCTGAACAAGCACATCGACTTTCTCGGCGTATCCCGACACGGGGTAGAGCTTCACGAAGGGTTCTATGGAGTGCAGGAAGGCGGCGCACGCCGCTTGAAGCGCACTGACGAGTCCTTCGACATCGGGTCCGACCTTCATCATCGTGAAGTCTTCGCCGTTGCGCTCGAAGCGGCGCGCCAGTGAGCCCGCGTTTATGTGCGTCCCGTCCATCGAGAGCAGACGATAAAGCGTATCATAGAGATCGGGGCAGTGTTTTTGCGCAACCTGATCCCAAATGATCGAACTGCGCTCTTCCTTTGGCATCGCCATGAGTTGGTCGCGCGTTGCTTCCAGAAGTGCGATGTCTTCGGCCGACACCTCCGCTCGGATGTCGGGTTTATTCAGGAGCATGTTCGTCAGCTTGAGACTGTCGGCGTGCGACGCGCTCGCCAAGCGCTGACCAAAGTTCTCATCGTTCGCGAGAGCGTTGAGCGCTATTGCCGCTTCCACGACGGTTCGCAGAATAGCACGGCCGTCACCTACCATCCCGCGCTCAATCACAATCACTGCGGCCTGAAGCGATTGATGCGCGCGTGCGAAGATTCCAGCGGCAGCAAACTTTCGGCCGTCATAAGTCGGGACTTCAATGTCGTGCAGCAGCGCTAGGCCGACGCGAGCTAGCTCATCCGCGAATACCAACCACGGCTTTGCGTTCTCATCATCGCGGACGGCCTCGCGGAAGCGGTCATTTATGGGCGCAAGGAAAAGCTGTTCGTCGGCCATCGCACATGGAATCCAAGGTTGTGTGCGACCTTCTGACTCACGGTCAGCAAATGACCTGTTAACGATATTTCCCTGCTTCGCGCGCGCTATCCACGACGCTACCCACGACCAGCCGGGATAAACCACGGTATTTTTTGACGCGCCACCCCGCGAGCCATGGAAACAAAGGGCGCCCCAATCCCTCCCTCTCCGCCAGACTATGGCCCTATCCATCTGATTTTACTTATGAACTACCGGGGCGCATCGGCCTTGCCCTACGCTAACGGACGAAGTCGCGCGTCGGTGCGCATTGGGAGCGCGCACGCGCAGCCGCCCGCGCCAAAAATCTTCATTCGTTCATGAGTGAGTATTGACGTTGTCGCCGTGGCGGCGGCAAGATGGCTCCAAGTCGACGCGCAGGATCGATCTTTAGTTGGGGGGGCCGGGTGCGGATTGAGACCTTCGCGCCGATTGCTGCGCAGCATCGGGGTTCGCTTCACGCCTCCTTGATCTCCCCTGGCAGCGCGGCCTCCGAACGATGACCGCATACAAGTCTCCGGCGGAAGACTGCTTCGACAGCCGCGCCCATGCGGTCGCCGCCGCCCCCGACGCACGCGCCTGGTTCGTGCTGGGCATGCTGTGCTTCGTCTACGTATTGAACTTCCTGGATCGGCAGCTTCTGTCGATCCTGGCCAAGCCCATCCAAGACACGCTGCATGTCACCGATGGCGAGCTGGGCCTGATCGGCGGACTCTACTTCGCGCTCTTCTATTGCTTTATCTCGATCCCAGTCGGCTGGCTGGCCGACAAGACCAATCGGGTCAAGGTGCTCTCGATCGCCTGCGCGACCTGGAGCGCGGCGACGATGGCCTGCGGCCTGGCTGCAAACTATCCGCAGCTTGTCGCCGCTCGCATGGCCGTCGGCGTCGGCGAAGCGGGAGGCGTTCCCCCGTCCTACGCGATCATTTCAGACTACTTTCCGCCTGGCCGGCGCGGCACAGCGCTCGGCATCTTCAATCTGGGCCCCCCGATCGGGGCTGCGCTCGGAATCGCCTTCGGCGCGTCGATCGCAGCCGCGTTCAGCTGGCGCTACGCCTTCCTTGTGCTTGGCGCCGTCGGGATTGTCGCCGCGATCGCCGTCTATCTCTTTGTCCGCGAACCCCGCCGAGGCGGCCTTGATCCGGTTCCGGATCAAGCCGCCGCCGCCACCGCCCGCTCCGGCTTCGCGGCGACATTTGCGATGTTCTTCTCCCGGCCCACGCTCATGCTTGCCGCGCTTGGCGGCGGCGCGACGCAATTCATCACCTACGGCATGGGCAATTTCACGACGCTGTTCCTCATGCGCGAAAAGGGCATGTCGCTTGAGGAGGTCGCCGTCTATTACGCGCTCGTTGTGGGCGTCGCGATGAGCGCCGGCATCTTCGTCTCAGGCTGGGTTATTGATCGGTTCACGCGGCGCTCGAAACTCGCGTACGCCACCGTCCCCGCCATATCGCTTGCGCTGGCCGTGCCGTTCTATATCGGCTTCGTGTGGGCGCCGTCCTGGCAACTCGCGACCCTGCTCCTCATCGGCCCGACTTTCCTCAACTACTTCTACCTCTCTTCGTCGGTCGCGCTGGTTCAGCAGGAAGTGCGGCCCGACCAGCGCGTCATGTCCGGCGCGCTGCTGCTGCTGGTGATGAACCTGATCGGCCTTGGGCTCGGACCAACCTATGTGGGCGCGGCCAGCGACTTCTTCAGAGCCAGCTTTCCCGCCAATTCTCTGCAGATCGCCCTGTATACACTCACGCCGTTCTACGCCTTAGCGATCCTGCTCTTCCTCATCTTGGCGCGCGTGTTCCGCAATGAACGGCGCGCGCTCGGAGACGCCGCGTCATGAACTACACAGACCGCCGCCCTGTCGGATGGCTCGCCGCAGCATGCCTCCTCCTAGCATCATGTGCATCTGCAGATGCGCCGCCCACGCCGCACGGCGAACTGGGCCCGCTCGTCGAGGCGCCCGCTGGAACGATGGAGGGGCGGCGAGAAGGCGCGGTGCGCGTGTTTAAGGGCGTTCCCTATGCTGCGCCGCCCATCGGACCGGCGCGCTGGAGAGCGCCCGCGCCGATGCCGCGCTGGCAAGGCGTCCGGCGCGCGACAGAATTCGGGCCTGCCTGCATGCAGCCCTTGTCGCGGCTCGCGCACATCTACGCGCAGGATCTGACGCCGATGAGCGAGGATTGCCTGACGCTGAACGTCTGGGCGCCCGCCAATGCGCACAATGCGCCGGTCCTCGTTTGGATTCACGGCGGCGCGTTTCTCACCGGATCGAGCAAAGAGACGCTGTACGACGGCGCGCGCCTGGCCGCTGAAGGTCTTGTCGTCGTCTCCATCAATTATCGGTTGGGCGTGCTCGGCTACCTTGCGCATCCCCAACTCAGCGCCGAACATCCGGCCGGCATTTCCGGCAATTACGGCACGCTCGATCAGATCGAAGCGCTGCGCTGGATTCAACGCAACATCGGCGCCTTCGGCGGCGATGCGTCCAACGTAACGATCGCGGGTGAATCCGCCGGCGGCCTCAGCGTCCTGTACCTCATGGCTGCGCCCGCCGCGCGCGGGCTGTTCGCGAAGGCGATCGCACAGAGCGCGTACATGGTCACCACGCCGGAACTGCGCGAAGGCAGGTTCGGCCTGGCGAGCGCAGAACAGAGCGGAGCGCGCCTCGCCGCTCAGCTCAACGCGCCCGACATCGCCTCCCTGCGGACCATGGATGCGCGCGCGCTGATCGACGCGGCGGCGGCGGCGCGGTTTGCGCCATTCGGAACCGTGGACGGACAGATCCTGCCGCGCCAGCTGGTCGATGTGTTCGACAGGGGCGAACAAGCGCCCGTGCCGCTGCTCGTCGGCTTCAACAGCGGCGAAATCCGTTCGCTGACCGTCCTCGCTCCGCCGACGCCAGCGAGCGCGGCGGACTACGAAGGCGCCATCCGCGAACGTTATTTCGATCTGGCCGATGAGTTTCTGCGCCTTTATCCGAGCGCCGACCTGCGTGAGAGCATCCTGGCCGCCACGCGCGACGCGCTCTATGGCTGGACTGCGGAGCGGCTCGCGCGCAACCAGACCGCGCTCGGCGCCCCAGCTTTTCTCTATCTGTTCGATCACGGCTATCCGCAGGCGGATTCCGCGGGTCTGCATGGCTTTCACGCCAGCGAATTGCCCTACATGTTCGGCACGCTCGATCGCACGCCGCAATTCTGGCCGAGAATCCCCATGACGCCGCAGGAGGCGCAGTTCTCCGACGCGATGGTCGGCTATTGGGCAAGCTTCGCGCGCGCGGGCCAGCCCGAAGCAGCGGGCGCGCCACACTGGCCGCGCTACGGAGCCTCAGGGGCCTACATGCATTTCGCCGATGCGCCGCGCCCCTCGGAGCACCTCCTTCCCGGGATGTTCGCCTTGCATGAGCAGGCCGTGTGCCGGCGCCGCGCGCGCGGCGACCTCGCCTGGAACTGGAACACCGGCATCCTCTCGCCCCCGCTCGCCGCGCAAGACGCCTGCCGGGGCGTCGGCCTCTAGGCGTCTTTCAGCGCCAGGAACCCTGCCGCCATGAACTTGGCGATGCGCTTCTTCACCGCGGGAAAATCATCGGAGCGGCAGACTCCGCCCGAGAGGCGGTCGATGCGCCCGGTGCGGGCGAGCGTGTTCATCAGCGCGCCCGTCACGAAGTGGTAACCCCAGAAGATGTCTTCGTCCGGGTAGTCCGGCAGCGCCCGCTTCAAGATGCTGACGAGTTTGAGCACGACCGGGTCGAAGTGAACGTCCATCAGCACCGCGCCTTCCGGCGTGTTGCTGACCCGGGCGCAGAAGGCGGCGTAGTTCATCCAGAGTTCGCCGCCCTCAAAATAGAGATCCAGGTCCGTGTCGAGAAAGGCGTGCAGCGCGCCTTCTACGGTCGGGTGCGCTCCCGCGGCGGTTTCGTACTGTTCGAGCGCCACCATCCGCCGACCGCTGGTCACGCCCGCGCGGCGCGCGAACACCGTTTCAAACAGGTCCTTCTTGTCCTTGAAATAGTAGTGCAGCAGCGTCGTATGAATGCCCACGCGCTGCGCCACGTCGCGCAGCGTCACGCCATAAAGGCCGTGTTTCGAGAACAAGTACTCCGCCGCGTCGAGAATCTGCTCCAAACTCTCGGCGCGCTGCTCTGCTTTCGTCCGGCGACCGCGTTTGGCTCGTGCGCCATCTGACATCGCGCCAACCCTTTCGCGCTGGTATGAAAACGGCCGAGCCGAATCCGTCAAGATCCCTCCCAAAACTAGCTCCGCGCCCAGCCGGTTCTTGTCAGCGGATCCGCGAGCGGCGGCGGTCAGAACACGCGCATCAGACGGATCCCGTATTGTCGTGGAGGACCGGCGAACCGGAGGCCGGAGTTGATCGCGCCCACATATTCTTGATCGGTCAGGTTCGTGCCGTAGAGCGTGACGACCAGATCGCCATGCGTCCACGCGAGCTGCCCGTTCACCACGTTGCGCGCTTCGATGTTGTCTCCACGCGCGACGTTCTGGAACAGCGTCGCCCATTGTTCGGAGACGTGGCCGTAGTTGATCCGCGGCGTGAGCCTGTCGCCGCCGTCAAGACGGAAAACGTACTGGGCGGCGAGGTTGAACGTGAATTCCGGCGCATAGGTCTGCTCGCGGCCAACGAGATTGATGCATGAGGCGCTCGACGGGCCGGTCTCCGGATCGCACGGCGTCGTCGCCGGAACGCGCGGGTCTGTTGCGAAGAACTCCCCGAGCTCGCTCTTCAGCAGGCCAAGACCCACATCGACGGAAAGATCGCCCAGCGTCGCCTGCGCCTGAAACTCGAACCCGTACATGGTCGTCGTGTTCGGATTGTTGAGTTCGAAGCCGAACACCGGGATCGTGGGATAGCCGATGATCACCTGGAAGCCGTCATACTCATTATAGAAGGCGTTAGTCTGCGTGTGCAGACGCCCATCGAACCAGATGGCCTTCCAGCCGACCTCATAGCTGGTCACTTCTTCTTCGGCGAACGGCGCCGGCGGCCCCAGACCGACGGGAACGTTCAACCCACCTGGCCGGAAGCCTGTGGCGACGAAGCCGTATAGAAAGTTGTCGTCGTTGACCTCCCAATTGAGTGCGACTTTGCCGGAGAGGTTGGAAAATTCCGCGCTTTGGTTTTGCGTGAGCGGCAGGCCATACTGCATCACGAAGATGTTGTTCGTCGTATCGGAGTACGAATAGCGCGCGCCGACCGTCAGTTCGAGCCCCGGCGCCAGGTCGTAGCCAGCCTGCCCGAACACCGCCCAACTGTTCTTCGGATTCGTGCCGTCGAGCACATATTCCGTGAGCGGATTGCCTTCGGGCAACCCAATCACAAACTCGCCCGGACGGAAGGTGTACTTGTCGTACTGCCACATGCCGCCCAGCACCCAGGAGAACGGCTGAGCATCCGGCGAAATCAGGTTGAACTCCTGCGACCAGATCACTTCGTCGACCGAGTCCCGGAACGTCCTGTTGCCCACGCTTGTGCCGTCAAGGTCGGCCTTATAGGCGGTGTTGGCTTCCTGGTAGCCGCTCACCGACCGCAGCGTGATCCCGCCGCCGAACTGGTAGTTCACTTCCAGCACCGAGCGCACGCCCCGGTCGAGCGCGACCAGATCGGCGTTCTGCGTGATCTCGAACAGGCTGTTCGTGGAGTTCACAGGATCCGATGGATAGGCGCTGAGATCGAGATAATTGAGATCGGTCTTCCACAGCACCGAGAGCGCATCCGTCGGCTCCCATAGGAGCCCGAAGCGCGCACTCGCCATGCGCACGCCGTCATCGCCCGTGTACGGCCCGGTGATGTCGTAAAAGCTGTCGCGCATGTCGCCGTTGAAGGCGACGCGCGCCGCGAGCGTATCGCTAATCGGCAGATTGATCGCACCCTGCAGCGCGACATTACTGTAATTGCCGAGCTGGCCGGCGATATAGCCGTGATGGCCGCCATTGATGACGGGACTGTTCGACGTGACGAACACCGCCCCGCCCGTCGCGTTCTGGCCCACGAACGTCCCCTGCGGCCCGCGCAAGATCTCTACGCGCGCGATGTCGTAGTAGGGCTCAGCGGTGAAATAGCCGGGGAACGTCGCCACGCCGTCGCGATAGGTGATGACGCCCGTCGTCGTCTGCGTGTTGTGTTCGGCCTTGCCGATGCCGCGGATGTTGAAATCGATCCCCTGCCCGAAATTGTTCACCGTCGCCGCCGGCGTGATGAATTGCAGCTGATCGACGTAGGTGACGCCGCGATCGGCGAGGTCCTCGCCGGTGAGCACCGACGCCGAAATCCCCGTCGTCTGCAGGCTCGTGCTGCGGCGCTCGGCCGTGACGACGATTTCCTCGCTCGCGGCGCCTTCCGGTTCGTCGGAGGTCTGCGCGAGGGCCGCGCCAGTCCATCCCAGCGTGAGCACAGATGCGCTCAACCACAATGCGTGGATATTCATGGTCCCTCCCGTTGGCCAAGCGTAGCCCGCGCTCTTCGGCGCATGCCGCAGGGTCCATCGCCGCCGTCGCCCTGTCAATATTAATTCTCTCGTGAGCGAAGATCATGTTGCGCGCCCACGCCAGCCGCACGCCCCAGCGGCGCTCCTCCACCAGGATGTTCGTCCGATGTTCTACGCTCGAGCCCGTCCCGCTTGCGCCGCGCAATCCCCCCAAAGGGCGATGCGGCGGCAGCCCTCGTGCGCCTCTGACCCTCAGCCTCATCGCCGCGAACGCCGCACCGCGCAGGGCCAAGTCGGGATCCGCTGAAGGCGGATGATCGCCGCTTTGTTGCCGCTGAGCTCCAGCAACCGCCGTGCGAAGCGGCGCGCGAAGCGCGGTCCCATGGCGCGCCCCACAGTGGGGATCCTGTTGCGGACGCGAGCGGCGCAAGCGGGTGATCGACCAGCGCCTCGCCCAAGTCGCGTCCGCCCATCATGATCCCTGAGACGCCCTACGGCGCAGCGACGCCGGCTTCGCGGCAACGGTTGAGCGCCGCGCTCGAACGAGGCGCGCGCGGCCAGCGCCGACAGACGGGATTTCCCCAGCTATCCGTCCATCAAATTGGCGCTGCGCTTGGGGCTTCGATCGCCGACACGCTGATGCGTCCGCGCGCGCCGCACAGAAGGCCGCGCGCCAGCACCGCTAATCGCAGCGTACGAAGGGCGTAGCGCGGGCATATGAAATGGACACGCGCGCCCCCGAACCGGCGGCGACAAGACGCTCGATTTTCAGCCCACAGTTTTGCAAGACCGCTCAGGGCGTTCGCGGCGTTCCGATGAGTGGAAGCTGGCGGGGTCCGCAAGAACGAACAAATGGTGCCAGAAGATAACTTTCTCGCTCGCCGTAGCTGCTTGAACACACGCCAGTCTCTCCAAATTGGGGAGCACTTGCTACCCTCAATGATACCGCCGGCAGCGAAGAATGGCCAAGTAAGAGTCCGATATTGCACGGAATTGCGCGGACTATCACCTCCGCAAATCCCCCGCAGATCTTCCTAGCACCGACGTGGTGCGGCCTAACATCAATTAGTCCAGGAGGAATCCCGCGAGCAGACGTTCGACGCACGCAGCTCCAAAGCGGACGTTCGCACACAGCTTCATGCGGCTGGCTCAATAATCGGGGTCGAGACCAGCCTCGTAGTCATCTCTCATTTCCTCGACACGACTTTCTAGCGCCTCGTCGAAAGCATATCCGCCTTCCGCGAAGCTCTCGCTATTGCCATAAGTCGAATAGCCGTTCTCGGCTCTCCACTGCCATCCCGCTTCATGGCCCGAGCAGTCGTCAGTGCAACCGTAGCTGTAATCGTAACCTTCAGAAGCCAGGTCTCGTTCTGCCGCCTCCCGCGCAGCGTCCTCATCAAACGGTTCTCTGTCTTCGGACGCTCTGAAGGAATTTTCGTAAGGACTCGCGGAGGCTCTAGCGTATCCGTCGTCGTAAGACGATGAACTATCGCTACATCCCGACAGAGCGGCGGCAGCTGATAGCAACGCAATCATTTGTTTCATTGGCTCCCCCAATGCATGGCAAACTCAACGCTCCCTGACTAATTCAAGGGTGTAGTTGGATCGTGTCCCATCCTGTGGTGTACGAGCCGGCGGGCATCGTGATCGCTGGCGAGGCCAGGCCGGCCGTCATGCCGGGATGGCCGGCAGCGCGACGGGGCCATCATCGCTCAAGGGCGC
>JACAEE010000161.1 GCA_013389015.1 Hydrogenophilaceae bacterium | reverse complement strand
GTCTTCGCCGGGTGGGGCGCGGGCGCAGACTCGGGCGCGGGGGGCGCAGCCGCCTGGACCTGCTGGGGCGCAGTCGGGGCCGGCGCCCCTTCGCCCGCGGCGACAGGAGCGGCGACGACGGGAACGCTCGGCTTGGCGCTTGGGATGGCGACCGCCGTTTCAACAGGCGCGGAGGGAGCTGCAGCGACGGGCGCCGCCGCGACCTTCTCGGCGACGACCGCTTCGCTCTTCGCCGCGGGCGCGCCGGCCTGCGGCGCGGGCGGGTTGACCGGAGGGGCGGGGGCAGGCGTCTCCTGCGGGGTCGCGAGAGCCTGAGGCGGCGCAGCCGTCTGCGGCGCCGCAGACGCTCTCGTCGGCATGCGGCGCCCGATCTGCGCCAACGCCCGCTCCACATGCGCCGCGAAACCCGGGGCCTGGATCTGGTCCTCCCCGTGGGCCTCCGGCGCCGCGCTTTCGTCGCCGACGTCAGGCGCGACGTAGGCGACGCGCTCCGGCGTAGGCTGCGGCGCGATCGGGGGAAAGGCGAAATCCATGCATGCTCCAGCCGCCGCCTCGGCTCGCGCCGCGCGGTCGTCTGTCAGGCAGCAAGCCGCGGGCCAGCCCGCTAACCAAAAAACTCGCAGTAAAAACAGAATGTTATAGATAGACGGCGGCCGCCGCGATGGTCCCGCGCTAGGCAAGCTTCGCCGCCCGCCGGGCAGCTTCTGCCGATGCGTGACGGCGTGTGCGGGCATGGCCCCAAGCTTGCGAATGCCTTCAGCGGCGCGCGTCACCAGGCGCGTGCGCGATCGCGTGAGAGAAACCTAAAACGGTGGAAAATCAGCGAGATATCATGCTGGGCTACCGGCCGCGGCGGGCCCTGCGCGCCCGGCAAAATCGGCCTGGCGCCGGGCGCCTTCTGCCGGGCGGCGGGGGGCGGCCGCGATGAGCACGCTCACGTCCATCATCCACACCGGCCTGACCGCGCTGCAGGCGAGCCAGTCCGGCCTCAAAGTCGCCGCCCAGAACGTCGCCAACGCCAATACGCCGGGCTATGTCCGCACCGAGATCCATTTCTCGCCGCTGAACCAATGGGGCACGGCCTCGGGCGTGGATTTCGGCGTGATCACGCGCGCCGCCGATCGCTTCCTCGCCGCCGCCTCGTTCACTGCGGAAGCCATGCGCGGCGGCGCCGACGCCCGCGCCGAACTGCTGGCGCGCGCGCAATCGAGCTTCGGCGATCCCACCCAGGACACCTCGCTCTTCGCCAGCTTCGACAAGGTGTGGGACGCGTTCGTCGAACTGGGCGTCGATCCATCCTCGGCCCTGCGCCGCGACGGCGCGGTGTCCGCGCTGCAATCGCTGTTCACGCATATCGGCGCGGTGTCGCAGGACGTGCAGGCGCTGATCAGCGAGGCCGACGAGCGCGTCGCCGCCGCCGTCGTCGAAGCGCAGGATCTGATCGATCAGATCGCCGCGCTCAACAAGGAGATCCGGCTGACGAAGAACGCCGGCGCCGACGCCTCCGCCGTCGAGAACGAGCAATCGGCGCTCATCGACAAGTTGTCCGCGCTCATGGACATCCGCGTCGCGCCCGTCTTGGAAGGCGGCGTGCATGTGCGCACCGCCGGCGGCGCCCAATTGGTCGGCGAGGAGGCCGCCGCGATCTCCTACACCGCAAGCGGCGTGCCCTTCGCGGCGCACACGGCGATCTCCTACGCGGTCGGGCAGGGCGCGCCGAGCAATCTCGAAGCGTTCCTCCAGAGCGGCGAGATCAAGGGCCTCATCGATGTGCGCGACGGCGAGCTGCGCCAGCTGGCGGAGAGCCTGGGCGGGCTTGCCGCAGAACTCGCCGACGCGCTCAACGCCGCGCACAACGAGAACGTCTCCTATCCGCCCGCGGGCGAACTCGTCGGGCGCCAAACCGGGCTGTTGGCGAGCGATGCGCTCAATTTCAGCGGCGAGACGATCATCGGCGTCGTCGATTCCGACGGCGTGCTGGCGCAACGGCTGACCATCGATTTCGACGCCGGCCTCATCACCGCGGAGAGCCCCGCGGGATCGTTCGCCTTCTCCAACACGATCGCAAGCCTGACGAGCGCGCTCGACCTGGCGCTCGGCGCGGCCTCGACCGGCGGCGATGCGGACTTCACCGCCGGGCGCCTGTCGCTCAGCGTCGGCAATGGCGGGGGCCTGGTCGTGCAGCAATCGGCGACCGATCCCAGCGCCCGCGCCGGGCGCGGCTTCGCGCACTTCTTCGGGCTCAACGATCTGGCCGCGCGCGAAACCCCGCTCTTCTTCGAAAGCGGCGGCGCGGCGAGCGACGCGCACGGCCTGCTCGCCGGCGGCGAGATGAGCTTCGTCGTCACCACTGCGAGCGGCCGCGTCGCCGCCACGCCGACGCTCGCCATCGCCGGTGCGCTCACCAACCCCGGCTCGAGCTGGAACAATCTCGTCGCCGCGCTCAACGATGCGACGACCGGCCTTGGCCAGTATGCGACCTTCTCCTACGATTCCTCGGTCGGTCGCATAGGCTGGACCGCCAAGCCCGGCTTCGAACTCGCCCTCTCCGGCGACACCACCGCACGCGGCGCGACCGGCGTCTCGGTGTCCTCGCTGTTCGGGCTGGGCCCGCAGGCCGGCGCTGCGCGCGCCGTCGAGATCGCGGTCGATTCCGACATCGCCGCAGACCCTGCGCTGCTCGCGGTTGCGCGCCCGAACCTCTCGGCCGCCATCGGCGACGTCGTCATCGAGGCGGGCGACAACCGCGGCGCCAATGCGCTCGCAGCCGCGCGCGACGCTTCGCGCCAGTTCACGGCGTCCGGGGTCATGACCGCGCAGACGACGTCGCTTTCGGTCTATGTCTCCCGCTTCGCCGGCGCCGTCGGACGGCTTGCGTCGGACGCCGAGCGCGCGTCCGCCGGCGCCGCTGCGCTTTCGCTCGCCGCCGCAGACCGGCGCGCGCAAGTGGAGGGTGTGTCCATCGACGACGAACTCGTGCGCATGACCACGTTCCAGAACGCCTACGCCGCCGCCTCGCGTCTCATCCAAGCCGCCGCCGAGATGTACGAAATCCTCGTCAATCTCGGCCGGTACTGACGAGCCTGACCCATGACCAGCGCCTTGACCCTCCGCTACACCACGCAGATGCGTCTCGACATCGAGCGGATGACGCGCGAAATGAGCGATCTGCAGGCGCAGGTGGCCTCCGGCCAGCGGGCGCAGGATCTGCAGGGGTTCGCCGGCAAGTCGAACCAGGTCGTCAACGCCCAGGGCCTCTTGGCGCTGTCGGAGGCGCGGGCTTCAGCGGCGACGCAATTGTCGGCGCGGTTCGGCGTCCAGGCCGATGCGCTGGCGAACGCCGCGCGCGCAGGCGTCGATCTCTCAACGGCGATCAGGAGCGCGCTCTCCGCCGACGACGGCCGCACGCTCGACATCGATCTCTCCGTGGCGTTCTCCTCCGTCGTGACTTCCTTGAACGAGACCTGGAACGGCCAGCCGCTGTTCGCCGGCGAGCGCGTCGGCGTGCGGCCCGTGCCGCTGGGCTCCATCGACGATCTCGTCGCGCTGCCCTCCGGCCAGTGGTTCGACGAATCCGAGCGCCATCAGGTCGTCGATCTCGGCGCCGGCGCGCCAGTGCCGCTGGCCGACAAAGCCTCCGAGATCGGCGCCGGCCTGCTCACGGCGATGCGCGACCTCAAGGTCGTGATCGACGCGGCCGGCGGGCGGCTGAGCGATGATCTCACGCCCACCCAGAGAACCCAGCTCGAACAGATCGCCGATGCGCTCGTCGCCGCAGCGAACGTCGTCACCGCTTCGGAAGGCCGCACCGGCCAGCTCGCTAGGCGCATCGATGATGAACGCGACCGGCTGACCACCCGGGCTAATCTCCTCTCCCGCGAGCTCGCCGAGGAGACCGCCGCCGACATCCCGCGCATCTCGATCGAGCTGTCGACGCTGGAGGCGCAATATCAGGCCACGGCGAAGATCTTCTCCGACCTCTCCGAGCTCACTTTGCTCAATTTTCTCCGCTAGGGCGGGGTGGCGCTCGGCGCGCCGTTCGCCTACATGGCGCTGATCGCTCCGAACCTTGACCTCGGAGGGAGAGAACCGTGACCGCACTCCAAGACGACGCGCCCGCACGCGCGCGCAATTCCCTCGGCTTCGCCAAGCCGCCGTCCGCGACCCGCGTGGTGGCGGCGATGTCGGGCGGGGTGGACTCCACCGTGGTCGCCGCGCTGCTGAAGCGGCAGGGCTATGACGTCGTCGGCGTCACGCTGCAGCTCTATGATCATGGCGCGGCCGTGAACAAGCCCGGCGCCTGCTGCGCCGGCCAGGACATCCACGACGCGCGCCGCGCCGCCGATGCGCTGGGAATCCCGCACTACGTGCTCGATTACGAAAGCCGCTTCCGCCAAGCGGTGATGGAGGATTTCGCCGATTCCTATCTGGCCGGCGAAACGCCCATTCCTTGCGTCAAGTGCAATCAAACCGTGAAGTTCGCCGATCTGATGCGCGTCGCCAAGGAGCTCGGGGCCGATTGCCTCGCCACCGGCCACTACGTGCGCCGCATCGAAGGCGCACACGGCGCCGAACTGCATCGCGCGCACGATCCCGATCGCGATCAATCCTATTTCCTGTTCGCCACCACCCGCGCGCAGCTCGATTATCTGCGCTTTCCGCTGGGCGGCATGGAGAAGCCGGCGGTGCGCGCGCTCGCCGCCGAGCTCGGCCTCAAGGCCGCGTCCAAGCCTGACAGCCAGGACATCTGCTTTGTGCCCTCGGGCAAGTATCAGAGCGTGGTGGAAAAGCTCCGCCCCGGCGCGCTCGATCCCGGCGAGATCGTGCATCTCGACGGCCGTGTGCTCGGCGCGCATACCGGGATCATCAATTACACCATCGGCCAGCGCCGCGGCCTGGGCGTGGCGACGGGCGAGCCGCTCTTCGTCGTCAAGCTCGATCCCGCCTTGAAGCGGGTGATCGTCGGCCCTCGTGAAGCGCTCCGTGTCCGGATGATCGCGCTGAAGGACGTGAACTGGATCGGAGATCGCGCTGCGGCCGAAGATGATCTCGACGGCCGCGCCATCCGCGTGCGCGTGCGCTCGACCGGCAAGCCGCTCCACGCGCGGCTCTCCATCTCCGCCGGCTGGTCGGTCGTGCTGAACGAGCCGGAGGAGGGCGTTGCGCCGGGCCAGGCCGCGGTCTTCTACGAAGCCGAGGGCGCCGCGAACCCCAACCGCGTGCTCGGCGGCGGCTGGATCGCACGCGCCGAAGCGTGATAGGATTGACGCATGGAGACGCTCGCTATTGAGGTTGAAGACGCTCTCGCCGCGAAACTTGAGGAGGACGCGCGCCGTCGTGGAATTTCACTCAGCCAGGCCTATGCCGACCATGTTCACCTGCTGGCCTATGAGGCATTGCACGGGACCGTGTCGGAGGAGGAACTGGCGGAACTCGACGAAGCCATGGCTGAAGATGATCGCGGCGACCATGCTTCGGACGCGGAAATGAAGGAGCTCTTCCGGAAGTACGGGGCTTGAAGCTCGTCTTCACGAACGTGCGGTGCGGCAGCTGACCGAAATCGAGGCCCGCCTCGCGCAAGAAAATCCAGCGGCCGCGCGGCGTGTGGTCGCCAGAATCCTGAAGCGCATCCAGGACCTCACTGAAGCCATAGTCCGCGTCATGACCGATCCCGACGATCCCGCCGAACAATTCCTCGCCGCGATGATGCGTCCGCGCCGGCGCGCGCACCCGCGCGTAGCCGAGCCGTTGCGCGATCTCGATGCGGTCGAAGTGAAGACGGATGCGGGCTCGGTCGCGGCCTGGCGCCTGGGCGAGGGGCCCGCGGTGCTGCTGGCGCACGGCTGGGAGGACGATCATTCGCTCTGGACACGAATGATCCTGGCGTTGGCGGAGCGCGGGCGCGCCGTCGTCGCGCTCGACCTGCCCGCGCACGGCTTCTCCGACGGCGAAGCCTGCCTTGCGCCCGACGCCGCGCGCGCGCTCGTGGCGACCGCCGCGCAGCTCGGCCCGGTCGACGCGGTGGTCGCCCATTCCTTCGGCGGCCCCTCGAGCGCGCTGGCGATGACGCAGGGCCTCGCTGTAGAGCGCGCCGTCTTCATCGCCGCGCCGGTCGGCATGCGCCGGCGCTGGGGGCGCCTCGCCGCCGAATGGGGCGTGTCCGACGAGATCGTCGAACGCGCCAGGCGATTGTACGAAGCGCGCGAGCCGGCCGCCGCCGCGTTCGACGTGCGCGAGGCGGCGAAGACCATGACGGCGCGCGCGCTGTTCGTGCACGCGATCGACGATGAGCAGGTTCCCTATGCTGGCGCAGAGGAGGCCGCCGCCGCCTGGCCGGGCGCGGAACTCTTGCTGGTCGACGGCCTCGGCCACCGCCTGATCGCGCAGGATCCAGAAATCATCGCGCGCATCGCCGACTTCGTCGCGTGAAGCGCTTCCGATTTGAGCTGCTCAACTTCCGTCGTTCCGGGTTTCTGCTTCGCTTCGCCCGGAATGACGGCTCGATTCACCGGACAATCCCTAGATTTCCAGGGCCTCCACCGCGCGCGTCACTTCGGCCACCGTCGCGAGCGGCACGATTCCCGCGGCTTCCTTCTGCGCCGCCATCCAGAGCTGGCCGGCCTCCACGAGCTTGTCCTTGCCGGCTTCGGTGAGCTTCACCCGGCGGATGCGGCGATTGTCCGGGTCCGGATGGATCTCCAGAAGCCCCGCATCTTCGAGCGGCTTCAGCGTCCGCGACAGCGTGGAGGGATCGAGCGTCAGCCGCTCCGCCAGCGCCGCCACGCTCGGCGCCGGCTTGGCCGAGGCGTGCGCCAGCACGCTGAATTGCGCGATCGTGAGCCCCGCCGGCGCCAGGCGCGCGTCATAGAACGCCGAAACCTTCCGCGCCGCGCTGCGCAGGGCGAAGGCCACGCATGCGCCCTCGGCGCTCCCCATGAACGCGGCGAGCTCGCGCGCGCCTGTCCGCCGCGCGCCGCGGCCCTCGCTTGACGATCCGTCCTCTGGCATATACATGCATATACAACAAATGTATATACAGGAAAAGCCTATGCCGCCATTCGAGTCCGCCGGCGACGCCGCCCTGCCGCCGGAGCGCCTGCGCGCGATGTCGGGGCTGGACCTGATGCGCGCCGTGCAATCGGGCGCGATCGCGCCGCCCTCCATGGCGGCGACCATGAACGTCAAGATCGCCGAACTGGAGGAGGGGCGGGTGGTGTTCGAGGGCGAACCGACCGTCGCCCACCTCAATCCGCTGGGCTTCGTGCATGGCGGCTGGGCGCTGACGCTCCTCGATAGCGTCACCGGCTGCGCCGCGCACACTACCCTTTCGCCCGGCTTGGGCTATACGACGATCGAGACCAAAGGGAATTTCGTGCGCGCGATCCTGCCGCAGTCCGGGCTCATCCGCGCCGAAGGCAAAGTCGTCGCGAAGGGCCGCACGATCATCACGGCCGAAGGCCGGATCGCGGACGCGGCCGGGCGCCTCCTGGCGCACGGCGTGTCGACGCTGATGGTTCTGCGCCCGCAGAACGAAGCATGAGAGGAACGACAATGGCGAATGATCCGATCGTTATCGTGGGCATGGCGCGTACGCCGATGGGCGGCCTGCTGGGCGAACTCGCCGGCATGAAGGCGGCCGAACTCGGCGCGATCGCCGTGCGCGCCGCCGTCGACGACGCCAAGATCGCCGGCGACGACATCGATCAGATCCTGATGGGCAATGTGCTGCAGGCGGGGCAGGGCCAGGCGCCGGGCCGGCAAGCCGCGCTCAAAGGCGGTCTGCCCAAGAGCGTGCAAGCGACGACGCTGAACAAGATGTGCGGCTCGGGCCTCCAAGCCGTCGTCATGGGCGCGCAGGCGATCGCCAATGGCGATGCGAACGTCATCGTCGCCGGCGGCATGGAGAGCATGACCAACGCTCCGCACATGCTCCCGAACTACCGCAAGGGCTTCAAATACGGCGCCGACAAGATTCTCGATCACATGGCCGCCGACGGCCTTGAGGACGCCTATGAAGGCCTCGCCATGGGCGTTTACGCCGACCAGACGGCGAAGGAATACCAGTTCACCCGCGAAGCCCAGGACGCCTACGCGCTCGAAACGCTGAAACGCGCGCAGGACGCGACGAAGGAAGGCCGGTTCAAGCGCGAGATCGCGGCGGTGAAGATCGAAGGCCGCGGCGATCCCATTGTGGTGGATACCGACGAATTGCCCCGCAAGGCCCGCCCCGACAAGATCCCGTCGCTCAAGCCCGCCTTCTCCAAGGACGGCACGGTGACGGCAGCCAACGCCTCCGCGATCTCCGATGGCGCAGCCGCGCTGGTGCTGATGCGCGAAAGCGAAGCCAAGAAGCGCGGCCTGAAGCCCCTCGCGCGGATCGTCTCGAACGCCGCGCATGCGCAGGAGCCGGCGAAGTTCACCTCCGCACCCGTGCCGGCGATGAAGAAGGCGCTGGAGAAGGCCGGCTGGAAAGCCGGGGACGTCGATCTCTGGGAGATCAACGAAGCCTTCGCCATCGTGCCGATGATCGCGATGAAGGAACTCGGCATCCCGCACGAGAAGCTGAACGTGAACGGCGGCGCCTGCGCGCTCGGCCACCCGATCGGCGCTTCCGGCGCGCGCGTGCTCGTGACGCTTATCGCCGCCCTCGAATCCCGCGGCCTCAAGCGCGGCATGGCCTCGCTCTGCATCGGCGGCGGCGAAGGCATCGCAGTGGCGGTGGAGCGGGTTTAGCGCGCCGGCCCCGGGCCTGAGATTGATCGAGCCGAACAACATTTCCAACGCCGGCGCCTGCCTGTAGAACGCCGCCGATGGAGAAAATCCTCGCCCATTTCCGCGAGCAGGCGGCGTTTTGCGACGCGTACGGCTCGCCCTTCACCGGGGCGCTGATTCGGGCGATGGCGGATGATGTCGAGGCCGGCGGCCCCACGGCAGGCGTCATCGGCGCCTGGCCGACCAATCCGCGCGCCGATGCGCTCGCGCTGCGCCTGGCCGGCGCATTGCACTATGCGGCGCTTTCCGGGCGCGATCCCGCGCTCGCGGCGCACTATCCCGCCACGCGCGCGGCGTGGCGCATGGAAGACGTCTGGCCGCACGCCCGCGCCTTCCTGCAGCGCGAACGTCCGTGGACGGAGGACTTCATCAAGTCCCCGCCGCAGACCAACGAGACGCGCCGCTCCATCGCGCTGCTGCTCGGCTTCCTCACGATCGCCCACGAATGGCGCGGCCCGATCGAGACCTTGGAGCTCGGCGCCAGCGCAGGCCTCAATCTGAATTGGGATCGCTTCGCTTATGCGACCGAGAGCTGGCGCTGGAATCCGCAAGGCCGCGTGCGCATCGACACCGAATGGCGCGGGCCGCCTCCGCCGCTCGACGCGGCGCCGCAGATTCGCAGCCGCGGGGCCTGTGATCAGAACCCGCTCACGCTCGCCGACCCGGCCGAGCGCCTGCGGCTCAAATCCTACATCTGGGCCGATCAGGCCGACCGCCTCGCGCGCTTCGACGCCGCCGCCGATCTCGCCGTCGCGCACGGCGTCCGTGTGGATCGTGCGGACGCGGCGATGTGGGTGAAGGAGAAGCTCGCGCGCCGCGCGCGCGACGCCGCGACGATCATCTATCACTCGATCTTCTTGCAATACCCACCGCGCGAGGCGCGCGACGCGATCAGCGCCGCGATCGCGGGGGCGGGCGCCGCGGCGACGGCTGCCGCGCCGCTTTACTGGCTGCGCCTGGAGCCCGAAGCCGTGCTCGGCGGCGACCGCGAGAGCGTGCGCATGCTCGTCGATCTCATCGCCTGGCCCGGGGGCGAACGTCGCATCCTCGCCGAGACCGACGGCCACGTTCGGTTCGTCGCCGCGTTCGGCTGAGCCTATTCCGCGGCCTGCGGCTGCGCATAAGCGAAGATCGCGTCCCAGACGCCGTCGAGGGTCTTGAGCGCCTCCGCGCAGGGCTGTGCGGCATAGGCTTCGCCGCTGCGCGCGACCACCCCCAACCGCTCGAGCTTGGCGAGCGCATCGCCGATCTCGAAATCGACGGCGCGCCCGCCGTGCGCGCGCAGAAAGTCCTCCGCCGCCTTGTCGATCTGGCTCTTGGCGAGAGGTCCTTGCGCGCGGCGCAGCGCCCAATAGGCGAGCAGCGCTTCCTTGGCGTCCTGCTCCTCGCCGGCGGCGACGAGCGAATCGATGACGCCGGCGTTGTTCGCGAGATTGCGGAAGTAGACCGTGTCGGAGAGCCGCTTCTGGTAGAGCAGGGTCTGACGCTCGTATTTGAGCTTCTGACGCATCACGAACGCGCCGACCGCGATGAGGCCCGAGAGCGCGGCCACGGCGCGCTGCAGCTCCGATTGCGAAACCGCGCCCTGCGCGCCGAAATAGATCGCGACGATGGCGAAGAGCACGCTGAGCGCGGGCCAGAGCTGCAGCGCCACCGGCAGCCCCCCAGCAATCGCGGGCGCCGCCAGAATCACCTGGTCGCGCCGCGGCATCGCCGGCTTCGCGCCCGGGTGCAGCGAGATGAGTTCTTCTTCCGCCACGTTGCGGAACCGCTTCAGCATCACCGCGCCCGGCCGCACGCCGCGCCGCATCTGGAACACGCGCTTGCGCGCGCTTTTCTTGATCTCGCTCTCGTCCTTGAACGCCACGAGCACGATGACGTCGTCCACGAACGGGGCCGTCACCTTCTTGCGGAAGAGGAAAAAGCGTTTGACCTGCACTTCTTCGTTGTGCGCGCCGCGGACGAAATAGCGGATCGCGCGGATGCCAAGATCGGACGTCTTGAGCTTCAACTCGGTGAACAGCCGCGTGCGGCCTTCGACGCCGACGCCATGCGTCAGCTCCGTGAAGTTGGCTTTCGCGAGCGCTTCGGTGAACGCCGCCTCGAACGCGCGCAAGCCGTCCTCGCCGGTCACGCGCCGCGCTTCCGGCGCCTCCGGCTCCAGGGGATCATAGAGCGCCTTCAAGGCCTCCAGACGCTCGTGCGCCTCGTGGTGGAGGATCGCGGAGAGGAGACGCGAAACCGCCGGGAAGTGGGCGCCGTCGGCCTCGCTCAGGCCGCCCGCGCGCGCCATCGCGGCGATGAGCTCGCCCTTGCGGAGGGGGATGTAGCCGTCGTGCGCCGCGTGGCCGGTCATGGGCTGAAGCAGAGCAAGGAAGGGCGCGGCTTGTCCAGTGTCGCGAGGCGGCGACACTTGCACGCCCGGCGGACGCAGAGTCATGGTGATCCCGGACTCGCGCGTTAGGAGTGCTGGGATGCTCAAGAAGGGATTGGCGGCGGCGCTGGCGCTGGGGCTGGCGTTGTGCGCTACAGCGAGCGCGCAGCAATCGGGCGCCCAGCGCGATCCGCTGGGCGGCAATTTCGGGGCCCTGGAGCTGGCGCTCAGCCCGCGCGCCGCTGCCCAGCAGCAGCGCCTCTTCGCCGAGGCGCTGGGCGCGTTGCAACCCGGCCGCCCCGGACGGGCGGATGTCTATCTCCTGGTCGCGGGGTTCTGGAGCGATCCGGTGTTCGAGAGCGAGGCGCGCGAGGGCGCCGCGATCCTGAGCCGCGATCTCGGCGCTGCGGGGCGCACGATCGTCCTGACCGGCGGCGTCGGCGCGCCGGGCGATCGCGCGTTTCCCGCGGCCACGCCGTACCATTTGAACGCCGCCATCGGGCGCATCGGCGAGCTGATCGATCCGAGCGAGGATCTCGTCGTCCTCTTCCTCACCTCGCACGGCTATCCCGACGGCGGCATGGCCATCCGCGAGCACAACCGGATGCAGGGGGTGCTTAGGCCGGTGCATCTGCGCGACGCGCTCGCCGACGCGGGCATCCGCACGCGCGTGGTGATCGTCTCGTCCTGTTTCGCCGGCGCGTTCATCCCGCCGCTGATGGACGAAAACACGATCGTGCTCACCGCGGCGGCGCATAACCGCACCTCGTTCGGCTGCCAGCCCACGCGCGACTGGACCTATTTCGGCGACGCCTTCCTCTCCCAAGCCGTGCGCAATGGCGCAGGCCTCATCGCCGGCTTCGATGCGGCCACGCGCACCATCGCCCAGTGGGAGAGCGAGCAGGGCCTCACGCCGTCGCAGCCGCAAAAGCACGTCGGCCCCCGCGCCGCCGCGCTCCTCGCGCGCGTCGAGCGCGACGCGCGGTAGCGCCGGGTCAGAACATTCCGGCGTTCAGCGCACCGTCTCCTTCACTTTCGGAACAGAGACGCGGCGCGGTTTGGCTTCGAACTTCGGCTTGGGCAAGAGCCGGAAGCGGGTCTGGCACCAGGCGAAGCCGATGCCGACGTCGAGCAAAGCGTCCGAGCGCCCGCACGGGCAGCCGAAATCCAACACCGACAGCACGCGATAGGTCTCCCCGGCGACCAACGGCACCGGCTCGCCCGTGCCATGGTTCGGGGCCGCGTTGACGCAGAGAACCAGATCGCCGGGGCCGACAGCATCATTCATCGCTTCAATCCCTTCGGTCACGGGAAAGATAGCATGCCCGCTAGACCACGCGCACCATGCGCTTGCCGCGGTTCTCGCCGGCGAGGAGCCCGATCAGCGCGCGCGGGAGATTCTCCAGGCCTTCGATCACGTCTTCCTGCACCTTGAGTTTGCCGTCGCGCACCCAGGCGCGCAGCTCCGCCAGCGCCGCCTCGCGCTCGGCGTCGAAATCGTTGACGATGAAGCCTTCCACGCGCAGCCGCTTCACCACGATGAGGCCGGGCACGCCCCTCGGCCCATGCGGGGAGGGCGCGCCGTCATATTGCGACACCGCCCCGCAGCAGACGATCCGTCCACGGAGCTTCATCTGGAACAGGCAGGCCTCGAAGATGTCCCCGCCTGTATTGTCGAAGAAGACGTCGATGCCCTCCGGCGCCGCCGCCTTCAGCGCCTTGAACACGGGCGCGGCCTTGTAGTCGACGGCCTCGTCGAAGCCGAGCTCGCCCTTGAGCCAGGCGCACTTTTCCGCGCCGCCTGCGATCCCGATCACGCGGCAGCCCTTGATCTTCGCGATCTGCCCGACGATCGAGCCCACCGCGCCCGCCGCGGCGGAAACGACCACCGTCTCGCCCGCCTTCGGCTGCCCCACGTTCAACAGCCCGAAATAGGCCGTCAGCCCGGCCACGCCATAGATGCTGATGAGGTTCGACAGCGGCTCGACGCGCGCGACCTTCTGCGCAGCGCGCGCCGGGATCGCGGCGTAATCCTGCCAGCCTGTGTCTGCGAACACGAGATCGCCGGGCGCAAAGCCCGCCGCCTTGCTCTCCACCACTTCGGCCACCGCGCCGCCCGCCATCACCTGGCCGGCCTCGACCGCCGAACGATACGTCGCGCCCTGCATCCAGGCGCGGTTGGCCGCATCGAGCGAAATGATCTGTGTGCGGACGAGGATTTCCCCGTCCTTGGCCGCTGGCGCTTCGGCCTCCACCAGCCGGAAATGCTCTTCGCCGAGCTTGCCCTTCGGCGTCTCGACGAGATGGATCTGGCGGTTCTTGGTCATCGGCGCCTCCTTGTGCACACCTTCATGCCGGCCGAGCGGAGCGGGACCCGGAATGAGGGATATCGTCGCTCACCGCGCCGGCACGTACGCGCTGACGAGCCCCAGCGGCGCGGCCGTCGTGCGCTTGGCGACGCGCATGACAATGCGCGACTGCACGTCGCTGACCACGCCGAGCGACAGGATCTTGTCGCGCAGAAAATCATCATAGGCGTGCATGTCGGTGGTGACGATGCGCAGCATGTAGTCGACCGCGCCGGTCACCGTCGCGCAATCGACGACTTCCGGCCATTTGCGCACGGCGCTCTCGAACTTCTCCAAATTCTCACGGTTGGGCAGCTGCAGCTTCACGCTGGCGATCACTTCGAAGGTGAGCCCCAGTTTCTCGCGGTCGAGCAGCGTCACCTGGGCGAGGATCACGCCGTTCTTCTTCAGCCGCTCGATCCGGCGCCAGCAAGGCGAAGAGGAGAGCCCGACGCGATCGGCGATCTCGGCGATGGAGAGGCTGGCGTCCTGCTGCAGGAGGTCAAGGATTTTGGCGTCGATCGCGTCCAGTTCTTCCGGCAATCTTTCCTCCCCGGCGTCAGTTCCGCGGGCTATTGTTGCGCTACTGGGCCGACCATGGACCCATCGTTGCGCAAACGCAACCGAAACCGGCGTATGGGCGGCGATATCGCCCCCGGGGCGGGGCTAGCGCTTGCGCGCGATCAGGTGGGCGGTGATCGGCGTCGTCATCCGCCCGCCGGCGGCTTCGGTGCGCGCGAGCGCGGCGCGCGCAGCGTCCGCGTCCGCCGCCGAGAGCCGCCCGACTTCCACCATCCGCGCCGAGCCGCTGGCGACGAACGACGCCGGCCACGCCCACAGCATGTCGTTCGGCTCCACCACGTCCACGATCGGCGCAAACCGCACCAGCGTGAATCCCGCCGCATCCAACAGCTTGGGCAATTCGATCGCGGTGTCCGGTTCGCCGCCTTCTGCGCGCCAATGCGCGCTCACCGCGTTCACGAAGCGCTGGAACGCCGCGTCGCGCGGAATGAGCGACCACGCGTCGTAATCAAGATATTCCTGGATCGCCACGACGCCGCCCGGCTTCACCGCAGCCGCGATCGCACCAAGCGCCGCGGCGCGGTCGGCGACGAACGCCAGCACCCACCGGCACCAGGCGAAATCGACAGGCGCATCGACCGGCAGCGGCGCGCTCACATCGCCCTCGCGCACATCGAGCCAGCCGAGCCGCCGTTCCGCTTTCAGCGCACGCGCATGCGCCAGAAAGCGCGGCGCGCGATCGACCGCGATCACCCGCCCGCCGGGCCCGACCAGCTCCGCCAGATCCACGCTCGCCCAGCCCGGCCCGCACCCGATGTCGAGCGCAGAGAGCCCCTGGCGCAATCCCGCCGCGCGCCAAAGGTCGAGCATCCGCGCCCGCCAGACGCGGTGCTGCAGCCCCAGCCGCTCGATTTCGACATCATTGATTCCCAGCGCATAGTCGCCGGCTGGGGGCGCGCGTTCGCTCATCTTGGGGCGCTCCTGGCTCGCCGCCCGCGATTAGCACGCTCCGCGCCCGCCCGCCTGGCCAAAACCGGACTCCGCGCGGCGGAGGCGCTTTCCCCAGCCCGCTTCCCCGGGCCCCGCTTGCCTCCTGCCGGCGCCTCGCTTATCTGTCGCGCCCTTCGCCCGTGGGGCTCGCCCCGGCGGCCGGAACGGTCGGGTAGCTCAGCTGGTTAGAGCGCGGGATTCATAACCCCGAGGTCGGGAGTTCAAGTCTCCCCCCGACCACCATGGCGGCGGCGCTTCTCCTCAACCGATCCTGCGGCGGGAATGGTCGCGCTTGACTAGCGCCGCGGCGCGCCGCGCGTGCGTCTCGCGCGGCTCCATCTTTCGTAGACGCCCGCCTGCCTCGCAAAGAGGCGTTCATCGGCGCCGCCGCCGCTTTGTTTACCACTCGCGGGCGAGAATGCCGCCGCACTCGGATAGGGAGCCGAGGATGGGCGCCATCGACCCGGTTCGACAAAGCATCGGCTCGCTTGCAAGCGACGCCCGTGTGCGCTCGCGCGTATACCGTCTGTTCATTCAGATGCTCATCGCCAGCGTCGCATGGGTCTGGATCGGATGGTGGGCCGCGGCTTGGGTGCTGGCGGTTCAGTGCGCCGAACGGTTCGTCGAGCCGTATTGGATGGGAAGGATTGCGCCGCTGCGCGCGGGCGATGCGCGCAAAGCGGAGTGGATGACGGCCGGCCTGCGCGCGTTCACCGGCGCACTCTACGCGCTGAGCTGGGCGCCGGCGTGGGCGATCGGCGGCGCCGCCGCCGGATTCTTCGCCGCCGCGATGTTGTGCGGCGCCTTGATCAATGCGCTCGTCTACTTTTCGCATTCGAAGATCGTATTCGCCGCAGCGATCGCGCCGCCGGTGCTCGCGGGCCTGGCCGTCGCGACGCTGATTCACGGTTTCGCCGGAACCCATTACATCGCCGCTCCCGTGCTGCTGATCACGCTGCTCCGCTCCTTCCGGGCGCAGCAGGACCAAATGGCGCTGTTCGAGTCCCTCGACCGCACCAGAGCCGCGCGCGCGGCGGCCGAAGAGGCGAGCCGCGTGAAGACCCAGTTCATGACCGTCATCACCCATGAATTGCGGACGCCGCTCAACGCCATCATCAATTACGCCGAGCTGCTCGCGGAAGACCTCGCCGACCGCCCCGCGGCTGCGTCGGACGCGTCCCGCATCGGCCGTTCGGGGCGCGGCCTGCTCGGGCTCATCGACAATGTGATCGACTACACCTTGCTGGATTGCGATCAATTGCGCCTTTGTCCTCAGCCAACGGATCTACGCGCCACAGTGCTGGACGTCATGCGCGCCGCCGCGCCGCTCGCCGCCGCACGGGGCAATGCGCTGAGTCTCGTCGATTGCCCGTCCGGCGAGGTCCTGATCGACCGCAGGCGACTGTCCCAATGCGCCGCCGCGCTCATCGACAACGCGTGCCGGTTCACCGATCGCGGCGAGGTGCGGGTGCAGGTCGAGATCCTTGCGGCGCCGGGCCTGTTGCGCCTGCATGTCGCCGATACCGGCTGCGGGGTGGATCAAGCCCACCATGAGCGCATCTTTGAACCGTTCTACCAGGTCGATGCGGGCGTGACGCGCAGCCGCGACGGGCTCGGTCTGGGCCTTGCGCTCACGCGCCGGTTCGCGCGCCTGATGGGCGGAGACGTCACTATTCAAAGCACGCCCGGCGCAGGCTCGATCTTCACGCTGACGGCGCGGTGCGAACCGGTTTCTCAGCCTTCGCTGCGCGTCAGCGCGGCCGCGGCCTGATCCAGACGCTCTGCGTTCATTCGGGGCCGCCGCCCCGCGCCGCCGCGACCCGGCGCATGCATTCCACGAGCCGCGCCGCCTGCGCGGGGAGGCGCGCCGTGCGGCGCGTCGTGACGCCGACGGGAACGGCGAAATAGCCGGCGTCGAGATTGAGCGGCGTCAAGCGCCCGGTGGTCACGTCGTCTTCCGACGCGCCCAGCGACGCCGCCCAGATCGCATCGGACTTGCGCACAAAGCCGCGCGCGAATTCGGGCGATGCGGCTTCGATGAGCCGCGGCAGGTGCGCGACGCCCTGGCTGGAGAAAGCCGTATCCAGCGCAAGCCGGATGTTGGACGCCGTCGCCGGCACCAGGACCGGATAGGCCGCGACGTCGCGCAGATCGACATGATCCATGGTCGACAAGCGATGCCCGCGGCGCACGAGGAAAGTGATCCGATCGGCGTAGAGATGTTCGAAGCGCAAGGCCGCGAGGCGCGTGCGCTCCGGCATGGCGCCGACGACAAGATCGATCGCGCCGGTGAGCAATTCGTCGAGAAGATACGTGTTCGGTCCGGTGATCACGCGCAAGAGCACCGAATCCGGACGGTCGAACGCGAGGACGACGTCGGGAAGAAACGACGCCGCCACGGAAGAGAGCGCGCCGATGGTGACATCTTCGTGCAGCGCGCGCCTGCCGCTCATGCTCATGCGCACGCCGTCGCCGAGCGCGGCGAGGCTGGCTTCCGCGTAGCGCAGGAAGGTGCGGCCCTGGGGCGTCAGCCGCAGAAGGGCGCCGTGGCGCTCGAACAAGGGGGTCTGAAGGATCTCTTCAAGCTCGCGTATCGTCTTGGACACCGCCGGCTGGGAGACGTTGAGGGCGCTGGCGGCGGCGGTGGCCTTGCCGCTTTCGGCGAGCTCGATGAGGCAGCGCAGATGCCGGTGCTTGATGCGGCGCACGGCGTCGAACGCGTCAGCCTCGCCAGGCGCATCCCGCCCCGCCTGGCGCTCCGAAGCGCTTGGCCTGGAGGACCTTTGCTCGCCCCGCATCAGGAGTGCGGTATAACCCAGCAGTTATGGTAATGCAAAACTTTTCAATGGCGCTGCCGGCTTGAGCGGCGCAAGGTGAACGCATGGCGCATGCTCGGCGGCGAGCCTTCGAGCGCGGCGGCCGCGCGCCTTCGCCTGACGCCGATGCGATCCTGACCCAAACCGGGAGTTCAAGCTTGGCACGCGTGGTTCGCACTATCGCTAGAGTCAGCCCTGAGACCGCCCAAGCGTTCGCCGCGTTCGGGGTGGCGACGATCCACGAAGCGCAAGGCCGCACGGGTCTGCTCGCGCCTTATATGCGGCCCATCTATGCCGGCGCGCGCCTCAGCGGAGCGGCCGTCACCGTCTCGGTTCCTCCCGCCGACAATTGGATGATCCATGTGGCGGTCGAGCAATGCCGCGCCGGCGACGTGCTTGTCGTGGCGCCGACCTCGTCGTCGGACGCGGGCTATTTCGGAGAATTGCTGGCCTCGTCCCTGGCCGCGCGCGGGGTGCGGGGCCTCGTCATCGACGCCGGCGTGCGCGACGTGCGCGATTTGACGGCGATGCAGTTTCCCGTCTGGTCCAAATGCATTTCGGCGCAGGGCACGGTGAAGGAGACGCTCGGCGACGTGAACGTCCCTGTCGTCTGCGCCGGCATGCTCGTGCGCCCGGGCGATCTCATCGTCGGCGACGACGACGGCGTCGTCGTCGTGGCGCGCGCCGACGCGGAGCGCGTGCTCGAAGCGTGCAAGAGTCGCGAGGAGAAGGAGGCGGAAACACGCAAGCGCCTGCAGGCGGGCGAACTAGGGCTTGATCTCTACGCCATGCGCGAAAAGCTGCACGCCAAGGGGCTGCGCTACGTCGAGGACGAGGACGAGGCGTGAGCGGACAGACCGCGATCCCATGCTGCGCCATGCGCGGGGGAACCTCCAAGGGGCTGGTCTTCCGCGCCGAAGACTTGCCCGCGGATGAGGGCGTGCGCGCGCGCGTGCTGCTCGCCGCCTTCGGTTCGCCCGACGTGCGCCAGATCGACGGCATGGGCGGGGCGCATCCGCTGACCAGCAAGGTCGCGATCGTCTCGCGTTCGACGCATCGGGACGCGGATATCGACTATCTCTTTCTCCAGGTCGTCGTCGACGAGGCGCGCGTCGACGCGTCGCAGAACTGCGGCAACATGCTCGCCGCCGTGGGGCCGTTCGCGATCGAGGCCGGCCTTGTTCCCGCGGGCGAAGCGCTCACCAACGTGCGCATCCGCATGGTCAACACCGACAGCCTTGCGACCGCGACCATCGAAACGCCTGGCGGCGTCGTGAACTATGAGGGCGATGCGCGCATCGACGGCGTGCCGGGGACGGCGGCGCCGATCTGGATCGCGTTCAGCGACGTCGCCGGCGCCACCTGCGGCGCGCTGCTCCCGTCCGGCAAGGCGCTCGATCGGATCGGCGGCGTCGATGTGACGATGATCGACAACGGCATGCCGGTCGTGCTGCTGCGCGCGGGGGACGTCGGCAAGACCGGCTACGAGACGCCGCAGGACCTCGAAGCCGACGAGGCGCTGAAGCGGCGGATCGAAGCGCTGCGCCGCGAGGCCGGCCCGGTCATGAATCTCGGCGATGTATCGGCCAAGAACATTCCCAAGATGTGCCTGGTCGCGCCGCCGCGCGCCGGCGGGTCGATCTCGACACGCAACTTCATCCCGCATCGCGTGCACGAGGCGATCGGCGTGCTCGGCGCGGTGAGCGTGGCCACGGCGTGCGGCCTGCCCGGGAGCGTCCCGGCGGGGCTGGCGTCGATCAAGCGATCTGCCGAGGGCGCAGTCGTGGATGTCGAGCATCCCACGGGCTTCTTCAGCGTGCGCCTGGCGGACGGCGGGGCCGCCGCGCTCATGCGCACCGCGCGTCTACTCATGCGCGGCGAGGTGTACATTCCGCGACGCATATGGAGCCGGGCATGATCTCCAAGCGCGTGGCGCTCCTGGGCCTCGGCGAAGTCGGGACGATTCTCGCGACGGATCTGGCGGCGCGCGGCCGCGAGGACATCGCAGTCTATGACATCGCCTTCGCCGATCCGCAGTCGCGGCCCAGCCTGTCCGCCCCGGCGCTCGCGGCGCGGGCCTGCACGTCGGCGGCGGAGGCGGTGGAGGGCGCAGGCCTCGTGATCAGCGCGGTGACGGCGTCCCAGGCCGTGGAGGCGGCGCGGGCGGCGGCCGCGAACCTCGCGCCGGGCGCCTACTATTTCGATCTCAATTCCTGCGCTCCGGACTCGAAGCGCGCGGGCGCGGCCGTGGTGGAGGCGGCCGGCGGCCGCTTCGTCGAAGCCGTCGTCATGACGCCGATCGCGCCGCGGCGGCTCGCGTCGCCGATGCTGCTGGGCGGGCCGCACGCGCGCGCGTTTCTGAACGAGGCGGGCGATCTCGGGCTCGCCGCGGACATCGCGTCGGAGGAGATCGGCGTCGCCGCAGCGAGCAAACTCTGCCGGAGCGTGATCGTCAAAGGCATGGAGGCGCTGGTGACTGAGGCGCTGGTCGCGGCGCGGCGCTATGGCGTGGAGGGCGCCGTCCTCGCCTCGCTCACCGATCTGATGCCGCACCAGGACTGGCGCCAGTTCGCGCGCTACATGATGCAGCGCTCCATCGCGCATGGCGTGCGCCGCGCCGAAGAGATGGCCGAGGCCGCCGCTACGGTGGAGAAGGTCGGCGTCGCGCCGGTCATGAGCCGCGCCATCGCGCAGCGCCAGGCCGCCGCCGCCGCATGGCGCCAGGCGCTCGGCGCGCAGGACTTGGACGCGCTGCTCGACGCAATCGCCAATCTCGCGGCGGACGGCGCCCCGCAGGAGAGGGAGATGAAGACCGCATGATCGTGAAGGGCTATGACCACCGCCTTGCTCGGCGCATTGCGCAAAACGGGAACCGGCGCTGATGGCGGACGCCGCTCTCCTCGCGCCGCGGCCGCCGACTAGACCGCGCTTTACGCCGCCGCCCGGCGCGGTTGACGCGCATTGCCATGTCTTCGGGCCGGGCGCAGTGTTCCCTTACGCGCCGGAACGCAAATACACCCCCATGGACGCGCCGAAGGAAAGCCTCTTCGCGCTGCGCGACGTGCTCGGCTTCTCACGCAATGTGATCGTGCAGGCGACGTGCCACGGCGCCGATAACCGCGCGCTCGTCGATGCGCTGATTCATTCCGGCGGGCGCGCACGGGGCATCGCCTCGGTGCGCGGGGATGTCTCGATGGACGATTTGCGCGCGCTCGATGAAGCGGGGGTGCGCGGCGTGCGGTTCAATTTCCTGAGCCGGCTCGTGGACGCTGCGCCGCCCGAGGCGCACCTGCCGACGGAGCGCAAGGCGGCCGAGCTCGGCTGGCATGTCGTCGTCTATTTCGAAGCGCCGGAGCTTGAGCGGCTGACGCCGTTCCTGAGCGCGCTGCCGACGATCGTCGTGATCGATCACATGGGGCGGCCGGACGTCGCGCTCGGACGCGATCATCCGCAATGGCGCGCGTTCCTCGCGCTGATGGAGGACAATCCCCACATCTGGAGCAAGGTGAGCTGCCCCGAACGGCTCTCGCTCTCCGGGCCGCCGGGCTATGACGACGTCGTTCCGTTTGCGGCGGATGTGGTCGCGCGCTTTCCCGATCGCGTGCTGTGGGGAACGGATTGGCCGCATCCCAACATGACGACGCATATGCCCGACGACGGGGCGCTGGTGGACGTCATCCCACGCATCGCGCCCTCGGCCGAGCTGCAGCAGAAGCTTCTTGTCGACAATCCGATGCGGCTCTACTGGCCGGAGGAGGCGCGGCGATGAGCGCGTTCGATCTTCCGCCGCCGGCGCCGCCAGACTCAAGATCATGACCCCGCGCGGTTTCCATCTCTGCACGTCGCTGAAGCAGGCCGGGCCCGGGCAAAGCGCGGGCGTGCGCATCCAGCCGGAGAACCAAAGCTCGTGAAGATCATCCTCGCAGGGGCCGGCGCCTTCGGCCTGAAGCATCTCGACGCCATCGCCGCGATCGGCGGCGTCGAAGTCGTCTCGCTCGTGGGGCGCCGCATCGAGCCGACGCGCGAGGCGGCGGCCAAATATGGCGTGGCCCACGCCACCACCGAACTCGACGAGGCGCTCGCGCAGCCGGGGGTGGAGGCCGCGATCCTGTGCACGCCCACACAGATGCACGCGGCGCAGGCGCAGCAATGCATGCGCGCGGGCAAGCACGTCCAGGTCGAGATTCCGCTCGCCGATTCCTGGGCCGATGCGGAGGCGACGGCGCGCATGCAGAAAGAGACCGGACTCGTCTGCATGGTCGGGCACACGCGCCGGTTCAATCCTTCGCATCAATGGGTGCACAAGCGCATCCGGGCCGGCGAACTCAAGGTGCTGCAGATGGATGTGCAGACCTACTTCTTCCGCCGCACGAACACGAACGCGCTGGGCCAGGCGCGGTCGTGGACCGATCACCTGCTCTGGCACCATGCGGCGCACACCGTCGATCTTTTCCGTTACCAGACCGGAGAGGAGATCATCGCGGCGAACATCGTGCAGGGGCCGATCCATCCCGCGCTCGGCATCGCGATGGACATGTCGATCCAGCTGAAGACGACGGGCGGGGCGATCTGCACGCTCTCGCTCTCGTTCAACAATGACGGGCCGCTCGGAACCTTCTTCCGCTACATCTGCGACAACGGCACCTATATAGCGCGCTATGACGACCTGGTGACCGGCAAGGACGAGAAGATCGACGTCTCCAAGGTGGACGTGTCCATGAACGGAATCGAATTGCAGGATCGCGAATTCTTCGCCGCGATCCGCGAAGGCCGCGAGCCGAACGCGTCGGTCGGGCAGGTCTTGGCCTGTTACCGAACGCTGCACGAGCTTGAGAGGAAGCTCTGATCGTGCGCACGCAAGTCGCCATCATCGGCGCCGGCCCCGCGGGGCTGCTGCTGTCGCAATTGCTGCACAAGGCGGGCGTCGATTGCATTGTGCTGGAGCGACAGAGCGCGGACTATGTGCTCTCGCGCATTCGCGCCGGGGTGATCGAGCAGGTGCTGGTCGATCTGCTCGATCGCGCAGGCGTCGGCGCGCGGATGCGCCGCGAAGGCCTGGTGCATGAGGGCTTCAATATCGCGGTCGAGGGCGAAGTCTTCCGGATCGATCTGCGCGCGCTGACGGGCGGCAAGACCGTCACCGTGTACGGGCAGACCGAATTGACGCGCGACCTGATGGAGGCGCACAGCGCCCGCGGCGCCGCCGTGATCTACGAAGCGCGGGACGTCGCCCTGCACGGGCTGGAAAGCGATGCGCCGTCGGTCACCTGCGTGAAGGACGAGGCCGGCGTCCACATCGCCTGCGATTTCGTCGCCGGCTGCGACGGCTTCCACGGCGTGAGCCGGAAATCGATCCCGGAAAGCGTCCTGCAGACCTGGGAGCGCGTCTATCCCTCGGGCTGGCTCGGCGTTTTGTGCGACGCGCCGCCGTGCAATGAGGAACTCATCTACAGCCGCCATGAGCGCGGGTTCGCGCTCGCCAGCATGCGTTCGCACACGCGCAGCCGGTACTATGTGCAGGTGGGGCTGGACGAAAGGCTGGAGGACTGGCCGGACGAACGCTTCTGGGACGAGGTGTCGCGGCGCCTTGGCGGCGATGTCGCGCCGCGGATCACGCGGGCGGCGTCGATCGAGAAGAGCATCGCGCCGCTGCGCAGCTTCGTCGCCGAGCCGATGCGGCACGGGCGGCTGTTCCTCGCCGGCGACGCCGCACACATCGTGCCGCCGACCGGCGCGAAGGGACTCAATCTGGCGGCGTCGGACGTATTCTATCTTTCGCAGGCGCTCGCCCGCTATTATCGCGAGGGCGCGTCGGACGGTCTCGACTCCTATTCCGCGCGCGCGCTCGCGCGGGTGTGGAAGGCGGAGCGGTTCTCATGGTGGTTCACCAGCATGACCCATCAGTTCGCGGACATGGACGCCTTCTCCCGCCGGATGCAGCGCGTCGAACTCGATTATATCCGAAGCTCGCGCGCGGCCGCCGCCGTCGTGGCGGAAAACTATGTCGGCCTGCCGCTGGACTGAACCTCGCGCCCCCTCATTGCGCGCAGCGCCGACAAGTCCTCACATCCGGGCGCCCCGCGAAGCCGTCCGTAGAGGGTGGTGCGTTGCGTCAGCGGCCGCGCGGCGTGGGCGAGGCTGGCGCTTAGCGCGGCGACGTCGAGGCTCTGGCCATGGGCGGCGCCGGCGGCGCGGCTGATCGATTCATTCATCAGCACGCCGCCGATGTCGTTGGCGCCGGCGGCAAGACAGGCGCTCGCGCCGCCGACGCCGAGCTTCACCCAGGACGCCTGGATGTTGCCGATCGCGCCGTGGAGGGCGATGCGCGCAATCGCGTGCATCAGCACGCACTCGCGCCAGGTGGGCCCCGCACGCGCCGCGCCGCGCACGAAGATCGGCGCCTGCATGGAGACGAACGGCAAGGGGACGAACTCGGTGAAGCCGCCCGTCTCTTCCTGCAGGCGTCGCACGATGAGCAGATGCTGCGCCCAATGATCGTAGCGGTCGAGGTGGCCGAACATGATCGTCGCCGTCGTCGGCAGCCCGACGCCGTGCGCCGCGCGGATGACGGCGAGCCATTCCCTGGTTGAAAGCTTGTCGGGACAAAGGCGCGCGCGCACGTCGTCGCACAGGATTTCCGCAGCCGTTCCCGGAAGCGAGGCAAGGCCGTCCGCCTGCAAGAGGCGCAGGAAATCGGTCACCGGGAGGCCGAGCGTCGTCGCGCCATGGGTGATTTCGAGCGGCGAAAAAGCGTGGATGTGGATCGCGGGATGCGCCGTCTTCGCCGCGCGGCAAATCTCGCGATACGTGTCGCCGTGATAGGCCGGATGGATGCCGCCCTGCAGGCAGACTTCCGTGGCGCCGGCCGCGGCCGCCTCCTGAACGCGGCGCGCGATCTCTTCGGCGGACAATCTATAAGGCGCATCGCGCAGCCCCGCCTTCGCGGAGGTCTTGGAGAAGGCGCAGAAGCTGCAATGATAGGTGCAGATGTTGGTGTAGTTGATGTTGCGGTTGACGACATAAGTGACCGCGTCGCCGCAGACGGCGCGGCGCAATTCGTCCGCGTAGGCGATGATGGCGCGCGCCGCATCGCCGCGGGCGGCGAAGAGCGCGGCGATCTCGCTCTCGCCGGCGCGTCCGGCCGCAGCGGCGTCGAGCGCGGCGAGGCGCACATGTCCGCACCGGCCGGCGGGAAGCGGGGCCGCCATCGCGCCCGGCGCGGGCGCGGCTTCGCCGGGACGCCAGCTTTACTCGCGCGCGCGTCCTTCGCCGTCCGCAAGCGCAAGCACGGCGGGGCGCACCGTCTCGTCGATCCACGCGCCGTCCAGATAGCGCGGATAGACCGCCAGGCGCTCGACAAGCGCGAAGCCTTCCGCCGCGCAGGCGTCTTCGAGGCGGGCGATATCGGGCCACGCGCATTCGGGGTTGACATGATCGATCGTCACCGGCGAGAGGCCGCCCCAATCGTTGATCCCTGCGCCGATCAGGGCCGCGATCCGGCCCGGATTGAGGTTCGGCGGCGCCTGCACGCTGATTTCCTCGTCGAGGATGAGGCGCGCGGCGGCGATCGTCCACAGCAGCTCCGCCTCGTCCGGTTCGCGCGCATGCGCCATGCGCGTGCCCGCCTTGGCGCGGAAATTCTGGATGATCACTTCCTGGATGTGGCCGTGCGTGCGGTGGAGATCGCGGATCGCAAGCAGCGCATCGAGCCGCTCGGCGCGCGTCTCGCCGATGCCGATGAGCAGGCCCGTCGTCATCGGCGTGCGCAGGCGGCCCGCGTCATCCAGCGTCCGCAGGCGAATGGCGGGCGCCTTGTCGGGCGAACCGAAGTGCGGGCCGCCCCGCGACGAAAGCCGCGCCGCGCTCGTTTCCAGCATCAGTCCCATCGAGGCCGCGACGGGGCGGAGCTTTGCGATCTCGGCCGCGCTCATAACGCCGGGATTGAGATGCGGCAGAAGCCCGGTTTCGCGCAGCACGAGCCTCGCGACGTGCGCGAGATAGTCGAGCGTCGTTTCGAACCCGAGTCCCTCCAGCGCCCGGCGCGCAGCCGCGTAGCGCAGCTCCGGCTTGTCGCCGAGCGTGAACAGCGCCTCTTTGCAGCCGGCCGCACGCCCCGCGCTTGCGATGGCGAGCGCCTCGTCCGGCGAGAGATAGGCGGCTTTCAAGGCGCGCGGCGCTTTCGCGAACGTGCAGTAATGGCAGACGTCGCGGCAGAGCTGCGTCAGCGGGATGAACACCTTGCGCGAATAGGTCAGCGTCGCGCCCCAGGCGCCGTCGCGCTTAGCCCGGCTGCGCGCCATGAGTTCCGCAAGCGGCGCCTGCAGCAGATCGTCCGCGAGGCCCGCATCGTCCGTTGCGCGGGGAGGGCTGTGGAAGCCGTCCATCAGGCCGCCGCCTTCGTGCGCGCAGAGCGCACGCAGGCGCTGCGCGATGTGCGGCGGCAGCGCCGCGGCCGTGGTCAACAGCGCTGCGACATGCGCCGGCGTGTCGATGTCGGCGGCGAGGCTCGGCGCAGCGATCTCGACGGCCGCTAGGCCGCGCGCGCGCGCCTGGTTCTGATGGCGCTTGAAGCTGTCCGCGCCGAAGGCGGGCTCGATCCACACGCCCTTGCGCTGCACCAGCGCGCCGGTGCCGCCGTCGCACCGGCTGCAAACGAGCGCTGCGCTGTGGGCATGGGCGGCGTCGAACGCCGCGCCGAGCTCGGCGGGATCGAGCAGCGGCAGATCCCCCGGCAGACACGCAACGGCGTCGGCGCCGTTTGCGAATGCGACGGCGCAACCGGCGCGAAAGGCGGCGTTCAATCCCTCGCGCGCGCGCTGGGCGAGCGCGACGGCGCCATGCGCGCGCGCACGCGCCAGCAGCTCGGCGGTCGGCGAGACGACGAACACACGCGCCTCGGTTCCGCACAGCGCCTCGAGCATCGCCTCCAGCATGAGGGCGGTGAGCGAGTCGCGCGCGGGCGCGTCGAACACGGGGGCGAGGCGCGATTTGGCGGCGGCGCCGCCGCGCGCCGCGATCACGATCGCGTTGCGGGGCGGGCTCATGCGGCGACATCCCGGGCGCGCAGCCCGCGGGCGACCTCGAGCACGGTGTGCGCCAGCGCGATCTTGTCGTCCTCCCTGCGCATCAACGTCGCCGCCGCGACGCAGGTTGCGCCTTCCCGTTCGACATCCGCCGCGTTCGCGGCGTCCGTGCGGTCAATGACGAGCGCGTCGATGAGGCCGCGATAATGGGCCGCGATGCTGGCCGGTTCGACGCTTACGCCGAGTTCCTGCATCAGCTTCGCGGTCGGGCCCTTCACCGACTCGCCGCCGATGATCGGGCATATCGCGATGCGCGGTGCGGCGGACGCGTTCAACGCCTCGCGTACGCCGGGCACGGCGAGAATGGGATCGACGCTGAGATAGGGGTTGGAGGGGCACACAATGATCGCGCCGAGATCGTTGCGCGCGAGGGCGTTGCGGAAGGCCGGCGACATGCGGGCCGTCGCCGCGCCATCGAAACGGATGGCGTCGACGCGCGGCGCGCAGCGGGCGCGGACGAAATAGTGTTGAAACGCCAGCTCGCCGGCGCTCGTGCGCAGAATAGTGCGCACGGAATCGTCCGACATCGGCGCAATGCGCGCCGCGACGCCGAGGCGCGCGGCGAAGAACGCCGTGACGGCGCTGAGCGTTTCGCCCGCCTTGAGCCGGCGCGTGCGCTCGACATGGAGCGCGAGATCCAGGTCTCCGAGCTGGAACCAGTCTTCCCCGCCGAGCGCGCGCAGCGATTCCATGAACCGCCACGTCTCGTCCGCGCGGCCCCAGCCGCGCTCGGGATCGGCCAGGCCGGCGAGCGTGTAGAGCACCGTGTCGATG
The DNA here is from genome assembly GCA_013389015.1 of Hydrogenophilaceae bacterium. Lineage (GTDB taxonomy): Bacteria > Pseudomonadota > Alphaproteobacteria > Caulobacterales > Aquidulcibacteraceae > CADEEL01. The sequence goes on along the minus strand of JACAEE010000161.1, from coordinate 9,818 downwards.
TCCGGCGAGATCGAGAGGCCGAGATGCTCGAAATCGTCGCCGGTGTTGACGATGATCGTCAGGTCTTCGCCCGGCAGCGTGCGCGCCAGGCCCAGCGCGAGCTTCGCGCCGCCGACGCCGCCGCACAGCGCCAGCACATGGCTCATGGCCAGCACACGTTCATGGAAAGAGATCCTCTTCGCGGGGCCGCAAGAGCGCGCGCAGGTCCGATTCTTCGCACGGCTCGTAGCGCGCGCCGCGCACGATCGCGGCGGGAACGCCTTCCGCCGCTTCGCCCATGACCAGGGAGGCGGCGGCCGCGATCTCGTCAGCGACCGCGACGATCGTCGCTTGCAGGGTGCGGCCGTAGAGATCGGTTTCGCCGCAGCGGTCGCGCAGGGGCTTCATGCCGGCCACGCCGATCGCGGCGCCGGTGGTGCCGAGGCGCCAGGCGCGGCCGAGGCTGTCGGAGATGATCACCGCGATTCTGACGCCCGCGCCCCATTGCACCGCTTCGCGGATGCGCCGTGCGCTGGCGTCGGGATCCTTCGGCCACAGGAGCACGGTTTCTGCCTCCGGCGGCGCGACATTGGACGCGTCGATGCCGGCGTTAGCGGCGACGACGCCGGATTTGTGCCTGGCGATGATCACGCCGGGGCGCACCCGCATCAGCTCGTCGGATTCGCCGCGGATGAGTTCGACGATCTCCGCAGGCTTATCCGCCTCGGGCGCGATCGCGCGCGATTGCGCGGAGACGACGACGTCGGCGAGCCTGACCTGCCGGCCTTCCACCTTGGAGACGGCCTTTTGCGCCACGACGAGCACATCGCCGTCCTGCAGCGTAAAGCCGTTCTTCCCGAGCGCGCCGAGCAGGAGCGCGGGCAGGTCGTCGCCGGGCCCGAGCAGCGGCAGTCCTTCCACGGCGTGGACGGAGACGCCGCGTGCGGCCTCCGCGTTCTTCGCGCGCCCGGTGATGCGCACGCCGGATTGGGCGATCTTGTAGCGGCGATTGATCTGGATGAGCACCGAGGTCAGCGCTTCGGCGGCCGCGGCGTTGGCGAGCGGGCCGACATGCCAGGTGCGCAGCCCGATCTCTTCGAGAAGCCGCGCGACGGTCTCCACGGCGTCCGCGTCGTCGCTCGCGGCGAGCACGTCGCACTCGATCGCCTCGCCGCTCGCGAGCTTCTCTGCGCCGATCGTCTGCAGCGCGGAGACGATCCGCACGCCATCGCCGAGGATCGCCTTGGCTTCGAGCGCCGCGGCGCCGGCGGCCGGCAGCTGCACGGTTCCCACTTTCGGCGGCCGCAGCGGCACGGTGGCGTCGACGAGGATCTTGCCCGCGAGCTGCGGCGCCACCAGACGCAGCGTCTCGGCCTGCACGGCGTAGGGCACGGTGAGGAACACGATCTCGCCGCGGGCGGCGGCCTCGCGGTTCTCGGCGCCGTCGATGCGCGCGCATTTGAGGCGCGCCTTGATCGCGTGGGCGGCGTCAAGCGCCTTCTCGCGCTGGCGCGAGCCGATCCAAACATCGTGGCCGGCCTTGGCGAGGCGCAAGGCGAGCGCGCCGCCTAATGCGCCTGCGCCGCCGAGGATCGAGCATGCCGTCATGAGAGCGCGGCCAAGCTAGCGCAGCGCGAGCCGACGCGCGACAACCACGCGCAAGGAGGCTGATGCAGGCGCGATATCCGGCGTTCCCTCTGGTTCTTGGTCTGGCTTCTTGATCTGGCGCGCTTGACTATAGACCATGATGATCATCATGATCAACTCAAAGCAGCCGGAGGCGTTCGCGCGGGCGCCGAAATCCGCGGCGGGAGGTTATCAAATCCATGCAAATCAATGCGATAGCCCCAGATCTCTTCGACGTGACCCCAGGCGGGCCGCGCCTGATCGGGGCGCGGAGAAAGGCCGACGGCAAGATCGTGTTTCCCGCGCCGCGAGGGGCGGAGGCGGCGCACTATGACCGGATCGCGCTGTCGGATCGCGGGACGCTGTGGTCGTTTACGGTGCAGCGGTTCCGGCCGAAATCGCCGCCTTATGCCGGCGCCGACGATGAGCGCACGTTCAAGCCCTACGCCCTCGGCTATATCGAGCTGCCGGGCGAGGTGATCGTCGAAAGCCGCATCGAGATCGATGATTTCTCCAAGCTGAGAATCGGCATGCCGATGCGGCTGGCGCTCAAGCCCTTCGCCAAAGCGGGCGGCGAAGAGGCGGAGACCTATGTGTTCGAACCGGAGCTGCGCGCATGAGCGAGGTCCACATCATCGGCGCGGGCATCCATCCGTTCGGCCGGCACGACGACATGAGCGGCCTCGACCAGGGCGTCTTCGCCGCGCGCCAGGCGCTCGCCGACGCGGGCGTCGCCTGGACGGACATGCAATTCGCGTTCGGCGGCTCGTCCGCGGCCGGCAACGCCGACGCGATGCTGCCGCGCATGGGGCTGACGGGGGTCCAGTTCATCAATGTCGCCAATGGCTGCGCGACCGGCGGCTCGGCGCTTCTCTCCGGCTACTGGGCGGTGAAATCGGGCGAGTTCGACATCGGCATCGTCGTCGGGTTCGACAAGCATCCGCGCGGCGCCTTCAATCCGGACCCGGAGGAATGGGGCCTGCCGGCCTGGTACGGCGAGATCGGCCTGATGCTGACGACGCAATTCTTCGCCAACAAGATCACGCGCTACATGGCGCTGCACGGCATCTCGCCCGAGGCGCTGGCGCTGGTGGCCGAGAAGGCGTTCGAGAACGGCGCCAAGGCGCCGCACGCCTGGCGGCGCCAGCCGGTCGACGCCGAAACGATCCTGAACGCGCAAATGGTCTCGGACCCGCTGACCAAATACATGTTCTGCTCGCCGGCGGAAGGCGGCGCGGCGCTGGTCATCGCGTCCGACCGCAAGATGCGCGCATTGGGGCTGAAGGGGCCGAAATTGCGGGGCGCGACGGTGCGCACGCGCGTGGACGGCTCGTTCGAGGTGTTCTCGCCCGCGCTCGACATCGAACGCGGCCCTTCGCCGACGCAGATCGCGTCGAAGGCGGCCTATGAGATGGCGGGGCTCGGGCCCGAGGATATCGACGTCGCGCAGATCCAGGACACCGAGTCCGGCGCCGAGATCATGCACATGGCCGAGAACGGGCTCTGCGCCGACGGCGAGCAGGAGAGGCTGATCCGCGACGGCGACACGCGACTCGGCGGTCGTCTGCCGATCAACACCGACGGCGGGTGCCTCGCCTGCGGCGAGCCGGTCGGCGCATCCGGCCTGCGTCAGGTCTATGAGAACGTGCAGCAATTGCGCGGCCGCGCCGGCGATCGGCAGGTTGCGGACGCGCGCATCGGCTACAGCCAAGTCTATGGCGCGCCGGGGCTCTCGGCCGTCGTCATTCTGGAGGCGTGAGTCGTGAAACTCGCGGGCCGTGCGGCTCTGATCACCGGCGCCGGCAGCGGCATCGGGCGCGCCATCGCGCACGCGTTCGCGGAGGAGGGCGCGCGCGTCGCGGTTGTCGATCGGGACGAAGGAGGCGCGCGCGAGACCGCCGCGCTCATCGGCGCAGCGGCGTCGGCGTTCGTTTGCGACATCACGGATGAAGCCGCCGTCTCGGCGGCGTTCGACGCCGCCGAACGCGCATTCGGCGCCGTCGACATCTTGGTCAATTGCGCGGGCGTCGGCGATCGTCGCCCGCCTTGGGAGATCTCCGTCGCCGATTGGCGCCGCGTGATCGACATCAATCTGACCGGCGCCTTCATCTGCGCGCAGCAGGCGATTGCGCGGCTGGCGAAGGCGGGGAAGCCGGGCGCTGTGATCAATATCGCGTCGGTGGCGGGCGAGGTCGCCGTCCCCGATCACGTCGCCTATGTCGCCTCCAAGCATGGGGTCGTGGGGCTGACCAAGGCGCTTGCGCTCGACTGCGCCAAGTTCGGAATCCGCATCAATGCGATCGCGCCGGGGTCGGTGGAGACGCCGCTGACGGCGGGTCTCCTGGCGCACCCGGACGCGGCCAAGCGGATCGGCAAGACCCACCCGCTCGGACGCTGGGCGCAGCCGGAAGAGATTGCAAAACTTGCTGTTTTTCTGGCCTCGGACGAGTCGGCCTTCATGACGGGGGCGATCGTGGCCATCGACGGCGGGTTCCTCGCCGGGCGCCCGGTCTAGGCGGCGCCGGCGCAGGCGGGCTTGCGTTCCGGATAATTTATGATCAAGATCATCATAAATAGGGAGGCGCGCGTGAATTTCGAACCATCCGAGCGGAGCCGGGAGTGGCGCGCGCGCCTTGAGGCCTTCATGGCCGAGCACGTCTATCCGAACCTGGAGACCTATCATCGCCAGGAGGCCGAGGGCGACCGCTGGAAGGCCGTGCCGATCGTCGATGAGCTGAAAAAGAAGGCGAAGGCGGCGGGCCTCTGGAACATGTTCATGCCGCCCTCGCACGGCCATGCGCACGTCGATGACACGTTCGTCTTCGACCATCCCGGGCTCTCCAATCTCGACTACGCGCCGCTCGCCGAGATCATGGGGCGCGTCGGCTTCTCGTCGGAGGTGTTCAATTGCTCGGCGCCCGACACCGGCAACATGGAGGTGCTGCAGCGCTATGGGACGCGCGCGCAGAAGGACGAATGGCTGAAGCCGCTGATGGAGGGCGCGATCCGCTCGGCCTTCCTGATGACGGAGCCGGCGGTGGCGTCTTCGGACGCATCGAACATCGAGACCCGTATCGAGCGGGACGGCGATCACTACGTGATCAACGGGCGCAAGTGGTGGTCCTCCGGCGTCGGCCATCCGCGCTGCGAGATTCTGATCGTCATGGGCAAGACCGATCCGTCCGCGCGCGCTTACAGCCAGCAGAGCATGATCCTCGTCCCGACGAAGACGCCCGGGGTGAAGATCGAACGCATGCTGCCCGTCTTCGGTTTCGATCACGCCAGCCATGGCGGCCACGGCCAGGTGCTGCTGGAAAATGTGCGTGTGCCGGTGGAGAATCTGCTGCTCGGCGAGGGCCGGGGCTTCGAGATCGCGCAGGGCCGCTTGGGCCCCGGCCGCATCCACCATTGCATGCGCATTATCGGCGCGGCCGAAGTCGCGCTGGAGAAGATGTGCAAGCGGCTTCTTTCGCGCAAAGCCTTCGGCAAAACCATCGCCGAGCATTCGGTGTGGGAGCAGCGCATCGCGGAAGCGCGCATCGATATCGAGATGTGCCGGCTTCTTTGCCTCAAAGCCGCGTACATGATGGACACTGTCGGCAACAAGAGCGCGCGCGGCGAGATCGCGATGATCAAGGTCGCCGCGCCGCGCATCGCCTGCCGCATCATCGATGACGCGATCCAGGCCCATGGCGGGGGCGGCGTCACCGAAGATTTCGGCCTCGCGCAGCTCTATGCGGACAACCGCATCCACCGCATCACCGACGGCCCGGACGAAGTGCACGCACGCACCATCGCGCGCCTGGAGCTCGGCAAGCACGCCGCCTCCGATCCCCATCCGCTGCGCAAGGCGGGATGAACTTATGGACATCGCGCTCGCCCCCGCAGACCGCGCATTCCGGGACGAAGTGCGGGCGTTTCTCGATGAGAAGCTCACGCCCGACCTGCGCGCGGACTCGCAGAAGCAGGCCGGCGTGTTCGCCGACGCCTCGCTCAATCGCCGCTGGCACAAGATCCTGTACGAGAAGGGCTGGGTCGCGCCGTCCTGGCCGAAAGAACATGGCGGCCCGGGCTGGAGCGAGGTGCAGCGCTACATTTTCTGGAGCGAATGCGCGGAGGCCGACGCCCCGGTCCTTCCGGCGATGGGCCTGCAGATGTGCGGGCCCGTCCTGATGGGTTGCGGAACCGAAGCGCAGAAGGACTATTTCCTGCCGCGGATTCTTTCGGGCGAGCATTATTGGTGCCAAGGCTATTCCGAACCGGGATCGGGTTCGGATCTGGCCTCGCTCCAATGCCGCGCCGAGCGCGACGGCGATCATTACGTCGTCAACGGCTCGAAGATCTGGACGACGCACGCGCATTTCGCGAACTGGATGTTCCTGCTCGTGCGCACATCAAGCGAAGGCAAGCCGCAGGCGGGCATCACGTTCCTGCTGCTCGACATGGCGACGCCGGGGCTCTCGGTGAAACCGATCATCTCGCTGTCGGGCGAGCACGAAGTGAACCAGTGCTTCTTCGACAATGTCCGCATCCCCCTCGCCAATCGCGTCGGCGAGGAGAACGGCGGCTGGAAAGTCGCGAAATATCTCCTCGAGTTCGAACGCGGCGGCGGCGCGGCGAGCGCGCGGGTGCGGGCGCTGTTCAATCGGGTCAAGGAGATCGCGGGGAAGGAAGCCTTTGAAGGCGGCGCGCTTCTGCGCGATCCGAGCTTTGCGCGAAAGCTTGCGAGCCTGGATTGCGAACTCACCGCCATGGAATGGACGGAGCGCCGCATCGTCTCCGAACTCTCCACGCGCGGATCGATCGGCGATGCGTCCGCATCGTCGCTCAAGCTCGCAAGCTCGGAAATGCTGCAGCGCGTGACCGAGCTCGCGATCGAGGCGATCGGGCACTACGCCGCGCCGGACCAGCGCGACGCGCTCACGCCAGGCGCCAATGCGCCCGGCGTCGGCCCCGAATGGGCGCTGACGCCGACGGCGCGCTATCTCAACGCCCGCGCCTGGACGATTTTCGGCGGATCGAGCGAGGTCCAGCGCAACATCCTCGCCCGCGCCGCCCTGGGGCTTTGAGGCGCAACTTTCCACTTGCATTATTCCTGATAATCGTCATCATAAATTATGCCAGGCCCGAATATGGGCTTGGCGCGCCAAGAACAGCAGACGGACGCCAAGCCCGAGCGCCCGCATCTCAACACAGCAGCGGAGGAAGACGGCGTGAGCGCGCTCGCAACCCAACAGCCCCAACGTCTTGCAGACCGGCACAAGGTCATCGACGCCGATACGCACGTGATCGAGCCCTACGACCTTTGGACCTCGCGCGTGTCGGTGAAGAAGTACGGCGACAAGGTCCCCCACGTGAAATGGGACGAGAAGATGCAGGAGGACGCGTGGTTCTTCGGCTCCGAGCGCACGGGCGCGGCCGCCGGCGCCGCGATGGCCGGCTGGCATGAGTATCCGCCCAAGCGCCCGAAGAAACTCGAACTCGTCGATCCCGCGCTCTATGACGCGCCCGCGCGTCTCAAGCGCATGGACGAGTACGGCATCTATGCGCAGGTGCTCTATCCGAACGTCGCAGGCTTCGGCGCCGGCCGCTTCCTCGGCCTCGGCGATCACGAGCTCATGCTGCTCTGCGTGCAGGCCTATAACGACTGGCTCTCTGAATGGGCGAGCGCGGACAAGAAGCGCCTCATCGCGCAGGCCGCGCTGCCGTTCTGGGATGTGCAAGCCACGATCAAGGAAATGGAGCGCGCCGCCAAGATGGGCCACAAGGGCGTGGTCATGTGCGGCGAGCCGGAGGCGTGGAACCTGCCGAAGCTCACGGCGCCGGAATGGGATCCGCTCTGGGCCGCGGCGCAGGAGATGGGGCTCGCCGTCAATTTCCACGTCGGCGCCGGCGACATGTGGTATTTCGACATGATGCATGAACGCATCGGCCAGCACGCCGCGTTCGCATCCATGGGCGCGCTGTTCTCGCTCGATCTCGCCGCCGTCATCTCGCAGCTCACCTGCGGCGGCGTCTGCCATAAATATCCGAAGCTCAATTTCGTCGTCGTGGAAAGCGGCGTCGGCTGGATTCCCTATCTGCTCGCCAGCCTCGACTATCAGTGGCTGAACTGCGGCGCGCACAAGGAAAACCCGGAATACAAGCTGAAGCCCAGCGAGTTCTTCAAGCGTCAGATCTACGGCTCCTTCTGGTTCGAACGCGAGACCCTGAAGCCGGCGATCGACATCCTCGGCGCCGACAACATCCTCTACGAGACCGATTTCCCGCACCCGACCAGCATGAGTCCGGGCCCGGCGACGTCGGCGATCCACCCGAAGGATTATATCGAAATCGCGTTCAAGGGCGTGGCGGAAGCGGACATCGCCAAGATCCTGCACGGCAACGCCGCGCGGATCTATCATCTCGACTGAGCGCGTCCGCCGCATGTCCGGCTATTTCGACTTCAAAGGCAAAGCCGCGCTCATCACCGGCGGCGGCCGCGGGCTCGGGCTGGCGATGGCGAAGGGGCTGGCGTCGCTCGGCGCCGACGTCGTCATCGCCAGCCGCAAGCTCGATCAGTGCGAGGCGGCGGCCGACGAGATCAAGGCGGCGGGCGGCCGCGCGATCGCGCTCGCCGCCCATGTCGGCCGCTGGGATGAACTCGACGGCGTCGCCGAAGCGGCCTGGTCCGCGTTCGGCAAGCTCGACATCCTGATCAACAACGCCGGCATCGCGCCCACCGCCCCGCGCGCGATCGACGTCACCGAAGATCTGTTCGACAAGACCGTGGACGTGAATTTCAAGGGCCCGTTCCGGCTCTCCGCCCTGATCGGGCAGCGCATGAAGGAGCGCGGCGCGCCCGCCTCGATCATCAACATCACCTCGACCGGCGCGATCCGTCCGCTCGCGCCGTTCGCGGTCTATGCCGGCGCCAAGGCCGCGCTCAATGCGGTGACCAAGGCGCTGGCGCTGGAATACGGCCCCCACGTTCGCGTCAACGCCATCATGGCGGGGCCCTTCTGGACCGACATCGCCAAGTCCTGGCGCGAGGAGCTCGACAAGACCATCGAATCCGCCGTCGGCCGCATCGGCAGGCCCGAGGAGATCGTCACCTCCGCGCTCTATCTCGCCAGCGACGCTTCGAGCTACACCACCGGCGCCGTGCTGCAGCTCGACGGCGGAATCCCGTGAGCGCGCTCAAGAAATATCTGGGCGATGTGGGCGAGGTGCGAGAGGGCCACGCGCTCGACGCGCGCGCGCTCGAAGCGTTCCTCGGCCGCGCGGTGAAGGGCTTCGCCGGCCCGCTCGGCATCCGGCAATTCGCCGGCGGCCAGTCCAATCCGACTTATCTCATCACCACGCCCGATCGCGCCTATGTGCTCCGGCGCAAGCCGTTCGGCCAGCTCCTCGCGTCCGCGCATCAGATCGATCGCGAGTTCCGCGTCATGCAGGCGCTGGGACAGGCGGGGTTTCCCGTGCCCGAGACGCTCGCCTATTGCGCCGACGAAGACGTGATCGGCGCGCCGTTCTACGTGATGGCGCATATCGAGGGGCGCATCTTCAGCGATTGCACGATGCCCGATCTCAAGTGCGCAGAGCGCGCCGCAGCGTTCGATTCCGCCAATGAGACGCTGGCGCGACTGCACAGCTTCGATCTCGCAGCGCTGGACCTCGAAGATTTCGGCCGCCCGGGAAACTATTTCGCGCGCCAGATCGCGCGCTGGTCGAAGCAATATGACGCCTCGCGGACCGACGATGTTCCCGAAATGGAGAAGCTGATCGCCTGGCTGCCCGGCGCGATCCCGCCGGACGAAGAGACCCGGCTCATCCACGGCGACTATTCGTTCCACAATCTCCTGTTCCATCCGCGTGAACCGCGCGTCGTCGGCGTGCTCGACTGGGAGCTCTCCACCACCGGCCATCCGCTGGGCGATCTCACCTATCACGCCATGGAATGGTATCGCCCCGCCGGCAGCGATCCGCGCGGCACGCTCGACGGCGCCGATCTCGCCGCGCTCGGCGTTCCCACGCTTGAAGCTTATGTCGCGCGCTATTGCGAGCGGGCCGGGCGCGCGCCGATCGAGCGCTTGAGCTTCTACCAAGCCTACAACCTGTTCCGCGTCGCGGCGATCGTGCAGGGGATCGTGGCGCGCGCGCGCGCGGGCACCGCCGCTTCGGCCGAAGCCGGCGAGCAGGCGCCGCGCGTGCGCGCCTACGCCGCCGCGGCGTTG
>JACAEE010000153.1 GCA_013389015.1 Hydrogenophilaceae bacterium | reverse complement strand
GATTCCGGCCTCGATCTGGGCGCGTTCGAGGCGCTGGAAGACCGCCCCGCCCAGCTCGATCCCGCCGGGCTGGCGCTCTGGCGGATCGAGCAGGAGCGCGCGATCGGGCGGGCGCGGACCGCCAGGGCCAAGCCGGCGCGGCCGGGCTGGAACGCGGCCGATCCCTACCGGCTGCGCTATGCGGCGCTGATCGCGCTGGTGCTCGCGGGCGCGGCCGCAGGGCCGGCGGCGCCCGGGCGGCTGGCGCAGGGCTTCTTTCCCGATCCCGGGCCGCTCTTGGGCGACCAGCCGATGCAGATCGAGGCGTGGCTGACGCCGGCGACCTATACCGGGGCTGCGCCGATCTCGCTCTCCGACCGGCTGGGCGAGACGATCGCCGCGCCGCCGCGGATGCAGGCGACGGTGCGCGTGACCGGGCCGCGCGGGGCGCCGGTTTTGTCCTACCGGACCGCCGAAGGCCGTACGCGGGTGCGCTTCGCGCGCGCCGCGGACGGCGCCTATGAAGCGCAGCTCGACATCGAAGCGGCCGGGCGGCTCTCGGTGGTGCGTTTCCGCGAGCGGGCGTTCTGGCGGATCGCGCCCGGTCCCGACGCGCGCCCGCACATCGCGTTCACCGAGCCCTTGAGCATCGCGGAAAACGAGCGCGGGCGCTTCGCCTGGCGGGCGCGGGACGATTACGGCGTGCGCGAAGTCGTGCTGCGGGTGCGGCCGGTCGCGCCGCCCGAAGGGCTGAAAGACGCCGCGCCCGTCGATACGCCCGTCGTGGGCCCCGCCGGCGATCCGCGCGAGGCTGAGGACGAGGTCGAAATCGATCTCGCCGCGCATCCCTACGCCGGGCTCGACGTCTACGCCCAAGTGGTGGCGCGCGACGCGCTCGGCCAGGAAGGCGTGAGCGCGCCGGTGCGTGTGACGCTGCCCGAGAAGCTCTTCCTGCAGCCCTTGGCGCTGGCGGCGATCGAGATCCGGCGCATGATCCTGTGGGAGCGGCGGCCCTATGCGCCGGCGCGGCCCGCGCCCGGCGGCCCCGCCGCCTTGCCCGCACGCGACATCCTCACCGGACAGGAAGAGCTCGTCGTGCGCACCGATGATCAGGACCCGCGCATCGAGCGCGCGCCGGCCGCGATCCGCCGCGCCGTGCGCTTCCTCGACGCGCTGCTGATGCGGCCGGAGGACGGCTATTTCGCCGACCGCGCCGTGTTTCTCGGCCTCGCGCTCGCGCACTCGGAACTTGAGAACGCCGGAGAGATCGAGGAGACCGATCTCGCCGCCGACACCCTCTGGCGCACGGCGCTGCGCGCGGAATATGGCGGCGCCGCCGACGCGCGCCGGCGTCTGGAGCTGGCCCAGCAGGCGATGGCGGAGGCGCTGCGCGACGGCGCGCCGCCGGAGCGGATCGCGCAGCTCGCCGAGGCGCTGCGCCAGGCGATGGACGCCTATCTGCAGGCGCTGGTGCAGGAAGCGATGCGCCAGGGCACGCCGCAGACGCAGGAAGACACGCAGGAACAGACCGAGCTCTCGGGACAAGACCTGCAGGACGTGCTCGATGAAATCGAGCGGCTGGCGCGCGAAGGACGCACTGAAGAAGCGGCGGCGCTCATGCAGCAGCTCGCCGGCATCCTCGCCAATCTCGACGTGCAGCTGGCGCAGGGCGGCCAAAGCCAGCCGGGCCAAGGCGGGCAGTCGCAGGACGATGACGATCTCAGCGAGAGCGTCGACGATCTCGGCGAGGCCATCTCCGAACAGCGCGCGCTCAATGACGAGACGCAAAGCCAGGCCCAGGGCGGCGCTCAGGGCGAAGAACAGACCGATGAGGGCGACGGCGGCCAGCAGGGCCAGGGGCGAAATCAGCAGGGACGCGGCCAGGGGCTGGCGGAGCGCCAGGGCGACATTCGCGACCGCCTCAATGATGCGCGGCGCCAGGCCTCGCGCTCCGGCGCCGAGGAAGGCCGCCAGGCGCTGGGCGACGCCGAGCGGGCGATGCGCCGAGCCGAACAGGCGCTGCGGCGCGGCGATTTCGATGAGGCCGCCAACGCCCAGGAGGAAGCGCTGCGGCGGCTGCGGCAAGGCGCGCAGGACCTCGCCAACGAAAGCGCGCGGCGCGCCGAGGACGCCCAAGGCGGGCGCGAAGGCGAGGGCCAAGCCGGCGGCGAGCGCGACCCGCTCGGGCGCACGCGCGGCGGCGTCGGCGACGGCGGCGACACGCAAATCCCGGCGGACATGGAGCGCGCGCGCTCGCGCGAGATCCTCGACGAACTGCGCCGGCGCGCGCAGGATCCGCGCCGGCCCGAAACCGAGCGCGAATATCTGCGCCGGCTGCTCGACCGCTTCGCCGGCGATTCCTGACGCCGCGCCTTGGAGCGACGCGAGACCGCGGCGTGACGCGACATGCGGCGCCGGGGACGCACCGGCGCCAAAACGCGCGAATCGCGAAATTTTCGTTTGACCAAATTGGTTGATAATTCGTTAAGTCAAGCTGCAACTGACCAGCGGGCGGGCAGCGACATGAGCGTGCGAGCGGATTTCCTGGCGGTGTTCGGCGGCGCGACGGCGGGGCTCCTGGCGCTGGCCGCCGTGGCGGCGGCCGACGGCATCGAGCGCAAGCCGCCCGCCGCAGCGCCGGCCGAGGAAGCGGCCGCGCCCCCTTCCGAAGACGTCGCGGATTATCCCGATCTGCTCGGGGGGCCGGACTCCGAGCCGGCGATGGCGGCCACGGCGCCTGCGCTCGAGGCGCCGCTGCAAGCGGCCGTGACCTGCCCGAGCTATGAGGAGGCCCTGGCGATGGTGCGCTCGGCCATGGAAGGCGCCGAGATCGGCCAGATCGACAGCGCGATCCAGCAGGCGATGGGCGAATATGAAGGCTGCGATTCCGTCAGTCGCGCGCTCGCGGCGGCGGACGACATCGTCGACGCGATCGAGGTGGTGTCGCTGCCGGAAATGCGCCGTCCGCCGGCGCCGCGCCGGCCGCTCGAGCCGTTCCGCGACAGCGGCGGCGGGGGACCGCCCGGCGGCGGCGGCGGCCCCGGCTATACGTCAGGCTGAACCGCGCACGGGCGCGGCGCGCCGATCCGAGCGGCGCGCGCAGCCGCAGCTTTCTCGCCTCGCAATTCGAGCGCAGCGAAGCGGAGACGGCGCGTCTTATTGCGCCGTCACGGCGCCGGCGCGCCCAAAGCGGCGCTTCGTTCGCGCAGAAGCTCGGACGCGAACTCGGACAAGGTGTCGTCGCGCGCGCCCATGACGACGATGCGATCGCCCGGACGCGCGAGCGCGAGGATGGCGGCGCCGCATTCGGCGCGCGTGGCCAGGGCGCGCGCCTTGCGTCCGCGCGCGACGATCCCGGCGGCGATGTCGGCGCTGGCGACGCTGCGATCGACCGTGCCGCCGAAATAGACCGGATCGGGCATGAACAGCACATCCTCCTCGCGCATCGCGTCGGCGAAGGCGGCGATCAGCTCCTTGCCCATCAGGCGCAACGGCCCGTAGCCATGCGGCTGGAACATGAGCAGCAGCCGGCCCGGAAACGCGTGCAGCGTGGAAAGCGAAGCGGCGATCTTGTCGGGATTGTGCGCGAAATCGTCGATCACCGTGACGCCGCCGGCTTCGCCGACCGTCTCCAGGCGGCGGCGCACGCCGGCGAAGCTCGCAAGCGCGGCCGTCGCGTCGGCGAAGGCGACGCCAAGG
>JACAEE010000131.1 GCA_013389015.1 Hydrogenophilaceae bacterium | reverse complement strand
GGCGCGAACTGAGCGCGGCGCGCGCAAGCGGTCGCGCAAGCCTTGGGGACTGCTCCCCCTGCAAGGGGGAGTGAGAGGGGGGCTGAGCGGCGAGTGTCGCTCGGTCGGCGCCGACCCCCTCCTGCCTCCCCCTAGGGGGAGGCAGAGCGCGCGACGCTACGGCGCCGCTTGCCTCGCCGCCCCGCGCGCGCAAGCCTCGCGCCCGGAGGAAACCATGCCCGCACCCACCGGCGCCTTGACGTTCGACGCGCTTCGCCCGCCCTCGCCCTTCCTCACCGACACCCATCTCGCCTGGCGCGATTCGCTGCGCAAATTCGTCGAACGCGAACTCATGCCGTTCGCGACCGAATGGGACGAAGCCGGCCATGTCCCGCGCGAGGCGTTCCGCAAGGCCGGCGCATTCGGCCTCCTCGGCGCCGGCTATCCCGAACAATATGGCGGCTGGAGCGAAGGCTTCGACCGCTTCCATGGCATCGTGACGAGCGAGGAGCTCGCCCGCATCGGCGCCGGCGGCGTGACCGCCGCGCTGATGGTGCACGGCATCGGCCTGCCGCCGATTCTCGCGATCGGGACCGAAGAGATGAAGCGCGCCGTCGCCCCGCCCGTGCTGCGCGGCGAGAAGCAGATTTCGCTCGCCATCACCGAGCCCGACGCCGGCTCCGACGTCGCCAACATCGCCACCCGCGCCGAGCGCCGCGGCGATCGCTACATCGTCAACGGCGCCAAGATGTACATCACCGGCGGCATGACCTCGCACTGGGCCACCACCGCCGTGCGCACCGGCGGGCCGGGCGCCGGCGGCGTCTCGCTCCTGCTCATCCCGCTCGACGCCAAGGGCGTGACGCGCACGAGCCTGAAGAAGCAAGGCTGGTGGGCGTCCGACACCGCGCAGATCTTCTTCGACGACGTCGAAGTCCCGGCGGAGAATCTGATCGGCGCGGAGAACCAGGGCTTCGCCGGCATCATGCGCAATTTCAACGGCGAGCGGCTCGGCATGGCGTCGGGCTGCACCGCCTCGGCCCGCGTCTGCATCGAGGACGCCGCCGCCTGGGCGCAGACGCGCAAGACCTTCGGCAAGCGCCTCGCCGACCACCAGGTCATCCGCCACAAGATCGCGGAGATGGTGCAGCGCGTGAACGCGACGACCGCCTATCTCGAGCATTGCGCCTGGCGCGTGATGCAGGGCGAAACCCCCGTCGCCGATCTCTGCTTGCTGAAGGTCCAGGCGACGCAGACGCTCGAATTCTGCGCCCGCGAAGCGGTGCAAGTGATGGGCGGCGCCGGCTACATGCGCGGCTCGCGCGTCGAGCGCATCTACCGCGAAGTCCGCGTCAACGCGATCGGCGGCGGCAGCGAAGAAATCATGCGCGACCTCGCCGCACGCCAACTCGGGCTCTGACATGAGTGCGCTCTGGCGCCGTGTTCGCGGCCGCCTCTTCCTCATTCCGGACGCGCGGAACGCGCGATCCGGAAACCAGAAGGTCGAAGCCGCTTGCGGGGGACGTTACGCCGCCCACACGAGGCGCGGCCGGCCGAACTCGACCTCCTCCACCACCGGCTCGGCGTCGAGCACGGGCGCGTTCAGCACCGGCTTCAGCGTCGCCAAGAGATCGGCTTCGACGAATTCGCGCACGTCGCGCTCTTCGCGCTGATGCACCAGGATGTGCGTCGCGCCGAGGCGCTGCGCCTCTTCCCAGCGCTCGTGCCGCGCCATCCGCGCCTGCAGATTGGCCGTGCGCGAGAGGAACACCGGCGCCCACGCGCCCGCCCCGATCACCGGCCGCGCGAACGCATAGACCGCCGGCGCGGCGGCGAACTTGGCCCCGGGCCGCAACACGCTGAACTTGTGCAGCCGCCCCGAAGCCCCGCGGAAAATCACCGTGCTCATCCTTACGTCCCCGTTCAGCATGTTCTACGAATGTTCCGAACATGCCTGAATCGAATGTTCTCGTAAAGTTCCAAAATGAAGCGCCTGCGAGAACCGGGCGGCGGCGCCCGGGAAGTGAGGCAAGATGGGCCTTAAGGCTCTCCGCGGCCATGAGATTAAATTGCGGTCATGGCCCGACTGTGCCCGTGCGCTAGAGCGCGTTGAATTAACACGGTTAATTCTTGGCGCGAGTTTGCCTCCCGAGCCGTCATGCACACGATCCCGTCAGAATCGATTAAGAATCTCCCTTCGCACTTAAGAAGTTTCATTTTTGCCCCCGTGCGCTGGAGCGTGTTGAATCAGCGAGGATTATTTTTTCTCTGCCGATCGAAGCGCCGGTTTTTATCCACAGCCCTCAGAATCGCCCCAGCACCGCGAACCGCACGCTCGCGCCCGGCCGCGGCAGCGCATCTTTGGTGAAGCTTGTGTGCACGCGCGCTTC
This sequence comes from Hydrogenophilaceae bacterium, assembly GCA_013389015.1. Lineage (GTDB taxonomy): Bacteria > Pseudomonadota > Alphaproteobacteria > Caulobacterales > Aquidulcibacteraceae > CADEEL01. The sequence goes on along the minus strand of JACAEE010000131.1, from coordinate 4,809 downwards.
TTCGTCCGTCAGGTTGCGCCCGTCGATCAGGAAACTGATCGCCTCGGAGTCGAACGGCGAGAACGTCAGCTGCGCGTTGAGCAGCGCATAGCCCTCCGTCGGCGCCTCGAACGCGGCGACGTCGCGCTGCGCGTCGACCCGCCGCCACTCGACCCGCGCCCCGAAGCGCGCATGCTCGGCGGCGAGCCCCAGCGTCAGCGTGCGCGGCGGCACGCGCGGCAGATCCCCGCCTGCATCGAACGCGCCCGCCACCCAATCGTACGCCGCATCGCCCGAGAACGAGACGCCCAGCGCCTCGAACAGGTCCGCCCCGATCTCCACTTCCCCGCCCTCGAACGTCGCGTCCGCCTGCACGAATTGGAAGACGGGCAGCTCGTCCACGACTGCGCCCGTGGGAACGAGCGCGATGAAATCCTCGAACGCCGCTTGGTAGATGCTGGCCTCGGCGCGGAATCCGGCCGCCCGCCAGCGCGCCGTCAGCTCCGCCGTCTGCGCGATCTCTTCGGTGAGGCTCGCATCGCCCACCTCGTACGCCGCCGTCGCCAGGTGCGGCCCGTCGGCGAACAGCTCCGTCTCCGTCGGCGCCCGTTCGGTGCGCGCCAGCGTCAGCCCCAGGAAGAAGCGCGGATCAGGCCGCCACGAGCCCGACGCCGAAACGCTGATCAGGTCGAATGCGCGTTCGCCGGCGACGGCGTTGTCGAGCGTGCGGCGATCATAGCGCGCGCCGCCCTCAAGCCCGAACTGGCCGAGCGTGAAGCTCTGCACGCCGAACCCGCCGAACTCCTCCGTCGTCGTCGGCGTGATGAAGGCCTCCTCGCCGCCCGCCGTGAAATCCTTTTCGAACGCTGAAAAGCCCCATGCGCCCGAGAGCCTCCCGCCCGCCAGCGCCGCCTCGCGCTGATGCGCCTCCACGCGCATTTCCCAGCCGTCATTGGTGAACAGCGTCGCCGCCTCGCCTGTCGGCTCGATCTCCTGGTGCTGATAATCGACATGCGCGAACGCCGCGTGCGCGCGATCGAAGATGAGGAAATCGCCTTCGATCCCGCCGCGCACATCGATGCGCGTCTGCTCCAGATCGATCCGCGGCCCGGCGAAGATCGCGTCCTCTTCTTCTTCCTCTTCGCCCTCGTGCGCGTGCGACCCTTCGGGAATGCCGTAGAGCGTCTCGAACCGCCGCACCGAGGCGCCGATGAATCCGTGCTCGCCCACCAGCGATACGCCGAGCGACGCGCCGTCCGCCTCGGCGAAGCTGTTCGGCGCCGTCCCAAAGGCGAAGTCCGCGGGATCCGCGCCTTCCGCGATCTCGTCTTCGGCGTGCGCATCGGCGTAGCCGGGAATGTCGTAATCGTCCGCGCTGCGCGTGAACGCCTCCAGGCGCGCCACAAGCGGCCCCTGCGCATAGCCGACGCCGCCCGCCGCCGCTTCCGATTCAAGCCCGGTCGCGACGCCCGCATAATATTTGCCGGAGAATCCCGCCTCGGCCGGCGCTTCCGCGATCAGCCCATCGATCACATTGATGACGCCGCCGACGGCGTTGCCGCCATAGGCCAGCGCCGCCGGCCCGCGCAGCACCTCGATCCGCTCGGCTTCGAGCCCTTCGGCCGCCACCGCATGGTCGGGGCTGACGGCGGAGGCGTCGATCACGCCGACGCCGTTGGACAGGATCCGGACCCGGTCTTCGCCGAGCCCGCGGATGATCGGCCGCGAGGCGCCCCCGGCGAAGAAGCTCGACGCGATCCCCGGCTCGCTTTCCAGCGTTTCGCCGAGGCCCCCGATCGGCGCTTCCAGGATCGCTTCGGCGTCCAACACGACCACGCCCTGGGCGACGTCGCCGCGCGCCCGGTCGAGCGGGGCGGTGACGATGATCGGCTCCTCCTCCTGGACCCGCTGCGCTTCCGCCCGGGTCGCCTCCTGGGCCAGCGCTTGGGGCCCGAACATCAGCCCCGGCGCGCACAGCGCCGCCGCGGCCGCCGAGGTCATGATCCGTCTCATCGCGCAGCTCCGATTGTTCCCCGCGCCCGCCATCCCCTGGCATGGCGCCGGTGATGGACGTATAGTATAACATCCTACGTGACAAGATAACGTACCGTGCGACGGGGCCGGCGCCGGCGCCCCCGTTCCGGAGCTGTTCTTTTCTTGCCTGGGAATTCCTGCGATGATGCCGCTGATGGCCCACGCCCACACCGCCCGCGAAAAAGCGCGCCTGCTGCGCGAAGCCGAGCGCGTCTGCGCCGCCGCCGGCGAGCAATTCACGCCGCTGCGCCGGCAGGTGTTCGAATTGCTGACGCAGGCGCACGCGCCGGCGAAGGCCTATGATCTGCTCGCCAAGCTCGGCGGCGACGCCAAGCCGCCGACGATCTACCGCACGCTCGAATTCCTGATGAAGCTCGGCCTGGTGCATCGCATCGAGAGCCTGAACGCCTTCGTCGCCTGCGACGTCGGCGCCTGCGGCCGCTCCACGATCTTCCTCATTTGCGACCGCTGCGGCCACGCCGAGGAATTCGACGCCGGCCACGCCCTCGTCGATCTCGGCGAGGCCGCCGCGCGCGACGGCTTCGAGATCAAGCGCACCATGATCGAAGCCACCGGCCTCTGCGCCGAGTGCAAAGCGGCGTAGGGACTGGGGACTGGGGACTAGGGAATAGGGAGTAGGAATAGGGCGTAGGGCTGAAGGAGGATTCCCTTCTCCCCCGCGAGGGGGAGAAGGTGTCCCCGCGCAAGCGGGGACGGATGAGGGGGCGCGCCTCAGTCTGCACACCCCACCCTCATCCGGCGCTACGCGCCACCTTCTCCCGCCCATGCGGGAGAAGGACGCCCTATTCCTACTCCCTATTCCCCATTCCCTGCTCCCTAATCCCCAACCCTCTCTTCCTCCGCACGCGGAATATTCCCGAGCAGGAGCTGGCGTCCGGAATAGATGTCGCCGGTGAGCTGGAGCGAGAGGCGCTCCTCGTCGCGGCGCTTGAGATCGTCGGCGATCTCCTGCACCTCCTCCTCCTGCACGCCGAGGAAATTGAGCGCCGCCGCGCCCATCTCGTTGGCTGAGCGCAGCGTCTCGCGGATCTGGTAATCCACGCCCGCATGCACGAGCTCGATCGTGGTGCCGCGGTCGAACGCGCGCGCGAACACGTTGGCGAGCGGAAACTCCTCCTTGATCAGCTTGACGATGCGCACGGCCTGCTCGCCCTTGTCGACGCACACGAGGATGATCCTCGCCCGCCCCGCGCCCGCCGCATGCAGAATGTCGGCGCGCGTGCCGTCCCCGTAATAGACTTTGAACCCGAAATCGGCCGCCGCGCGGATCATCTCGGTGTCGTTGTCGATGATCGCCACCTCCACCCCGCGTGCGAGCAGCGGCTGGCTCACCACCTGCCCGAAGCGCCCGAAACCGATGATCAGCGCGCTGCCCGTCAGCCCTTCCTGCACGCGCTCGACGCCGTCCATGTTTTCTTCCGCCTTCGGCGCGATCGCCCGCAGCAGCAGCACCAGAAGCGGCGTCAGCGCCATCGAGATGATCACCGCCGCGGTGAGCTGCGCGCGCGTCTGCGCATCGATCACGCCCACATCCGCCGCGCCGGAATAGAGCACGAACGCGAACTCGCCGCCCTGCGCGAACATCGCCGCGCGCGTCAGCGCTTCGCCATGATCGGCCTTGAACGCGCGCGCGATGCCATAGACCGCAAGCGACTTCACCACCATAAACGCGAGCACGAGCAGCGCGATCAGCGGCCAGTGCGCGGCCACGACGTCGAGCTGCAGCGCCATGCCGACGCCCATGAAGAACAGCCCGAGCAGAATCCCGCGGAACGGCTCGATATCGGCTTCAAGCTGGTGCCGGAACACCGATTCAGACAGCAGCACGCCCGCGAGGAACGCCCCCATCGCCATCGACAGGCCCGAGAGCTGCATCACATAGGCCGCGCCCAGCACCACCAGGAGCGCGGCCGCCGTCATCACTTCGCGCGCCCGCGCCGCCGCCAGCACCCGGAACAGCGGATTGAGCAGATACCGCCCCGCCACCACGATCCCGACGATCGCGCCGACGGCGATCCCGATCTCGATCAGCCGTTCGCTCCATGTCACGCTGGCGCCCGCCGGCGCCATGAACGCCACGATCGCCAAGAGCGGCACGATCGCGAGGTCTTCGAGCAGCAGCACCGACACCGCGCGCTGCCCCGTCGGCAGGTTCGTCTCCGCGCGCTCGTCGAGGATCTGCATCACCACGGCGGTTGACGTGAGCACGAAGCCGAACGCCGCCACGAACGCCACCGGCGCAGAGAAGCCCATCAGCATCGCCACGCCCGTGAGCAGGAGCCCGCACGCGGCCACTTGCGTTGCGCCGAGCCCGAAAATCTCGCTCCTGAGCGACCACAGCCGCAGCGGCTGCATTTCGAGCCCGATCACGAACAGGAACATCACCACGCCGAGTTCCGCGACGTGCAGGATCGCCTCGGCGTCGGTGAAGAGCCCCATCCCGAACGGCCCGATCGCCAGCCCCGCGGCGAGATAGCCCAGCACCGATCCCAGCCCCACGCGCCGGAACAACGGCACCGCGATCACCGCGGCGGCGAGCAGCGCCACCGTCGGCGCGAGCGCCAAGCCTTCACCGCCATGCCCAACTGCCGCTTCTACCGCCACGCTCATACTCCACGCTCAGGCGGTGTGCTGGCGCCTCGCGCCGCCAACGTCAAACGCGCGCCGAAACAACTCCTCCCTCATTCCGGCCGGAGCAGTGCGCAGCGCTGCGCAGAGCCGGAACCCAGAGCGCTGGCGTCCTGGGTTCCGCGCCTTCCCCTCGCTATGCGAGGG
>JACAEE010000142.1 GCA_013389015.1 Hydrogenophilaceae bacterium | reverse complement strand
GCATAGGCCCACACCAGCAGCATGAGCGCAGCCGGCGCGCCGAGGCCCGCGACCCAGCCGAGACTGCGCATCAGTCCGTAGACGGAGAGCGCGCCAAGCGCGATCACCACGCCGGGCGCAGCATAGCCCGTCGCGGCGAACAGCGCCGCGAACCGGCCGACGGCGCCGGCGCGCGCCGTGCGCGCGATCAGGACCGCCAGCACCAGCGTCGCCGCCGCGCCGATCGCGGCGAGCGCGATCGAGTTCGTCAGCGGACCGACGAGGGCTGCGACATCGGCGTTCGAATTGAGCATCGCCAGCCGCGCCAGCCAGGACATCGGCAAAAGCGCGCCGAAGAAGACGAGCGCGGCGCACACGAGGATCGCCAACGCAGCGAACGGCCAAGGCGCGCTGAAGCGCGGACCCGGACGGGCCTGGGCGTCGCGCGTGACGAAGGCGCGCCGCCCGCGCGAGGCGCGTTCAAGCCACAGGAACGCAAGCGCCGCGATCAAGAGGATCGCGGCCATCTGGTTGCCGAGCAAGGCATCCTGATGCGGCCCGCGCGCGCGGAAGATTCCCGTCGCGATGGTCGGCACGCCGAAATGGGCCGCCGCGCCATAGTCGGCGGCGATCTCCATGGCGACGAGCGCGGCGCCCGCGGCCACGCCCGGCCGCGCGAGCGGCAAGGCCACCTGCATGGTCGCGCGCAGCGGCGATGCGCCGAGCGTGCGCGCCGCATCGAGCGCGCTCGGCGACTGCGCCACGAGCGCCGCGCGCGTGGCGAGATAGACATAGGGGTAAAAGCCGACCGCGTAGACGAAGGCCGCGCCGGCGATTCCTGTGAGCGGAACGGGGACCGGGCCTCCCGCCCACGTGAGCGAGGAATAGGAATAGGCGATGGCGTAGGCCGGCGCCGCCAGCGGCGCCCCCAGGAGCCATTCAAAGAATGACCGCCCCGGAAACCGCATCAGCGTGACGATGAGCGCCGCGAGCGCGCCGAACAGCGTCGCAGCGCCCGCGCCGAGCGCGACAAGCACGATCGTGCCCGCCGCGGAATCCAAAAAGAGGCTCTGCTGGAGCGCGTCGAACGCGGGGCGCGCGCCGGTGAAGGCGCTGATCAGGATCGCAAGCGCCGGTCCCACGCAAATCACCGCCGCGGTGAGCGCGGCGGCGATCGAGGCGATGGCGACGGCCGGCGAGGCGCCGCGCCGCCGGCGTGGGCGGGCTAGGGGCGCGGATGCAGTCGTCGTCGCATCGCCTACCGCCACCCGACCTCCTCATAGATGCGCGCGGCCTCGGCTTGCCGCCTGCCGAGCGCTTCAAACGGGATCTGCTCCTCGTGGAAGCGGCCGAGCGCGGCGAGCTCCGGCGTCAACTCGACATCCGGGCGCACAGGAAACTCATTGGTCAAGTTCGCAAACAGCGTTTGGCTCTCAGAAGAGAGCAAGAACTCAAGCAGGCGTGTCGCCTGGGCCACGCGCGGGGAGTGCGCCGATATGCCGGCCCCGGAAATATTCACATGCACGCCAGGGCCGTCCTGATCGGGAATGAACATGCCGACTTTTGCGGCCGTCTCGCGATCGACCGGGTCGTCCGACTTCGCAAGGCGCAAGAGATAGTAGTGGTTTGAGATCGCGACTTGGCACTGACCTGCAGCGACCGCGCGGATTTGCTCGGTGTCGGCGCCTTGCGGCGGACGCGCGAAGTTCTCCACAACCCCGCGCGCCCACGCGCGCGCATTCTCGGCGCCCGCGCGCTCGATCCGCGCTGCGAGCATGGAGAGGTTGTAAGTATTGGCCGAGGAGCGCGCGCACACCTGCCCTCTAAAGCGCGCCTGCGCGAGATCGTCCATCGACCGTAAGATGACAGGATCGACAGATTGCTTGTTGTACACGATGACGCGCAGCCGCTTCGCGAACGCCCACCAGCGATTGTCGGGGTCGTGGAAGCGCGCGGGCGCTGCGGCCTGCAGCGCGGGCGTCGTCACCGGCTGCAGCAGGTTCGCATCGGCGAGCCGCCACAATGCGCCGCCGTCGACGGTGACGATGAGATCGGCCGAGGTCTGATCGCCCTCGGTCTGAAGCCGGTCGAAAAGCTCCGCCCCGCCGATCTCCAGGACGCGGACCTCGATGCCGGTCTCCTCCGTGAACCGCCGATAGACCGCCTGATCCGAACCATAGTGGCGGGTGGTGTAGACGTTGACGTGGCGGGCGTCGGCGTCCTGCGCCACGCTTGCGCCTTTGGCCGGTTCGCGGCGGCTGCAGGCGCCGAGCGCGGCGACGGCGGCGGCGGCAAGGAGCAAACGACGCGAAGGCAGAGGGGGCATGACCGGACCTTTTTGCGAGTAATTCTTAATTAGCATCCTCGCCACGCCCGCGCCCGCCGTCAAGCAAGCCCGCCGTTCGCCGCCTGCGCCGCCTTGACGCGGCCCGCGCCAAGGATCAAAGACACGCCTCCCGCGGCGGGCGAGACGCCCCGTGGGGCCATGCTCGGCCCGACTTCCGGACGGCCGCCGAGCGGAGGGCGCGTAGCTCAGCGGGAGAGCACCTCGTTCACACCGAGGGGGTCACAGGTTCGATCCCTGTCGCGCCCACCAGACCTAGCCTTGAAAACATTGGGTTTTTCGGCGGATTTTATAGAACAACGGCAGAACTGGGGTCCTTCGGGGTCCTTTGGATTACCGGCGCGGTGTAGCGTTGGCGTCACGCTTTTCGGGTCACGTTCGGGGGCCGTTCGGGGACATTGGCGTCGCCTGAAGTCAGGGTGATTGCGTTAACCCAACGGAGCGCGATCATGCAGACTATGGAACGGGACCCCGAGCACATCGCCAAGACACTAAAGCTGCTGCGCAAAACGTTTGGGCTCACTCAGGAGAACCTTGCCGACGCCGCCGGGGTCACAACACGGACCATTGAGAAGGCAGAGAGCGGGCGTCATCGGCCTGACGAGCAAACTACGCAGCCTCGCCCGCGCCCTCAACATAGACATCGGCGCATTCGACGCCCCGACGCCCCAAGAACGCGACCGGCTGGCCAAGGACCTAGAAAGGGCCAAGAGCAAGATGCTCTTAGTCCGAACTAGGCCAATCCGGACACTTGCCGATTTCAGGCGTGAGTTTGGAGCCCGGCACGCCATGAACATCGATAGCGCCGCCGTTGAAGGCGACGAAGCAATAGACACGGCAGCCGGGCTGACCGACTTGCTTAAGGACCTCGGCGACGTTTGGGATGATGTCTATGAATCGGAGCGCGTAGAGTACGGCAGAACGTTCGTGGAGCAATGCGACGGGTTGCAGGCGCTGGGCTATACCATGCTTCATGGGAAGTTATCGCAAGCGCTTGCGGGAGCCCGGAAAGCCTGACCTCGTTTTCAGCGTCCTCGTGGCGTCTTTCCAGCCGAACCATGGCGCACAGGACGAGAGGTTCGCTTTCATCGAACTGCCGGGGCGTTGGGAGACACTTGAAGAGGATCGGCCGCCGATTTCCTCCAACTAGGAGGCATGGCTTGCGTGTCTACCCGCATGCATACTTGCAGAAGCTCGTTTCGCGATAAAATTGCTTTGGCGTGAGGAGCCAAGCCGATGAACATTGCCGACCAAATCATTCACACGACGGTTCGGATTGAGACATTGTCCGCAAACGGCGTCGGAGGGAGCGGGACCGGCTTCTTCATGCGGCTTTGCGCGGATGCTACTCGACACGTCCCCGTAATCGTCTCGAACAAGCACGTTATCGCGGGGGCCGCACTGGGGACGTTTCGCATCACACTGTCCAAGGGCGCAGAGAGCACACCTGACCTAGGCCAATTTGTAGGCGTCCCCATCAGCGATTTTGAGCAGGGATGGATAAAGCATCCCGATCCTAACATTGACCTTGCGGTGTTCCCGCTCGCGCCGGTGATGGAATGGATGCGTGCTCAGGGCAAAAGCCCCTACTTTGTCAGTTTGAGCATGGATGATGTTGCCGATGCGCAGTTCATGGGGAAACTGTCAGCGGCTGAAGACATAGTCATGATCGGTTATCCGACTGGACTTTGGGATACCCGCCACAATCTTCCGATCGTGAGGCGCGGCATCACTGCTACGCCGCCTGCTGTAGATTTCGACGGAAAACCTGAATTTATGATCGACTGCGGGTGTTTCCCCGGTTCAAGCGGGTCGCCGGTTCTACTTTACAATGTCGGTGGCTATCATGAGGGAAACAACTTCAATATTGGCACTCGGGTGAAGCTCCTTGGCGTTCTATGGGGCGGACCACAGTTCACCGCACAGGGGGAAATTCGGGCCGTACCTGTGCCGACGGCAACTCAGCCGATCGCTCTATCCCGTATCCCGATAAATCTCGGCTATTGCGTCAAAGCGACCGAACTGACTTGGTTCGAGGAGCACTTTAAGTCGATCGTTGCCGCGAACGGTAACGAAGTTGGAGACGTAGAGCAGTCCGCGACACCGGCCGCATGAATCTAAACACCCTACGGAGGAGGCGGATGGTTGATCAGGCCGGCAGCTCGTCGAGACGCCGCCGCCGGCCGCTCGGCTCTTCAATAAAGTCCGTCAGCGTGAAGCGCCCCGAGCGGAACAGACGCCCGCGCTCGGGGCCAAGGATTTCATCCTGCACGTCATCAGGCTGACGGGTGAGCCATTGCGCATAGGTCTCCTCGCGCACGGGACCTTGGCCCTCGAAGACAGGCGCCAGAGACGAGCGGCAACGCGGGTGCGCTGGCGGCGTCGGATGCGGGGACTGCACGGCGTAGAGCTTGCCCGAGCGCGCACGGCATACGTCGGACGTGCGGCCGTCTAGGATCGCTACCCAACGCCAATGCGTGAGACGTGGGGCGCTGTTTGCGCCGGCGCCAGTGAAGGCCTCTTCTCGGGCGTTGGACGCCGCGTGCGTCGCCAAGCTCTCGACGATGGCGGCGAGATTGCGGTCGGTCACGCCTAGGGCTCTGCGGGCTTCCCTGACCAACTGCGCACGGTTGGCGCCAGCGGCGGCGGCGATGCGCAGCGCGGCGGCGACGCGGCCTAGTTCATCGGCCTGCGATGCCTCCAACCATTCCCCGAGCGTGCGGCCGTTGATCGCCCGGCGCCGAGTGATGTCCGTCGTGACGCCAGCGGCGAGCGCGGCCGTCGTGACGCCGGCTTGTCGCTGCGCTCCAAGCGCGGTCACGGCTGCACCGGCGCCGAACAGGGCCAACATGATGGCGCTGAACATTCTCGGCTTCAGCGATGACGACGCCTTGGCCCCAATCGTCAAGCCGGGTTCCGATTTCGCGCCACACATCGGCGCGCGCGGCGCGGATGTCGTCTAGCAGTGCTTCTAGATTTGCCCGACGCTCGACATTGCGCGCGGCGATGATTAGCCGGTCAACGGAATCGGTTTGCGTTTCGAGATAGGCGAGAAGCTGCATAAGCTCGTCGCGCGTGAGACGCCGAAGGCGAATGTCGCGGCGAACGAGGCGGTCGAAGATTTCCTGATTGGCCGCCATGGCGTCATGAGCCGGGCGCCGGGACCATCCAGAAAAATTCCGGCGGATCGCCATGGATTTTCCGCTGTTCGGCGGGGTAGCCCAACGTGAACAGAAAGCGCTTGATCATTGTGTCGTCGGCGCTCTCGACGCCTGCGGCGGCGCGCACGGCGTCGATCACTTCGGCCTCCGTTGACGCCGTGACAATGCCGGGGTTCGTCGAGAGCCAATTGCGCAGACGATAGAAAACGATGTCGCTCATTGGTCTCTCAGCCCCGTCGGGTATAAGCTGCCGCTCATAGTGATCCCCTTGCTTGCACGTCGTAAAAGGACTCGCCCGCCGGCGGGATTTTGCCGAGACGAGGCTTCGCGGCCTGCGCCGGCTCGCCGGTGAGCGCCTTCAGGAACTCGGCGCGCATGGCCTCGTCGGTGAAGTCGGAAGTCACTTCCGGGGCCAAGGCGTCGTCGGCGTCATGCGCGGCGAACACGATGACGGAGTACCGCTTGATCGCGAGGCGCCATGTCATGCCTTTCTGCGGCCGTGCGCGGTATTCAATGTAGAATGCCGCGAAGGGGACCGTGACCGAAAGGCCCGGCGTCCTGTCGGCGAACTCCTGTACGCCTAAATCGAACAGGCGCGCCCATGCGGCGCCGAGTGTGTCAGCGGCGGCGCATCTGTCTCTAGGCCCCTGCGGGTGTAAGCTGCCGCTCACTGCAAAAGCCCCTCGGGATCGTCGCGGCGCGGCAATCGCGGCAATTGCGCTTCAATCTCGCGGGCGTTGCGGTCCTCGTCGAAGTCATCGGCGAGCACGCCGCGACGCATCATCTCCCGGCGCAACGCGGCGGCCGACAGGACGCCGGCCGCTTCCATCGCGAGGAGCGTCTTCAGGTCTTCCCCGCTGGCGGCGTCAATGCCGAAGTCCGTCGTCATCTCGACGACGGCGGACGTGTCGAATGTCGCCGCCAGCGCCGTCTCGACAGTCGAGCGGAACGCCAGAGCGAGGCTTTCCAGCGGCGCCATGAGCGCCACTTCGTCGAGCGCGCGCGCCGTCGCGGATATGTTGCCGCTCTTGCGGCGAAGCATGTGCAAGCCGAACTCCGACGCGCGGTCTTCAACGTCGAGAATGGCCTGACGGATGCAGCTAATCGCGGCGCCAGAATGTTCGATGTAGTACGCCTTCGACGCCGGATCGGGGAGCCTGACCATCGTCCGGGGACCAATGATCAATTCTTGTCCGCCGGTCCCGTCGTCGTCGGGAAGCGAGCCCGAGACGCCCAGCAGCGGAAAGCCGGCGACGCGGATGATGGAATCGTAATCGGACTTTTTCTGCCAATGCTCGACATTTGTCTCGGCGAGCTTGAGCAAGGGCGGCAGGCATGAGAAGTCGCCGGTGCGGTTGCCGGCGAAGAAAGAATGAAGCGGAATGCGCGTGGCGTCCGTCACCATCGAAGCGGCGAGAATCCACTTGCGGCGTTCGTTCAGGGTGTAGGTGTTGGCCGTGACCGTCCCTTGACCGTTCAGGACCAATTCACGGATGACGTGCGCCTCGTACTCCTCGAAACCGTCGCGCACCGTCTGGCGTTCAAGGTAGCGCACATAGCCAAGCGTGCGCGTCCCGTCCGGCAACGTCACATGCCCGGCCGCGAACAAGTCGGGCGCGGCTATGAACTTCCAGCGCGGGCGGTAGCTCGTATAGACGTTGCGGATGATGGCGCCGTCGTCTTCCGTCGCTTCAACGGTCGTCGTGATGGTGTCCGTCTCGACGAGCACGTGACCGACGCCATACGCCAAGGCGTGCTCGAACCAATGCCGGCAGAATTGATCCAGCGTTCGGCCCTCGCCATCGATGTCCGCCAGCATGGCGTCATAGCGGTTCCCGCCAAGGTCCGCCGTCAGCCGATCGGTGAAGGGCTTGCTCGCGAGCGTCTGTACGGTGTTCTCGAACAGGGGATGCAGGAACGCTTGTGAAAGCCGCTCGACATAGACGCGGTTCTCCTCGCGCTCGTGGCGCGGGAGATATGTTTCTCCCGCGCCCCGCATCGCTTCCGTCCCGCCTAGGAGAGTGTTGACGAGCGCGTACTTCGCCGCGAGCGGCGCGTACCAGACGCTCGGCGTCGAAGGATCAAGTTTGCGTTGTGACTGCTTCATGTTTTTGACGACGGAAACCAGAGCCCACCCTACCGACCCTCGCGGTGTGTTAGCCGCTACACCCGCCGCAGAGGCTTGGAGACAGCTTGCGACGGAGCCCTGACTTATTCCGCGCTTGCCTCCTCTTGCTGAAGGGCGCGAAGCCCGGCGGCGATCTTCGTGCGCGGCTGAACCTCGCCGGTGCGTTCGATGTCGGCGGCGACGGTGGCGACGTAGGACGCCGCGCTCGCGGCGGTGATCGCCTCACGGTGCGCTTCGGCGTACTCGGGGAGATGCCTCACCGTCTCGGCCGCGAGCGCGGCCGGCGTCAGATCAAAGCCCTTGCGATCTTCCAGAACAGGAATGGCGGCGCCGATAAGGGCCAATTGCGTGCGGTCCCCGGCGGCGAGCTTGCTCAACGCCGTTTCGAGCGCGTTCTTCAGTCCGACATTCCCGAGCCTGTCGAGCATCGCGAACGCGGCCGGGTCGGCTTCGGCCTGCACGAAGCGCACGGGGTTGGTGTAATGGGCCAATGCGGCGCGGGCGCTGGCGTGCAATGTGTCCGCCGCCTTGCGCTCGTCCGCTAGCGCGGCCGTCAGCTTCTCCCGGTGCGCAAGGCGCACGGCGCGGGTGTCCTCGACGATGCGGGAATTTCGTTGCTGCACCGACAGGTCCGGGCGTGCGTCGAGCGCATAAGCGGCCTGTACGGCGGCAAGTTGAGACGCGAGCGCGGCGTCATGGTCGAGCTTGATCTTGCGCACGCGGGCTTCGGCATCACGCGCGGACGCGGCGAGCGTCTTGAGCTTGTCGAGGCTGACGAACGGCGCGAGCGCCGCCTTGTCGATAGAAATTGCCATCACCGCGATTCCGACGCAGCATCCCGGATACCGACCGGGACAAGATGCAATGATCATCCGGCGTCGAATGCGGGTTTTCTACCCCCGCACCTCGATTGTTGGAATTGACCGGCTTTTGACCTGAAAAGACCGGAGTGTGGGATCTTAAACGACGATTGCCTTCTCGCGTTCGGCTTCAAGTTCGGCGCGCGTGGGGCCGCGCGTTGTGTTCCATGAGACGATTTCAGAGCGCGGCTTTGTGCTCCAAGTGAGCGCGTACCGCGCGGCGTCGGCCGCGTGATCAAACGTCTTGTCGCTGCGCAGATCGTCAGGGTAGCGCGGGTCGCGTTCTAGGTACGGGACGGTTCCCCAGAAGTATTCACACCGCGCGGCAACCCCGAGCCAAGGGCGTTCGATGGACCGCGCGTCGGCGAGACGCTGGCGCATCAACTCCCAACCGCTGACCCGGCTTCCCTTCTGCGCCCGCTGAAGGAAGACGCCCTGCGTCCTGAACATCTCGGCGATGCTCGGCGCGCCGGCGCCATGGTGGCGCGAGAAGCAGGCGTCATCCGCGCACCCTTGCGGGGTCACGCCGAAGCGGCTGCACAAGTCCTTGATGCCTTCGGCTTGCTCGGCGACGGTGGCGCCATCGCCCTCAAGCGGTCGGTCAAGCGAGGAGTTATGCCATTCGCCTAGGACCAACGTGCTCCCGCGCGGGAAGTAGAGCCCGTCGAACAAGAGCGGCTGGCGCACGCTGGCGCAGAGCAAGGCGACAGACGGTGACGACGATCCGTAGTCCAAACTTACGAACGGCTTCACATGCCCCCGGAACTCGCCGGGGAGTTTGGACCAATTCGGAAGTTTGTTCGCCTCGGTCAGCACACCGTCGAAATAGGCGCCCGACGACGCCGCGCTGAAATCGCCTTCGGACCAAGCGAGCAACTTCGCCTTGTCGCCGCCGGCCGCCGCCTTCAGCGCGCGCTCGAATTGCCGGCCGTCGAGATGTTTGTTCTCGCGCCAGTTGCTCGGGCATTGAATGAAAGGCAGACCGTCGAGATCGGCGCAATCGGCGGGACGCCATGGCTCCGACCCGTTCAGCCAGCGCCGGGCATAGGCGCCGCTCCCGACCATACCAGCGTTGCCGGCGACGATGAGGCGCGCATGCACGCCCGGCTTGGGCTTGAGGTCGGCGAGCAGCGGGTCAAGGTCGCGAACCGGGTTGGCCCATGCGGTGATTTCGTCGAGAGCCAATAGCGTGCGACGCCGACCCCAGTAGCGCTGAAGGTCGCGGTCGGCGCTGACGAAGTGTCCAAGCTCGACGACGCCGCCGTTCGGGAACTCCCATAGCTTGGAATTGATGTTGTACGTCGCGTCCGGGAACGCGGCCTTGAATATCTCCCGCGTGATCTGCACGAAGTCCATCAACTCCGCGTGCGACTTGCGCAGATACAGACACGATGCGTCGGCGCCATATTCGAGCACGTGCTGAAGCATCAACAGCGCGATGCCAAACGATTTGCCGCCGCCTTTCGATCCGCTCATGACGATTGAATATTCCAGCGGAATTGAAAGCATGCGCGCCTGATACGGCGTCGGCTCAATGCGTTTCGTGCTCGGCGTCACGATCAGCTGAGGGGCTGCTTTTTTTTTTCGGGTCATTTTAATCTTCCAAAATTCTGATGCGCTCTGATTTATTTTCGTCTGGGCGTCTTTGCTTATAAGTCGAGCGGCCATAGCCGGCCCCCGGCCGGGCGCCCCTATGCGGAAGTTGGTCAACCATTCCGGCTGTTAACGCTCGGTCGGGTTGCATCACGTGTCCCAATCGTCGGCGTCGGCGCGCTCGGGCTCGACAGGCGCGGCGATGGCTTTCATCGGCTTGGGCAATTCCTGCACTGGCGCCGCGATGATCCGCTCGTACTCGCGTAGGTCCTTCGCGGCCTTCGGAAGCAACACCGCGACGTTGACGACTGGGGCGGCGTGCTCCTTGTCGGGAACATCGCGGTATTTGTGCCGAGCCTTGAGCAAGAAGATCGCACCGGCGGGGTTCTTCGCGGTCCCGTCCTTCAGGGACGCGACAAGTTGCTCCTCCTCGCGCGCCAGAGCCTCGCTGACGGCTTCGGAGAGTTTGGGGTCACTGGCGACTAGCCGGCGCCAGTCGCGCCACGTGAGCCCCACGGCGCGCGCTATGGCGGTCGGCGGTTCGCCGGTTGCTAAGAGGTTTTCGACCTGACGGCGCTTGTCGGCGGGTAGCGTGCGGAGCGGTTGAGGCATGACGCGCCGATGATCCGGGCGCCGAGCACTAGGCGCCACCCCTCGCACTTCCAATCGGCCGCGAAACGCCCTCCGTGGGGCCAATTCCGACCGTGCGGGACCCTTCTAGGGACCCCAATCCGGTGGGAAGCGGCCAAACGCCTTGTGTTGCATGGGATTTTCAGCGCGAGGCGACAGGGTACCTCTCTGTCACCATGCTTCAGAGCGGCTTTCAGGGGCTCGCCCTAGGCGCCTCGCTGCGCTCGGCGCCGGGCTCGCCGGTGTAGATAATCGTGCGGTCACGACGCCGAGCACGGCGGGGGCCAACTATTCGTGCAACCGCTACGGGCGTCGAATTAATCACGTCGAGTCTGAGGGGTATTTTTCACGAAAGGCGAGACGAGGGCAGCAATAGGAACGCATATCCCGCATCGCCTCACATCCTTCACGCACACCCCGCACACCCCGCCCTATCAGGGCCAAGGGGGCCTTACCCCCGGTATCCCCCGAGAATCTCTATTCCGGTACGCACGGGAGACGCATCCGCCTGGCAGGCGATCAGAAAAATACGCACTCGCCTGATAGAATTACCGATATGTCTTTCATCTCTTCACGCAAAGAACTTCTAAAAGAGGAAGGGTACTGAGGGTACCTATACGGAAAGCCTTGCAGCACAAGGGTTTCAGCGCGGCGGCGACTTCACGCAAAACGCACCGTACCCCCGGCGCAACTAGGGGTACGGGATGATTTGGTCACTTGAGGCGCAATTCCTCCTCAATATCGAAATTATCTGAACTGGACGCCACGACGTGCGGCGCACCGGCGAGCCTAATTCCGAAATATTTATACGGCCGGTTTTCACGCCTTCTGCCGGTGGACGTTCGCGACGGCGGCTTGTCTTTGCGGACCTCTGGATGCAGGGCGCGCAGTAGCCGGCCGAACTCGACGGGGGACAACTTTTCGTGCCCGTGCTCCTCGCAATAAATGTCGAATGCCGCGCTCAAGGCTTTCGTTTCAACCGAGCTTCCCCGGTCAAGAACGCACTCCTCTGCGATGAACTCGCTCAGCGCGGTGGACGTGAACTCCGACGCCTCGGCCCGCATATTGGCCGATGGCGCGAACCGGCCGCGCTCAAACAGCCGACGACGCCCTTCTAGCGCCCAGTTCAGAAGTCCCGGCAGTTCGGCACCTATGATGCGCGCTTCAAGGTCCGGGTCGCGCTGATCCTCGGGGACGCTATGGGCGAAGCTGAACACCAGCATGCGACGAAGCAAGGCGCCCGAGTACTCATTGAACGTCGGGATGTAGTTGGTCACGATCGTCAGCTTGGCGGTCAGAAGCTCCGCCGCCGCGTGCGCGACGCCCTTCAGGTTGATGTCCTGCGCATCTCCCCCGCTGACGATCTTGATCGTCTCCGCGAGCGACGGCGGCGTCCTGCGCAAGTCCGCGTCGGGCATGATGATGGCCATCTTCGCCCGTGATGACTGAAGCCCGAACTCGCCGCTCAAGGTCCGCACAGTCGGCGCCGAGACGTTGGCCGCGCCGACGAAGGCGGTCAGCACCTTGCCGACAAGCGACTTGCCCGAGCCCGTGGCGCCCTGAATGACCGCGAAGGTGTGGAACGGATAGGCCGGGACCAAATTGTACCCGAACCATTCCTGCAAGGCGTCTATGGCGCCGGGGTCGTCTCCTAGCTGACGATCTAGCACCTTCAGGAACTCTCGCGGCTTCGGCGCGTCCGGCGCATAGTCAAACGGCAGAACGTTCAGGGAGAAGAAGCGCGGCGTGTGTGACAGAAGCCGCGCCGTGGGGACGTGCAGCAATCCGTTGCGCACCGGCACGATGTCCGCCGGGTCCGGGTCGCCGGTCTGCGGATTGATCCAGCTTGGCGCCGGGCGCTTGGCAAAACAGCGCGAACGGATGATGCGGCGCAATTCCGCTGCGGCCGTCTTTGATACGGGGATGGCTTTTGGCAGGTGGTCGTCAATGGCGCGGTCAAGCTCCTCGTCGGCGAAGGGCTCGTAACGTCCGTCGCGCCACTCAAAAAACTTCCCATCTCGCAGGACCAGCGTAACCACGCCCCCGCGCGTAAAGCGTCGGCGCAGTATGGTGTCGGCGACGGCGGACCAACCGCCTAGCGCCTTCACGATGTCCGCCGTGCTCTTCGCCTTGGCGGCGGTCTGCGCCAGCGCGGCGGCGTCGGCTTCGGCGTCTGTCTCATCGGACACCACAGGCGCCGGGACAAGATCGTCACGGCCTGCTTGGCGAAGCTCGCGGTAGAGGCCAAAGCGGTTGGTCGCGGATGCGCCCTCGGTGTGCAGGCTGTTCCAGCGCGCGCGCACACTCGATTCATGGTCGTCAGAGTCATAGGCAGGATCGCGCCTGCACCATGCGACGAAGGCGTCCTCAGCGGCGCCGCCGGAAAGGAAATGCGTCGAGCACATGACGCCGAACCAATCGCCATGGCGCCCGCGTCCGAACTGCACGGGGTCAAGGCCGGCGAGCATCGCCGCTATGCGCTCGGCGTCGTGCGCACCGAATTGGCCCTCGCCGGGCTCTCCGCTGGCGCCGGACGGCGGCTTGACCTTCAGGTGATCAAGGAAGCGTGGTGGCGCTTCTGGCGCGTCCGCGAACGTCGGGGTGCGCTCCTCATGAACGTACATGGCGCCGGTGTCGGGGTGCAGGCTTCCGGCGCCGACGACGTAGCCGCCATGCTTCTTCACGTCGAAGCCGGGCCAGTCCCGCACGACGCCGGCGACAGTAAGGTCCGCCGGTTTGCGCATGTAGATGTGATAACCGTTGCCGGTGCGGACGAGCGGATAGCGCTTCAGGTCGATACCGAACGCATCGGCGAAACGTTTCAGCGCGGCGCCCGGATTGGCCCTGTCAGCTTCGGAAAGATTGCGCTTGTCGAAGTCGAGCACAATCCAGTCATGCCCGAGCCGCACGCCGATGTTGCCGCCGTTGCGCAGGTGGTGCTCGGCGTTTTCGGGCGCCATGGACACCACTCCGCCCCAGTCTTTGAGCAGCGGGACCTTTCCGACCTTCACGTCGGCTTTGCGCTCGGCGTCGTACCTCACGGCGTTCCAATTACGCAGCGGGATTAAATCGAGCCCGGCGGCGATGTACTGTCCAACCCAAGCCGGGGACGGATTGCAGGCGGCGGCATTTTCGAGTATTTTCGACATCTCAGAAAGTCCTTGGAAATTCCAGCCGGCCGCCCGG
>JACAEE010000141.1 GCA_013389015.1 Hydrogenophilaceae bacterium | reverse complement strand
GGGGGGGGGCGCGGCGCCGCGCTGCGTCTCGCGCAGCGCATAGAGATCGAACACCTGCTTCGACCAGCCATAGGCGTTGAGCGGGCGCAGGCGCTGCACGGCCTCGATCGCGTTGTCGTCGCGAAAGCCCTGCGCGCCGTCGCCATAGGTCGCGGCCGAGGAGGCGTAAAGGAAGGGCCGCCGGCGCTGCGCCGCCCAGCGCCACAGACGCTGCGAGAGCCGGATATTGGTCTCAACGATGAGATCGACGTCCCGCTCGGTGGTCGAGGAGACCGCGCCCATGTGGATGATCGCAGCCACGTCGCCGGCGTGGTCGTCCAGATAGGCGAACAGCGCTTCGGGCGCGACGATGTCGCCGATCGCGCAATCGGCGAGATTTCTCCACTTCTCGTCTTCCGCCGATCCAAGCCAGTCGCACACGACGATGTCGGCGTCGCCCCGCGCCGCGAGGCGCTGGACGATGTTGGAGCCGATAAAGCCGGCGCCGCCGGTCACCACGATCTTGGCCGCCATGGCCGTGCTTTACGGCGCCGTTGGGCGCTGATCCAGCGCGGCCCCGCCCGCGTACGAAGCGGCGAATGAGCTCGCCCGCCCCCGTCCTCGTCTGGTTTCGCCAAGATCTGCGCCTCGGGGACAATCCGGCCGTCGCCGCAGCGGCGGCTTCGGGCCGGCCGCTCGTCTTCGCCTATGTGCTCGACGACGAGACGCCTGGGCGCTGGCGCATGGGCGCGGCCTCGCGCTGGTGGCTCGAGCGCAGCCTTCGGGCGCTGGCGGCCTCGCTGGCGCGACTGGGCGGGCGGCTGATCCTGCGCCGCGGCGCCGCTCTTCAGGAGGTGCAGCGGCTGGCGGCGGAGACCGGGGCGGCCGAAGTCCGATGGTCGCGCGTCTATGAGCCCAGCGCGATGGCTGGCGATGCGACGCTCAAGGCGGCCCTTGAGGCGCGCGGCGTCTCCGCCGAGGCCGCGCCCGGCGCCCTCCTCCACGAACCGGGGACGCTCAAGACCGGCCAGGGCGGCCCGTTCAAGGTGTTCACACCGTTCTGGCGGACGGCGCGCGCGCACGCCGCGCGCACGCCGCTGCCGGCGCCGCGCGCGCTGCGGGCTTGGGACGGCGCCGTTTCGAGCGAGCGGCTGGAGGATTGGGAGCTCTCGCCCACACGCCCCAATTGGGCGGCGGGCTTCGAGATCTGGCGGCCTGGCGAGGCTGGCGCGAAGGCGGCCCTCGACCGCTTCCTCGAGGCGGCCTTCTCCCGCTATCCCGAGGATCGCGATCGCCCCGGGATCGCGGGAACCTCGCGGCTGTCGCCGCATCTCCATTTCGGCGAGCTGAGCCCGGCGCAGGCCTGGGCGGCGGCCGCCGCGAAGGCGGAGACGACGGGGGCAGACCGCGCGCTCGAGAAGTTCCTGTCCGAACTCGGCTGGCGCGAGTTCTCGCATCATCTGCTGTTCCATTGGCCCGACCTTCCAGAACGCAATTGGAAGCCCGCGTTCGACGATTTTCCGTGGGCGGACGATGCGGCGGGCTTTCGCGCCTGGACGCGCGGGCGCACCGGTTATCCGATCGTCGACGCCGGCATGCGCGAGCTGTGGACGACCGGCTGGATGCACAATCGCGTACGCATGATCGCGGCCTCGTTCCTGGTGAAGGATCTCATGATCGACTGGCGCCGCGGCGCAGCGTGGTTCTGGGACACGCTCGTCGACGCCGATCTCGCCAACAATTCCGCATCCTGGCAATGGGTGGCGGGTTCGGGCGCAGACGCCGCGCCCTATTTCCGCATCTTCAATCCCGTCGCTCAGGGCGAGGCCTACGATCCCGACGGCGCCTATGTGCGCCGCTGGCTGCCCGAACTCGCCGGCATGCCGGACGAATTGATCCACGCGCCCTGGATGGCCTCAGACGCCGTGCTGGCGCGCGCCGGCGTGCGCCTCGGCGAAACCTATCCCCACCGCATCATCGACCACGCCGCGGCGCGCAAGCGCGCGCTCGCAGCGTTCGGCGCGATCAAGTCCAGCATCTGAAGCATCTGAAGGAGCGCGCATGCGTATTGCAGTGATCGGCGCGGGCGTCTCCGGCTTGGGCGCCGCCTACGCGCTCAAGGAGCGCCACGAGGTGACGCTGTTCGAGAAGGAACGCCGCCTCGGCGGCCACGCCAATACGCTCGCCATCGACTATGACGGCGCGCGGATCGCCGTCGACACCGGCTTCATCGTCTACAACAAGCGCAACTATCCCAATCTGGCGGCGCTGTTCGAGCATCTGGGCGTGCCCTCCTTCGTGTCGGACATGAGTTTTGCGGTGTCTGATCCCGACGGCTGGGAATGGTCGAGCAACGGGCTTTCCGGACTTTTCGCCTGGAAGCGCAACATGGCCGACGCGGGCTTCCTATGCCTGCTCGGCGACATCGTGAAATTCTCCGCCCAGGCGCGCGCGGATCTGAAGCTCGACCGGATCAATGGCGTGACGCTGGAGGACTATGTCGCGGGGCTGCGCCTCAGTCGCGGCTTTCTCAGCCAGTATCTGTTGCCGATGGGCGCGGCGATCTGGTCCACACCCGAACAGGATATGCTGCGTTATCCGGCGACGAGTTTCCTGCGCTTCTTCGAGAACCACCGCCTGCTGCATCTCATCCGCCCGTTCTGGCGCAGCGTCGAGGGCGGCAGCCGCACCTATGTGGAGGCGCTGCGCCACGCGCTGGGGCCGCGTGTGCAGACGGGCGATGCGGTCGTCTCCGTCGCCCGTGTCGCCTCGGGCGTCGAACTGCGCCGCGCCTCGGGCGACGTGCAGATGTTCGATCACGCCGTGCTGGCCTGCCACGCCGACGAAGCGCACGCCATTCTCAAAGGCTACGACGCCGAGCACGCAGCCTTGAGCGCGATCCGCTATGCGCCGAACACGGCCTATCTGCACCGCGACGCCGCGCTCATGCCGCGCCGCAAGGCCGCGTGGGCCTCCTGGAACTATCTGCGCAGCCGCGACAATCCCGGGCGCGTGTGCGTGACGTATTGGATGAACAAGCTGCAGCGAATCCGCCGCGATCGCCCGCTCTTCGTCACCTTGAACCCGGCGGCGGCGCCGGCCCCGGAACTGACGTTCGCGCGCCTCGTCTACGACCATCCGCAATTCGACGCGCCCGCGCTCGCCGCGCAGGCGCAGATCGCGCGCCTGCAGGGGCGCGACCGGATCTGGTTCGCCGGCGCCTGGACCGGGCATGGCTTCCACGAGGACGGCCTGGCCTCCGGGCTCGCAGTCGCAGCGCGCCTCGGCGCGCCGGCGCCCTGGTCGAAAGCGCCGGCGCCGCCGCAACCGGCCCCGGCGCTTGAGCCGGCGCGCGCAGCCGCATGAGCGCGCCCTCCCCCTGCCTCTACGAATGCCGCACCGTGCATGTGCGCATGCGCCCGTTCGTGCGGCGATTCAGCTATTGCGTGCGCCTGCTGCTGCTCGATGTCGACGCTCTCGACGAACCGCGCGGGCTGCGGCTCTTGCGCCGCAATCGCCCTGGCCTGTTCAGCTTTTTTGACAAGGATCATGGCGATCGCAGCGGCGCGCCGTTACGGGGGTGGGTCGAAGCGAAACTCGCCGCGGTCGGCGCAATGCTGGAGGGCGGCCCGATCAGAGTGCTTGCGTTTCCGCGCGTGCTCGGGCGCGCCTTCAGCCCGCTCACGATCTTCTTCGGCTATGGGCCGGACGGGCGCCTGCGCGGCGTGGTCTACGAAGTCAACAACACGTTCGGCGAAACCCACGCCTACGCCGCCGCGATTGCGCCCGATGCGGCGCCGTGCCGTCACGCCGCGCCGAAGCGCTTTCACGTCTCGCCCTTCTTCGATGTGGCGGGCGGATACCGCTTCACGCTCGCGCCGCCCGGGGAGCGCTTCTCCCTCGTCGTGGAGAACCGCGTTGATCAGGAGACGGAGCATGTCGCCACGCTGACGGGACGCCGGCGGGCGCTCACCGATGGCGCGCTGTGCGCCGCCTTCCTGCGCGCGCCCTGGGCGGGGATCGGCGTCATCGCCGCGATCCACTGGCAGGCCTTTTGGATTTGGCTGCGCGGCGCGCGCTATCGCCCGAAACCGGCGCCGCCGCTTGCCGAGATGACGCCCGCTTCCCATAATCGAGATGAAGCCATCGACGCCAGTGCGTCCTGCCGTTCTCTGGACCACGCCGCATGACCGAGCTTGAGCTGATCGCCCCGCCTCAACCCGCGCCCGCGCGCCAGGGCGAACAAGCCACCGCGCGCGCGATCATGGCGCTCGATGCGCCCGCCAGCCTCAAGGCCGTCTGTTTCGCGCTGCTTGACCTCAAGGCGGCGTGCGTGCGGCTGCGCTTCGCGGACGGTCGGGCGCTGCAGTTCGGCGAGCCGGGAGGCCCTGAGGCGGAACTCATCATCCGCAATCCGCGCTTCGCGCGCCGTGTGCTGCTGAGCGGCGACATCGGCTTCGCCGAGGGCTTCATGGCTGGCGAATGGGATACGCCCGATCTCTCCGCGCTGCTCACCGTGCTTTCGGCCAACGGCGACCGCATCGCGCGGATGATCAAGGGCAATCTGTTGGTGCGCGCGGTCAATCTCGTGCGCCATGCCGGGCGGCGCAACACGCGCGCGGGCGCGCGCAAGAACATCCATGAGCACTACGACCTGGGCAACAGGTTCTATTCCGCCTGGCTCGACCCGACGATGACCTATTCCTCCGCGCGCTTCGATGCGCCGGGACAGGCGCTGAAGGACGCGCAGCTCGCCAAGTACCGCGCGCTCGCGGCGCACCTGGAGCTGAAGCCCGGCGAAAGGGTGCTCGAAATCGGCTGCGGCTGGGGCGGCTTCGCCGAGATCGCCGCGCGCGAGTACGGCGCCGAAGTGGTCGGCGTCACGATCAGCGAAGCGCAGAAGAAGTTCGCCGACGAGCGCATGGCCGCGGCCGGCCTGTCCGACCGCGTCGAGATTCGCCTGCAGGATTATCGCGACGTGCGCGGCGCCTTCGACAAGGTGGCCTCGATCGAGATGTTCGAGGCTGTGGGCGAGCGCTACTGGCCGGCCTATTTCGCCAAGATCAGCGACGTGCTGCGCCCCGGCGGCGCGGCGGCGCTGCAGATCATCACCATCCGCGACGACCTCTTCTCCGCCTACCGCCGCCGCGCCGATTTCATCCAGCGCTACATCTTCCCGGGCGGCATGCTGCCCAGCGTCTCGCGCCTGGAAGCCGAGACCGAGCGCGCCGGCCTCGTCTGGCGCAAGCTCGAAGCCTTCGGCCAGAGCTACGCCGACACGCTGGCGCAATGGTCGCAGAGCTTCACCGCGAAATGGGACGAGATCCGCTCGCTGGGCTTCGACGAGCGCTTCAAGCAGCTGTGGCGCTTCTATCTGAGCTATTGCGAAGCCGGCTTCCGCACCGGGCGCACCGACGTCGTCCAGCTTTCGCTCGCCAAGCCGGCCTGACCGATCCGGGCATGGACGCGCCGGCCGCGCTCGCCTAGCGTCCGCCCATGAGCGAAACGGCCGATCCCCTGGTCACCCCCGCCTGGCTCGCCGAGCGTCTCGGCGCGCCGGACATCCGGATCGTCGATGCGACCTGGTTCCTGCCCGGCGACGGGCGCGACCCGCGCGCAGAACATGCCGAGAAGCGCATCCCCGGGGCCGTCTTTTTCGACATCGACGAGATCGCCGACACCGCCTCGCCGCTTCCTCACATGCTGCCGGCGCCGGAGAAATTCGCCTCGCGCGTCCGCAAGCTGGGGATCGGCGACGGCGCGCGCGTGGTCGTCTATGACGCCCACGGCCTCTTCTCCGCGGCGCGGGTGTGGTGGACGTTCCGCGTCATGGGCCACGCCGACGTCGTCGTGCTCGACGGCGGCCTGCCGGCGTGGGAGGCCGCTGGACTGCCGCTCGAAGACGGCCCGCCCCAGCCGCGCGCCGAGCGCCACTTCACCGCGCGCTACCGCGCCGATCTGGTGCGTGATCTGGCCGACATGCGCAAAACGGTGGAGACGGGCCGCGCGCTTGTTCTTGACGCGCGCCCCGCGGCGCGCTTCGCGGGCGATGCGCCGGAGCCGCGGCCCGGATTGAAGTCAGGCCATATGCCCGGCGCGCACAATATCCCGGCATCGGCCCTGGTGCGGGACGGGGTCATGAAGAGCCGCGCCGAACTCGAGGCGCTGTTCGCCGACGCCGGCGTCACGGCCAAGACGCGCGTCGTGTGCACGTGCGGCTCGGGGATCACGGCGGCGGTCATCGCGCTGGCGCTCGCGCGCATAGGGCGCTGGGACGCGCCGGTCTATGACGGGTCCTGGGCGGAATGGGGCGCGCTTGACGACACGCCGATCGTAACGGGGCCCGCCTGACGATGGCGAAGGATCCGCGTCGGATCGAAACGCGCGTGGCGCAGGCGGGGCGCGATCACGCGCGCTCCGACGGCGCGGTCAATCCGCCCGTGCATCATGCGTCCACGCTGATCATCGACCATGTCGAAGATCTCTATGGCGAGGCCAAGCGCACCTACGCGCTCGACGGCATGAGCGTGCATGAGGCGCTGAAGGAGGCGCTCATCGCGGTCGAAGGCGGCGCGGGCGCGACGCTGGCGCCCTCGGGGCTCGCCGCGTGCACGCTGGCGCTGCTCGCCTGCGTGCGCGAGGGCGGCGAGGCGCTCGTCACCGACAGCGTCTACAAGCCCACGCGCCGCTTTTGCGACCGCATGCTCAAGCGGCTGGGCGTGCGCACGCGCTACTATGATCCAGGCATCGGCGCGGGCATCGCCGAGCTCATCACCGACGCGACCTGCGCGGTGTTTCTGGAAAGCCCCGGCTCGCTGACGTTCGAGGTCCAGGACGTTCCCGCGATCGCGGCGGCGGCGCGCGCGCGCGACGCAGCGACGATCATCGACAACACCTGGTCGGCGGGCGTCTATTTCAAGCCGTTCGCGCATGGGATCGATCTCTCGATCCAGGCGCTCACCAAATATCAGGGCGGGCATTCGGATTTGCTGGTCGGCGCCGTGCTGGCGCGCTCGAAGGACTGGCAGGCGCGCGTCTTCGCGGCGGCGAAGGAGCTTGGGTTGGGCGTCGCCCCGGACGACGCCTATCTCGCGCTGCGCGGGATGCGCACGATGCTGGCGCGGCTTTCCCAGCAGAGCGCGAGCGCGCTCAAGATCGCGCAATGGCTGGAGACGCGCGCCGAAGTCGCGCGAGTCATCCATCCTGCGCTCGAAAGCCATCGCGACCATGCGCTGTGGCGGCGCGATTTCAGCGGCGCGAGCGCCCTCTTCGGCTTCGTGCTCAGGCCCTGCGCGCCGGAAAAGCTGAAGGCGATGCTGGAAGGCTTCTCGGTGCTGAAAATGGGCTTCTCGTGGGGCGGCTATGAAAGCCTGATCGTGCCGTGCAGCGAGCAACTTGTGCGCACCGCCCGCCCCTGGCGCGAAGAGGGCGAACTCATCCGCCTCTCCGTCGGCCTTGAACATCCGGACGACCTCCTCGCCGATCTCGAAGCCGGATTGGCGCGGCTCGCCTGAACGCACGCCAGGACTGGCGCGCCCAGCAGGACTCGAACCTGCAACCGTCCGCTTAGAAGGCGGATGCTCTATCCGGTTGAGCTATGGGCGCCCGCCGGCGAATGGCGAACAGCGAATAGCGAGTGGAACGCGCACGCGCCACCCCATTCGCCATTGGCCATTCGCCATTGGCCATTCGCCATTCGCCCTCTCAGTGCGACCACGGCTCCTTGCGGTCGAACGCGAAATTATCGCCATAGGCCTTGATGATGCGCCTTGGCTCGCGCGGCTCGGCGACGACATGGGGAATGTTGTGCGCGCGGGCGAACGCGATCGCCTGCTCGCGCGTCTCGAATTCGAGCCGCACCTGGCGCGCGGGATCGGTCGAGGTTTGCCAGCCCATCAGCGCGTCGGGCTTCAAGGGCGCGCCGGGCTCCATCTCCAGCACCCATTGGCGGGTGTTGGCTTTGCCCGATTGCATGGCGTTCTTCGCGGGGCGGTAAATTCTGGCGAGCATCCGCGTTCGCTAGCGCAAAACCGCTGCGCTGAAAAGCGAAGCCCCACAAAGCGAGACCCCGGCGCCGCGCGTGCGGGCCGGGGCCTCGTCTTGCGCATGAAGCGCGTTCAGCGGTGCGCGCCGTTGGCGATGAGCGCTTCCTTGAGCGCCTTGCCGGGGCGGAACTTCGCCCGCTTGCCGGCGGGGATGTGCACTTCTTCCTTGGTCTGCGGGTTGCGCCCGATGCGCGCCGGCGTCTCCGACACGGCGAACACGCCGAATTGCGGCAAGCGCACGTCGTCGCCGCGCTTCAAGACGTCGGTCAGCACTTCGAACACGGCGTCAACGAGCTCGGCAGCCTTGGCCTTGTTCTCCCCGGTGGCTTCGGCGACGGCGTTGACGAATTCGGCTTTGTTCACTTCTGCCCCCTTTTGTTGGCGTGGCGCGATAAAGGCCAATGCGGCGCGGCTTGTCAAAGCCCAAACGCCGCAAGGCTTTAGCAGGGAAAACGCCGCAGCGGGCGCGAATCAGTGCGGGCGCGCCTCATCGCCGCCTTCCGGCGCCGGCCCGCCGAGCGCGGCCTCGTCGGCCTCCGTCCAGGTGATCGGCGTCAGTTCGTCGGCGAGCGCGTGCTTGAGGACTTCGTCCACGGTGGAGACGGCGATGATCTCCATGCCCGTCTTCACGTTGTCGGGAATCTCGGCGAGATCCTTTTCGTTGTCCTTCGGGATGAGCACGGTCTTGACTCCGCCGCGCAGCGCCGCGAGCAGCTTCTCCTTCAGGCCGCCGATCGGCAATACGCGGCCGCGCAGCGTGATCTCGCCGGTCATCGCCACATCCTTGCGGATCGGGATGCCCGTCAGCACGCTGACGATCGCGGTCGCCATCGCGACGCCCGCGGAGGGGCCGTCCTTCGGCGTTGCGCCTTCGGGCACGTGCACGTGGATGTCCTTGGTGCGGAACACCGGCGGCTTGATGCCGAACTGGATCGCGCGGGAGCGCACATAGGAGCTCGCCGCCGAGATCGATTCCTTCATCACCTCCTTGAGATTGCCGGTGACGGTCATCGCGCCCTTGCCCGGCATCTGCACGGCTTCGATAGTCAGAAGGTCGCCGCCGACTTCCGTCCAGGCGAGCCCGGTGACAACGCCGATCTGATCTTCGAGATCGGTTTCGCCGAAGCGATATTTCCACACGCCGGCATAGTCCGGCAGATTGGCTTCGGTGATCTCGACCTTCGACTTCTTCTTGGTCTCGATCTCCCGCACGGCCTTGCGCGCGAGATTGGCGAGCTCGCGCTCGAGCGAGCGCACGCCCGCCTCGCGCGTATAGCGGCGCACGAGGTCGCGGATCGCGCCGTCGCTGACGGTGAATTCGCTCTTCTTGAGGCCGTTGGCCTCAAGCTGCTTGGGCAGCAGGTGGCGCTTGGCGATCTCCAGCTTCTCATCCTCCGTGTACCCCGCAATCCGGATGATCTCCATCCGGTCGAGCAAGGGCTGGGGCATGTTGAGGCTGTTGGCCGTGGTCACGAAGAGCACGTCCGAAAGGTCGTAATCCACTTCGAGATAGTGGTCGTTGAATGTCGAGTTCTGCTCGGGATCGAGCACTTCGAGCAGCGCCGCAGACGGATCGCCGCGGTAATCGGCGCCGAGCTTGTCGATCTCGTCCAGGAGGAAGAGCGGGTTCGACGACTTGGCCTTCTTCAGGGACTGGATGATGCGTCCCGGCATCGAGCCGATATAGGTGCGCCGGTGGCCGCGGATCTCGGCTTCGTCGCGCACGCCGCCGAGGCTCATGCGCACGAAATCGCGGCCCGTCGCCTTGGCGATCGACTTGCCGAGCGAGGTCTTGCCGACGCCGGGCGGGCCGACCAGGCACAGGATCGGACCGCGCAGCTTCTGTGTGCGCGCCTGGACGGCCAGATATTCGAGAATCCGTTCCTTGACCTTCTCCAGGCCGAAATGATCGGCGTCGAGGATCTTCTCGGCCGCTTCGATGTCCTTCTTGACCTTCTTCTTCACGCCCCAGGGCAGCGAGAGCAGCCAGTCGAGATAATTGCGCACGACCGTCGACTCCGCGCTCATCGGACTCATCTGGCGCAGCTTCTTCAGCTCCGCCTCGGCCTTGGTCTGCGCCTCCTTCGAGAGCTTCGTGCGCTTGATCCGCGCTTCGAGCTCGGCGATGTCCTCGCGCCCGTCGTCGCCCTCGCCCAGCTCGCGCTGGATCGCCTTCATCTGCTCGTTGAGATAGTATTCGCGCTGCGTCTTCTCCATCTGCCGCTTCACGCGGTTGCGGATCTTACGCTCCACCTGCAGCATCCCGATCTCGCCTTCGATGAGCGAGAGAATCTTCTCCAGGCGCTGGGGCACGTCGGCGAGTTCAAGCAGCATCTGCTTGTCGGCGATCTTGATCGAGAGATGGCCCGCGATGGTGTCGGCGAGGCGCCCGGGATGGGTGATCTGCTCGATGGTCTGCAGCACTTCGGGCGCGGTCTTGCGCGATTGCTTGGCGAAGCCGGCGAATTGCTCGCTCACCGCGCGCGCGGTGGCGCGGGCTTCGGAGCTCTCGGCGTTGGTTTCCTCGATCGGCTCGATCTCGGCTTCGAAGAAGTCCTCGGTGCGGGTGAACTTGCCGATGCGCGCCCGGCGGCTGCCTTCGACCAGGACGCGCACCGTGCCGTCGGGCAGCTTCAGGAGTTGAACCACCGAGGCGATGGTGCCGATCGAATAGATGCGGTCGGACGGGGGATCGTCCTCGGATGCATCCATCTGCGCGGCGAGCAGGATCTGCTTGTCGTGCTTCATCACCTCGTCGAGCGCGCGTACGGACTTTTCCCGCCCGACGAAGAGCGGCGCGGCGAGGTGGGGAAACACCACGATGTCGCGCAGCGGCAGCACGGGAAGTACGCGTTTGTCGGCCATGTCGGCTCCTTTGTTGCGGGCTTCGGTTCCGCGGAACCGAAGCATGGCTGGATTCGTGAATCGGACCCTTACCGGCGCCGATCGCGCCTACGCCTTGCGCCGCCTCATGACGCACGCCGGCCAAGGCCACGAACCCGAAACAAACCCAGGCGCCGCGGCGGAGACTGATGATCCGCCAGAGCCGCCCGGATTGGGGTTAACGGATTTGGCCCCGTGCGTGTGCGGCTTCAAGGCCACACCGCGCCGGGAAGTGATGGACGCCGCGGACCAGGAATGTGAGGCGGCGCAAGGCGGAGCCGAAGGCCCTGCGCCGCCCTCAGCCCGCGCTCTCTTGCCCGCGGCGTTCGGCGTAGATGTGCAGCGGCTTGGCGCGCCCGTCCACGACGTCGGCGGAGACGACCACTTCCTCCACGCCGCGCATGGTCGGCAGCTCGAACATGGTGTCGAGCAGGATCGCCTCCATGATCGAACGCAGGCCGCGCGCGCCGGTCTTGCGGGCGATGGCCTTCTTGGCGATCGCCGAGAGCGCTTCAGGCGGGAACGTGAGCTTCACGTTCTCCATCTCGAACATGCGCTGATACTGCTTCACCAGCGCGTTCTTCGGCTCCATCAGGATGGTGACGAGCGCGTCCTCGTCGAGATCTTCCAGCGTCGCCAGCACCGGCAGGCGGCCGACGAATTCCGGGATGAGGCCGAACTTCAGAAGATCGTCGGGTTCGACTTCGCGCAGGAGTTCGCCCGTGCGCCGATCCTCGGGATCGCGGACATTGGCCGCAAAGCCGATCGCGCTGCCTCTGCCGCGCTGGGCGATGATCTTGTCGAGCCCGGCGAACGCGCCGCCGCAGATGAACAGGATGTTGGTCGTATCCACTTGCAGGAATTCCTGCTGTGGATGCTTGCGCCCGCCTTGCGGCGGCACGCTGGCGACCGTGCCTTCCATGATCTTCAACAGCGCCTGCTGCACGCCTTCGCCGGAGACGTCGCGGGTGATCGAGGGATTGTCCGACTTGCGGCTGATCTTATCGACCTCGTCGATATAGACGATGCCGCGCTGCGCGCGCTCGACATTATAGTCGGCGGCCTGCAGCAGCTTGAGGATGATGTTCTCGACGTCCTCGCCGACATAGCCGGCTTCGGTGAGCGTGGTGGCGTCGGCCATCGTGAACGGCACGTCGATGATGCGCGCCAGCGTCTGCGCCAGCAGCGTCTTGCCGCAGCCCGTGGGGCCGATCAGCAGGATGTTGGACTTGGCGAGTTCGACGTCGCTGTTCTTGGCGGCGTGGTTGAGGCGCTTGTAGTGGTTGTGCACCGCGACCGAGAGCACGCGCTTGGCGTGCTCCTGGCCGATGACGTAATCGTCGAGGACATCCTTGATCTCACGGGGCGCCGGGACGCCCTCCTTGGATTTCACCAGCGAGGATTTGTGCTCCTCGCGGATGATGTCCATGCACAGCTCGACGCATTCGTCGCAGATGAACACCGTCGGGCCCGCAATCAGCTTGCGGACCTCGTGCTGGCTCTTGCCGCAGAACGAGCAGTAAAGCGTGTTCTTGGACTCGCCGCCGGCCGTGCTCTTGCTCATAAGCGCTCCATACGGGGGTCGATTCTCACCAGGAAAACAGACCCTTTGGGCGGATGGCAGGAGACCGACGGGCCTCCCGAGCGCTGCGACCTTGGCGCGCCATCCCTTTCAAAACGGTTCACCATGCCCCGCTCGATGCCGGAGACCCTGGCGAAGATAGGATCATAGCCCCGCCTGATCTAGCAAGCTCCGGGCCGCTTTTCACCTGGGCCCGGTCCAAGGCGCTGATTCCTAAGGCGCCGCTCAGCTCGCCGCCCCCGCGCCTTCGGGCGTTTCGCGCTTCTCATAGACCCTGTCGACGATCCCGAACTTCTGCGCCTCGTCGGCGGTCATGAAGTGGTCGCGGTCGAGCGTTTTCTCAACGACTTCATAGGGTTGGCCGGTATGCTTGACGTAAATCTCGTTGAGCCGGCGCTTGGTGGCGATGATGTCCTCGGCGTGGCGCTCGATGTCGCTGGCCTGGCCGCGGAAGCCGCCGGAGGGCTGGTGCACCATCACCCGGGCGTTGGGCAGGCAGATGCGCAGGCCGGGCTCGCCGGCCGCCAGGAGCAGCGATCCCATCGAGGCGGCCTGGCCGATGCACACGGTCGAGACCGGGCTGCGGATGTATTGCATGGTGTCGTAGATCGCCAGGCCGGAGGTCACGATGCCGCCCGGGCTATTGATATACATGGCGATTTCCCGCTTCGGGTTCTCCGATTCGAGAAACAGGAGCTGGCTGGTGACCAGGCTGGCGACGCCGTCTTCGATCGGCCCGGTGACGAAAATGATCCGTTCCTTCAAGAGCCGCGAGAAGATGTCGAACGCGCGCTCCCCCCGGCTCGTCTGTTCGATCACCATGGGGACGAGATTGAGGGCGGTTGTCTGGGGGTCTCTCATGGCGCGCTTTCTGAATCGGACGGATGAACATATTTGCCTGCAAGACGCCGGCCGCAAGGCGCCACCGCCGGGCTGGCGCAAGCGGCTGTCACGCCGGCTGAGCCGCCAACCGCCGCCCCGCTGCGGCGGCGCCCCTACTCGGCCGTCTCGTCCTTGGCCTTCTTGGCTTTCTTCGGCTTGGCCGTCGCCTCTTCCGTCGCCGGCTCGGAGAAATCGAGCGGGGGATCCTCGGCGAAGAGCGTTTCGCGGTCGACGGTCTCGGTCGTGACCTTGGTCAGCTCCAGAATGTAGTCGACGACCTTCTCTTCGTAGATGGGCGCGCGGAGCTGGGCGAGCAGCGCCGGGTTCTTCCGATACATCTCGATCACCTGGCGCTCGCGGCCGGGGAAGCGGCGCGCCTGATCCTGGAGCGCCGCGCCGACCTCCTGGTCGCTCACCGTCACCGCGCCCTTCTCGCCGATGGCGGCGAGCACGAGGCCGAGCCGGACTCGCCGCTCCGCGATGCGGCGATATTCCGCGCGCAATTGCTCATCGCTTTTGCCGGCTTCGTCGGGATCGATGCGGCCTTCCTCGCGATCGGCTTCGACCTGGCGCCAGATCTGGTTGAACTCGCTCTCGACCATGCCGGGCGGCAGCGCGAACGTGTGCAGCCGATCGAGCGCGTCGAACAAGGCGCGTTTGGCCTTTGCGCGCGACTGCTCGGCATGTTCGGCCTCGATGCGGCTCCTGATGGCCTCGCGCACTTCCGCGATCGTCTCGAAGCCCATCTGCTTGGCGAATTCGTCGTCGGCCTGGCTTTCCTTCGGCGCCTTCACCTCGTGCACTTTCACTTCGAAGGTCGCCGCTTTGCCTGCATAATCCGAGGCGGCGTAATCCTCCGGGAAGGTGATGTCGAGCGTGCGCTCTTCGCCCGCCATGACGCCGATGAGTTGGTCCTCGAAGCCCGGAATGAACTGCTTGGATCCGAGCACGAGCGGGGCCTGCTCGGCCGCGCCGCCCTGGAACGGCCGGCCGTCGATCTTGCCGACGAAATCGATCACGACCTGGTCGCCGTCCGCGGCCGCGCCGTCCTTGGTTTCATAGGTGCGGTTGGCCTTGACGATATTGGCGAGCGCGTCGTCGACTTGGGCGTCCTCCACGGGCGCGACAGGGCGGGTGATCGCGATCGTCCCGGGATCGGCGGGCTCGAACTCCGGCATCACCTCGATGCGCAGGTCGAACGTGAGGTCGGCCTTGCCGTCCTGCACCTGGGTGAGGTCGCTCTTGAGGTCGAGCTTGGGCTCGACGGCGGGGCGCGCCTTGGCCTCCCTGAGCGCGCCTTCGGTCGATTTCTGCACCTGCTCGTTGATGATCTCCTGCATCATCCCGGCGCCGTACACTTTGCGGATGTGGGAGGGCGGCACCTTGCCCGGCCGGAAGCCGTTGATGCGGACCTTGGGCTGGATATCCTTGATCTTGGCGTCGAGTTCGGCCTGGAGGTCGCTCGCCGGGATGACGACGCGATAGACGCGGAGCAGGCCTTCGTTTTGGGCCTCGGTAAGCTGCATGGTTCGGGTGCTCGTGTTGGGATCCGGCGCGGCGCTTTGCGCCCGTCGCCGCGTGAAACGGGGCTTATGGCAGCCTCCACCCGGGATGTCCACGCCGCCTCCGCGGAGGGGTCTGAATTGACGGCTGGACGCCGGCGCGGCCATGGCCTAGCCGTCGCCGGCCGCGCTCAGTTCGCGCGCCAAGCCACAGGGGGAGCCCATGATCCGCAACCTACGCGCCGCCGCCGCCCTCGCAGCGCTCGCCGCCGCCCTCGCCGCCTGCGGCGACGCCGGCGATCGCGCGCCCAAGCACCCCAGCCAGAGCCAGCCGCCGGCGGTGCAAACCAAGCAGGTGCAGATTTCGCCGGAGAACCGCAGGATGGTGGAGGACAACATCCGCCAGCTCCTGACCGACGCCAGCGCCCAGTTCGCCGCCGGCAAGACCCCCGTGGCGAACGGCGAGGTGATCACCGCGATCCAGCCGGCGAGCGACCATCAATTCCCGGTCGAGCTGCAAGGCGGCGTCGCCTACACGATCGTCGGCGCTTGCGACGTGGACTGCAACGACGTCGATCTTGAGCTGCTCGACGGCGCCACCGGCCAAGTGGTGGGCAGCGACCTGCTGCCCGACGATTATCCTGTCGTGAACTACACGCCGGCGGCGCCGGCGCGCTTCTTCGTGCGCGTGATCCTGAAGACCTGCACGCAATCGCCCTGCTATGTCGGGGCGCGCGTGCTGCAATAGGCGCTAAGCTCGCACTGCAAACGGCAAGGCCGCGTCCGGACGGACGCGGCCTTGCCTTTCGTCCTCTTACGCCGAAGGCGGCGCGCCGAACGTGCGCACGACGCCGAACGCGTGCAGCAGCATCAGCACGGCGCCCGCCGCGACGATGATGGCGCCGACGCTCGGCGTGAACGACGCCATGCTTCCGTACTGCCCGGCGATCAAGGATCCGCCGGCGATCCAGAAAAGCAGAACCAGGCCGACGCCGACGGCGCCCGCCGCGATGACCAGGTTCCGGGGCGTCGCGCCCGCGTTCCTTTTGGCGAACTCGAAATAGAGCACGACCACCGCCATGATGGGGACCGCCCAAAACAGCAAGCCCGCGCCGCCTGAAATGTTGAAGATGTTGCCGCCGGCGCCGCCGATGCTCGCGCCCATGAAGGTGACGGAAACCGAGTAGAGCGGGAAGAAGCACCCCAGGATCATGGCGATGGCGGCCGAAATCGGCGGGCGCGTCATGAACAGGCGGCCGATCTCGGCGCCGTCGATGGCGCCGGCGCCGCCGGCCGCGGCGTAGACGCCCGTGGCCTGGCCACCGCTCGCTTCGAAATCGACCTTGGCCCCGGCGGCGGGCGCTCCGGCGCTCTTCCATTCCGCCGCCGTGAATTCGTAGCGCGCGCCGTCGTCGGCGCTGATCACGCCCTTCATCGCCGCGGGGTCGTATCCGAGAATCGTGCCTTTCACGAGCCTTCTCCTTCGCTGCAATCGTCCGAACCCGGCGCAGCGCCGCGCTTCGCGCGCGTCAGGCGCCGCCTGCGGAGGGCTTCGCGCCCCAGAGCGCCCATCTGCCCAGGATTCGCCCCGCCGACGCAAAGGAATGTCATGCGCCGATTACAGGGCGCAACCGAGGGCGGCAACGGAATTCTACCAGCGCCCGTTGCGACCAAACGGATTCATTCTCTCCTCCCTCATTCCGGGCGAACCCCGGACTTGATCCGGGGTGAGACCCGGAACCCAGCGGCAAACGCGCGGGCTCGACGATCTTCTGGGGTCCGGCTCTCCGCGTTGCTCCGCAACGCTGCGGCCGGAATGAGGGAAGGTGAGCCTGGCTGATCGCAACAAGCGCCAGCGCGAGGCGGCGGAGCCCGCCCGGATGAGCGCGAACACGGATGATCGCGCACGCCCTTGCCGGCGTTCTTGGTGCGGACGGGGGGAGTCGAACCCCCACGCCGTGAGGCGCTGGAACCTAAATCCAGTGCGTCTGCCAGTTCCGCCACGTCCGCATGGCGCGATCTTTAGCCGGCTTCGCCACGAGGCGAAACGATCCCCGACCGCGAACGAAAAGGGGGCGGCCCGAAAGCCGCCCCCGCTCGTTCCCCCGCTCTTGAGAGCGTCAGTTCAGCTGTTGGGTGTAGCCGACCCGGAACACGCGGCCGATCGGGTCGTGCGTGTAGGGATCGTAGTTGAGGTCGAGGTAAGCCAGGGGCGGATCTTCGTCCGCCACGTTCACGACCGACGCGGCGAAGCGCGCGTTCCACGGCAGATCCCAGTTGTAGTGGACGTCGTGGGTCCAGTGATCCTCGATCGTGGTGCCGGGCGGGACGCCGACGCTGGGGGTGATGTCGCCGCGCTGGTCGCTATAGTCGGAGACGTAGCGGCTGGTCCAACGCAGATTGTGGCCGCCGATCCGGTAGTTGAAGAACACTTCGCCCTTGTCCTGCGGCATCGAGCGGAAGCCGGTGCCGCGGTTGAGGTGGCCGGCCAAATCCCCATCGACCGGGAACGGCCCCGGGACGACGCGGGTGATCTGCACGCCTTCGACGATGAGCGGGTCGACGACGTATTCGAGCAGGTGCGTGTAGTTCACGCCCGCTGTGAATTCGCCGCCGATGAACTCATCGAACGTGTACTGCGCCGCAAAGTCGACGCCGGAGGTTTCGATGTTCGGGCCGTTGATGATGTTGGTCCGCACGCGCTGGACGTTCGCCCCCGAGCAGCCCGAGGAGAACACCACCCGCGAGGCCAGCGCATTGGTGCAGCCCGTGGCCAGCACGTTCGCGAGGATCGCGTCGAACGGCTCGACGATCACGGGATCCTCGAACGAGAAGCTCCAATAGTCGAGCGTGGCGGTGAACGCACCGGTCTCGATGATGCCGCCGAGATTGTAGCTGAACGCGCTTTCGGGATTGAGGTTCGGGTTGGCGAAGGTGTCGATCGCCTTGAACGCGTTGGTCGGCGCCACGAATTGCAGCGTCGTGAACTGGCCTTGCAGCTGTCCGAGCGAAGGACCGCGGAAGCTCGTTTGCGCCGAGCCGCGGAACGCGAGCCACGGCGTGGTCTGCAGCCGCAGCGACACTTTCGGGTCGAAGGTGGAGCCGACGCTGCCGCCGTAATCCTCGTAGCGCGCGGCGATGATGGCCTCGAAGTTTTCGGTGAAGGGCAAGCGCGCTTCGCCGAAATAGGATATCACGTCGCGATTGAGATCCGCCGGGAGCGTGCCGGCAAGGAACGCGTACGGCCCCGTCGCGTTGACGCAGGCGCCGACCCCGGGCGTGTCGAGCGGATCGGGGCACGGCGTCCGCGACAGGTCGGTTTCGGCCGTGAGCTTCAAGTTGTAGGAGTCGACGCGATATTGTGCGCCGAGCGCCCAGCCGACGGCGCCGCCGCCGAGGGTCCAGCCGAGTTCGCCGTCGAACACCGCGTCAAGCACGAAGAGCTGCGTCGTCGCCTGAGTGTAGGACGGATCGGTCAGCCAGTCCGCGAGTTCGGCGGTGTTGGCGACCGAGGCGTCATACAGCGGGTTGGCCACGCCGTTGATGGCGCCGGCCGGAATGGCGGTCGAGAACGGGTTGTAATAGAGGCACCCGTTGGCCCCCGGCGTCGCATTCTGGATGCCGCGCACGGCGGGGTTCTGGTCGACGCAATTGGGGCCGCCGCGCCCCTGGAGCGCGTCCGCCAGGCGCTGAATGTAGGTGTCGTAGGTGAGCCGCGCGCCGACGTCCTGCATGAAGGTCGCCGTGACGTCCCAGCCGGTTCCGTTCTCGAATGAGCCGGAGAGGCCGGCGGAAAACCGCATCGCCTCGTAGTTCCGGTAGCCGGTCTGCGAGCCGTTCTCCGCGGCGGAGGTTCCCGGGAAGCCGCCCAATGCGAAGGTCCGGCCGATGAACAGGGAGCCGCCAGTAAGCACGTTGAAGGGCGACGCCGCCCCGCCGGTTTGCGCGATTAGGCTCAACAGGCCCGGGTGGTTGCCGGGCACGAATTGCGAGGTCAGCACCTGAGGCGGATAGGAAGGCGAAGTCTGCCATTCCGGGATGTCGGTCTTGGCGTAAAGGCCTTCGAGATGGAAGGTCATCGACGGCGTGAGTTCGACGTTGAACTCGCCGTAGAGTTGGAGCCGATCCTCTTCTTCGATAATGTTGTCGAATTCGGTGTAGCGATACCGGCAGGTCGGCGCGAGGATGCCCCCGAGCAGCACGCACTGCGGATCGTTGATGCTTGCCGAGAAGGCCGGTCCACCCGACGGCGTGTACAGGAACCGGCCCGGATTGGAGATCGCCGACCAGCCGCCGAGCGGATTGGTCGCGAAATCGCGCAGCGCCCAGTCGCGCTCGGTGGTGCTGAGCACGGAGCGGTGCTGCACGCTGCCGGCGAGCAGCAGGTCCATGCTGCCGTCTTCGCTGTTCCAGCCCCATAGGCCGTTGACGGTGTATTCGCCGTCCGAGCCGTCGATGAAGCGGAAATCGCCGCCGATCTCGAACCCGTCGAAGCCGCGCCGGGTGATGAAGTTGACGACGCCGGCGATGGCGTCGGAGCCGTAGGTGGCGGCCGCGCCGTCCTTCAGCACTTCGATCCGCCCGATGGCGTTGGCGGGGATGAGGTTGGTGTCGACGAAGGCCTGGGCGCTTTCGCCGATGCCGTAGGGCGCCACGACCATGCGGTGGCCGTTGAACAGCACAAGCGTCCGGGAGGGGCCGAGGCCGCGCAGGTTCACGTTGCCGAGGCCTTCAAGGCCGTTCGAGGTGAATTGGTTGGTGTTGCCGTCGATGCCGCTCGAAGCGCCCAGGGAGCGGACAAGGTCCGTGACGGTCGGATTGCCCTGCTCCGCCAGGTCCTGCGCGGTGATCACGTCGACGGGCAGCGACGCCGTTTCAGGAGTGCCGCGGATATAGGAGCCGGTGACGACGATCTCTTCGTCGCTGTCCTGCGCGAAGGCGGGCCCCGCCCCCAGGAACGCGCCCCCCGACGCCAAAGCGATCGCCAGCGCGGTGCGCGAGACGGACTTCCGCTCGCCGGACGCGCGTCCGGCGTTTTGCTTTGCACTCATGCGTTCCTCCCTCACGGCCGCCTCTCTCACGGAGCGCACCGCTGCTTCGAAAGCTTGGGTGAGCCGGGCCAGGAGAGTCAACCGCTCCAGCGCCTTGAGACAAGAATCCTCAAGGCGCTGTAACCCTCGCGCATCAATCGCGCGCGGCGAACAGAACGGGGTTTGGTTTCCAACGCCTTAATGTAGCGGCTGCTTCGCAACCGAGGGCGTACCGCCTCTCCGAAGGCGCCTAGGTTCGCGGCGCCGGGGGCCGTACGCCGCGCGCCCGCCCGACGGCGTCGCTGGCGGTGGCGTTGCTGGGCCGGGCGATCAGCGTCCCGGACTGCGTCAGGGTCACGCGGTACTCGGCGCCGTCGGCCAGCGGCTCCCAGGAGGCGGTGCCGGGGGTCGCGTCCACCAGCGGCGCAAATCGCTGCACCAGCTTGTTGGTGGCGAGCGAGTAGACGTCCACCACATTGCTGACGCCGGCTTGCGCGCGCAGGTCATGGGCGGTGCCGGTGTGCGTGTTCTCGTCCTCCACCGCGTGGTAGAGCCCGTCGAGACGCCACAGCCGATATTGCGCGTCGAGCCCAAGCACGGTGGCCCAGTTCTTCCACTTCAGCGTGTGCGCGTAGATGATCCAATAGTCGCCGCGAACCTCGAATTCCCTGGGCTCTGCATTGGGTTCGGTGATGGTGACGGAGAAAAGCTTCGGTTCGTCGAGCGCGCGGATGTTCACGGTCGCGACCAGCTGTTCCTGCGTCAGCCGGTGATAGGTCTGGATATTGAGGCCCACGAGACCGATGACGGCGGCGATCAAC
The DNA here is from genome assembly GCA_013389015.1 of Hydrogenophilaceae bacterium. GTDB lineage: Bacteria > Pseudomonadota > Alphaproteobacteria > Caulobacterales > Aquidulcibacteraceae > CADEEL01. The sequence continues at coordinate 29,788 of JACAEE010000141.1, read as the reverse complement.
AGGAACACCGCGCCCCCGAACACGCCGCGTCCGCCCTTGAACGGACGTCCGCGGAAGAGATAGCCGAACCCGCCCACCAGAAACAGCAAGCCGACGATGGCCACGAAACCGGGAATCACCCACCACCAAGCGTGCATATCGCTCTCCCGCGCCCCAATTGCGGACGCGCCCGCAGGCCAGCGCCCTTGTCCCTCGCTCCCTCCTTATAGCAAACGCGCGGCGCGCCATAGCGGATCGAGCGCCGCCGGCAGGGCCGCAGGCAGATCCTCGGCGATCAGCCCCGGCCCGTGCGCGATCTCGCCTGCCCGGCCATGGGCCCACGCCCCTGCGCAGGCCGCATCGAACGCGGTCATGCCCTGAGCGAGAAAGCCGGCGATGACGCCGGCGAGCACGTCGCCCGAGCCCGCCGTCGCCAGAAAGGGCGTGCCGGTGGTGTTGACCGCGGCGCGCCCGTCCGGCGCGGCGATCACCGTGTCGGGGCCCTTGAGCAGCACGACCGCGCCCGCGCGCTGGGCGGCCTTGCGCGCGGCGTCGACGCGCCCGTCTTCGATGATGCTGACATCGGGAAAGATGCGCTTGAATTCGCCGACATGCGGCGTCAGCACGTGATCCTCGCGCGTGAACGCGAACAGGTCCTGGCGCGCGTCTTCGAAGGCGGTGAGCGCGTCGGCGTCGAGCACGAGCTTGGCCGGGGTCTTGGCGAGCGCGGCCGCATTGGCGCGCGTCTGCGCGGTCACGCCGGCCGCGGGCCCGATTACCACGGCGGCGGCGGCGCGCGCCGCAACGGCGAGGCTGTCAGCGTCGCCGACTTCGCGCAGCATGATCGCGGTGAGGTGGGCCGCGTTCTCAGCCAGCGCGTCCTTGGGGCTGAGCACCGTGACGAGGCCGGCGCCGGCGCGCAGCGCGCCCATCGCCGCAAGCCTGGCCGCGCCGGTATGGCCGGCGGCGCCGCTCACCACCATCGCATGGCCGCGCGCATGCTTGTGCGCCTCGATTCCCGGCCAGGGGATGCGCTCGGCCCAGAGCTCGGGGCCGTTCTCCCAGAGGCGGATGTCCTGTTCCGCCAGCGCTTCGCGCGGCGCGCCGATGTCGGCCACGACGATTTCGCCGCAATAGCTGCGCCCAGGCTGCAGGACATGCGCGGGTTTCTTGCGCACGAACGTCACGGTCAGGCCCGCGCGCATGCACGCTTCGCCCAGCGGCTTGCCGAGATCCCCTTGCAGTCCGCTCGGCAAGTCGATGGAGACGACGCGCTCGGGCGTGCGGGACAGGATGCGCGCAAGCCGCGCGGCCTCGCCTTCGAGCGGGCGCGTGAGCCCTGCGCCGAACAGGGCGTCGACGAAAAGCTCGGGCGCGGGATTGTCTTCCGCGATGCGCAGCGATTCTCCGCCCCAGCGCGCGGCCATCTCGGCCGCGTCGCGCCTGAGCGCGCGCGGATCGCCGAGCGTCTCGACCCACACCGGCCAGCCGTTCCGCTTCAGCCGGCGCGCCACCACATAGCCGTCGCCGCCATTGTCGCCGGGGCCGCACAGCACCGCCGTCGGCTGTTTGGGGAAGCGGGCCATGATCTGCTCGGCCACGGCGGCGCCTGCATTCTCCATGAGTTCGAGCGTGGGCACGCCGAGTTCGGCGGAGCGCGCGTCGATGGCGCGCATCTGCGCCACGGAGATGATCTCACGTCCTGTGGGAAGCACGCGGGGGCCTCGTCATGTCACCTGCACTGCCGGCGTCTCAGCCCCGAGCGCGGCTACTCGCAGGTCGTCCCCGTCGACGTCAAGCGTCGTGATCGAGGCGTGAGCGGGGCGGAAGACGATGGTCTCGTCGCGATCCTGCGCGGCGCTGGCGATGGCGTTGAGGGCGATGAAATGGGTGAAGATCGCCGCGTCGCGGTCGATCGTCCTGAGCGCGGCGAGCATGCGGGCGCGCCAGGCCTGCAAGTCCTGGCCGAGGCCGGTCCAGCACGTGCGCGCCGTCCCCGCGCCCGCGATCGCGGGAAAGGTCGCGCCAAGCCAGGCGCGGCGATCGGCGATCCCTGCGGGCGTCGGCACTTCCCCGAACGCCGGCTCGATCTGCGGGAAGAGCCCCATCTCCATCTGCAGCGCCGCCGCCGTCTCCACGCAGCGCCGGTAGGGCGAGGAGAGAATGCGCGCGGGCTTGAGCGCGGCGAGCTTCATCGCCGCATCCGCCGCCTGCGCCATGCCGAGATCGGTGAGTCCCGGATCAGGATCGGCCTCGCCCCAGGTCGCGGCGGGCTCGGCGTGGCGAATGAGATAGAGGCGCGGCATGGGCGTTCTCTAAATCGAGTGTGCGGATTCGACCAGCGCGCACGCGGGCGACCATGCGCCCTTGTAGGTGCGGCCCCGCCACGCTAGCCTCGCCTCATGTGTCCGTTCGAACGCTTCAAGCCATAGACAGCCCGCAGCCTCGCTGCTGCGCCGCCCTGTCTCTCAAGCTCGAATTCCGGATGCATCTCCATGTCTCGTCTGCGCGCGTCTGCGCCTACGCCGTACGCCGATCTCAACGCCGTGCTCGCCCATCTCGTGCGCGGCGCGCGTGCGATCCTCAAACGCAATTTTCTGGGCGCCTATCTGCAGGGCTCCTTCGCGGTCGGCGATTACACCGAATACAGCGATTGCGATTTCATCATCGTCACGCGCCGGGATTTCGACGCTGAAACGGCTGCGGACCTGAGCGCGCTGCATGGCGCGATCCACGAACTCCCCTACCGCTACTGGCCCGGCAACCTGGAAGGCTCCTATGCGCCCGCGCCGATCCTCAGGCGCTGGTCCGCCACGCCGCGCGATCCGCCGGGCGAACCGCGCGCGGAGGATTGGCGCGACGCCGGCCGCGGCGGCGCGCCGGCCAAGGCGTATCCGTTCTGGTATGTCGATCACGGCGCGCGCATGCTTCAACGCTCCGAGCACGACAACACGCACGTCGTGCGCTGGTGCCTGCGCGAGCGCGGCGTGACGCTTGTTGGGCCCGCGCCGCACACGCTGATCGATCCGGTTCCCCCGCAGGCGCTCAAGGCGGAGGTGCGCGCGACGATGGCGCTCGCCGTCGCGCTCGATCTTGAGCCGATGCATCTCGTCGCCTGGCAGGCGTTCTGGACGGGCATGTTCTGCCGCGCGCTGCACACGCTTAAGACCGGCGAAGTCACGTCCAAAAAAGCTGCGATGACTTGGGCGCAAACCGCGCTCGATCCCGCCTGGCGCCGTTTGATCGCCGAGGCGCAAGCGCTGCGCAAGGGCGACGACGCGACCGCGGCGCTGCCTGCCGATCCAGAAGCCTGCGCCGCCACGCGCGCGTTCGCGCGCTACGCGATCAGCTACGCCGACACGATGTTCAGTCCGGCGTGAAGATGTTGCGCTTGCCGTCTTCGCTTTGCGCGACGCGGCCGGCGCGGCCCACGCCTTCGCGCGATTGCAGGTCGAGCAGCGTCGCTTCGTCGTCGGGCGTGTTGGCGAGGAATCGGCGCCCCTCGCTGTCGCGGCCGATGACGACGCCCAGCCGCACGCGGTCGCGCGCGTGCACGACGGTGTAGGTCTCGATCGTCGCAGGCCCGGTGGGCGCTTCGATGAGCGGCGGATGGGCGAGCGCGTCGATCTCCTTCTGATAGGATTTCGGATCCTCGCGCGTCCAGGCGCCTTGCGTCGGCGTCGTCGAATAGACGCCGAAGGCGTGCTTGGTGAGGAACCAGCCGTTGCCGGTGCAGAGGCCGAAGGCGCCAGGCTTGGCGCGCAGGCGCTCCATCATTGTCGCGATCGCGTGCATCACGTAATTGTTCCCGGGGCCCCCGAAATAAGGCAGCCCGCCGGTGACGGTGAGCCCGCGCGGATCGTCCTCCGCCAAGCCGATTTCCGCGCAAGCGATCTCCACCGCGCTCGGAAAGCAGGAATAGAGATCGAGGAAGGCCATGTCCGCCGGCGTCTTGCCGGCCATGGCGAAGCTCTTCTGCGCGCACATCCGGATCGCCGGCGAGGAATGATAATTGGTCCGTTCACTGACGAACCAGAGATCGTTCGCGTCGGCGCAGCCGTGCAGATAGACGCGCTTGCCCGCCGGCACGCCCAGCGCGTCGGCCTTCGCCGTCGACGCCATGATCACCGCCGCCGCTTGATCGACCTGGATGATCGCGTTGAGATATTTCGTGTACGGAAAGCCGACCATGCGGTTGTCGGGCCCTTCCTGCGCGATCTCCTCGGGCGCGCGCGCGGTGGGGAACCAGGCGTGCGGATTCTGCGCGGCCACAGCGGAGAACGGCGCAAACAGCCTGCCCATCGCCGCCTGATGCGCCGCAAGCGTGCGCCCGCGATGGGCGCGCAGCGCATTCTCGAACAAGGGATAGACGTTGGTCGGGAAATCCATCCCGTGGGCGCGCTCCTGCGGCGTGGCGCCGGCGCGCCCGTCGCCCCAGCGCTCGGGCGGGTCCGCTTCCGGGCCGCCGAAGGCGGCGAGGTCGGCGCCCTCCTTCAGCCGGCGCATCAGCGTCCCGAGAAATTCGGCGCCGACCAGCAGAACGAGGTCATGCTCACCCTGCGCGATCAGCTCGGCGGCCCAATTGACGAGCGCTTGGGGGGTGTTGCCGCCCATATGAGTATAGACCGCCCGCCGGGGCGAGGCGGAGAGCGCGGCGGCGAGCGCGGCGGGGGGATTGGCCAGGCGCGGGATCGGCAGGCGCTGGATGTTGCCGTCGGAATCGACGGTGAAGCCCACCACCGCGAGGAGGTCCACGCCCGCCAGCCCGGCGGCGCCGAGACCGGCGTCCTCGGCCGCCAGGGTCGCGGCGTCGAGGGTCATCGCCAGGGGTCCGGGCGCCTGGCCCTTGCGATAGGTGCGCTGGCCGGCGCCGATGAGGACGGGCGTGCGGGGATGAGTCATGGCCGCCGTTGAACCAGTTGGCGCGCCGTCAAGGCAAGCGGCTCGACGCGCGGCTTGTGATCGTCGCTTAGGCGCCGTCGCTCACAGATTAGGCGCCGTCTCGGCGCGGCGCCGCCTCAGGAGCAGGCGCCCTTGACCTACGCGGGCCCTGGTCCGATGCCGGCCGCAATAGGAAGGATGGACTCCGATGAAAAAGATCGAAGCCGTCATCAAGCCGTTCAAGCTGGATGACGTGAAGGAGGCTCTCCAAGAAATCGGCCTGCAGGGGATGACCGTCGTCGAGGCCAAGGGCTTCGGCCGCCAGAAGGGCCATACCGAGCTCTATCGGGGCGCCGAATATGTCGTGGACTTTCTCCCCAAGCTGAAGATCGAGGTCGTGGTCGAGGACGGGATGGTCGAGCGCGCGCTCGAGGCCATCCAGAACGCCGCCAAGACCGGCAAGATCGGCGACGGCAAGATTTTCGTCCTCGACGTCCTCAACGTCATCCGCATCCGCACCGGCGAAACCGGGGCGTCCGCCGTTTGAACGAAGCGTAGAATCAACCGCGTGATCCCACGCGCCGGCCCCGAACCGCCGCCCGGCGCCGGAGACCGGCGCCGCCGGAGCGCGCCTGCAACCAAACCAAGCCCAGAAGCCAAGCCCAGGGGTCTCACATGTCCGAAGCGGTACTGAAGATGATCAAGGACCACGACGTCCAGTTCGTGGATTTCCGGTTCAACGATCTGCGCGGGAAGATGCAGCACGTCACGTTCGACGTCGGCATGATCACGCCCGACATCTTCACCGAGGGCACGATGTTCGACGGCTCCTCGATCGCCGGCTGGAAGGCGATCAACGAGTCCGACATGGTGATGATGCCCGATGCGGCCGGCGCCCATATCGATCCGTTCTTCCAGCAGACGACGCTGGCGCTGTTCTGCGACATCCTCGAGCCGGGCACGCTGCAGCCCTACAACCGCTGCCCGCGCGGCATCGCCAAGAAGGCCGAGACGTACCTCAAGCGCACCGGCATCGGCGACACCGCCTATTTCGGCCCGGAAGCCGAGTTCTTCGTGTTCGACGACGTGCGCTGGTCGACCGACCCGCACAACACCGGCTACGCGTTCGATTCAACCGAACTGCCGTTCAACACCGGCAAGGCCTATGAGGCCGGCAATCTCGGCCACCGGCCGGGGCCCAAGGGCGGCTATTTCCCCGTGCCGCCGATCGACTCGCTGCAGGACATGCGCGGCGAAATGCTCGCGGTGATGAAGGAGATCGGACTCGTCGTCGAAAAGCACCACCACGAAGTGGCGCCGGCCCAGCACGAACTCGGCCTCAAATTCTCCACGCTCACAGCCATGGCCGACGCCATGAACCTCTACAAATACGTGATCCACAATGTCGCGCAGAGCTACGGCAAGAGCGCGACCTTCATGCCCAAGCCCTATTTCAAGGACAATGGCAGCGGCATGCACGTGCACCAGTCGATCTGGAAGAACGAGCAGAACACCTTCGCGGGCGATCGCTACGCCGATCTCTCCGAAACCTGCCTCTTCTATATCGGCGGCATCATCAAGCACGCCAAGGCCGTCAACGCCTTCACCAATTCGACGACCAATTCCTACAAGCGCCTGGTGCCCGGCTACGAAGCGCCGGTGCTGCTCGCCTATTCCGCGCGCAACCGCTCGGCCTCGTGCCGCATTCCCCACGGCGTGGGCCCCAAGTCGAAGCGCGTGGAAGTGCGCTTCCCCGATCCCGCCGGCAACATGTACCTCTCCTATGCGGCGCTGCTCATGGCCGGCCTCGACGGGATCGAGAACAAGATCCATCCCGGCGATCCGCTGGACAAGAACCTCTATGATCTGCCGCCGGAGGAATTGAAGGACGTGCCGACCGTGTGCGGCTCGCTGCGCGAAGCGCTCCTGAGCCTCGACGCCGACCGCGCCTTCCTGAAGAAGGGCGGCGTGTTCGACGACGACATGATCGACGCCTATATCGAGCTGAAGAAGGAAGAACTCGACCGCTTCGAGACCCATCCCCACCCGGTCGAGTTCGACATGTACTACAAGGCGTAATCCGTCCTTATACGGATGCAAACGAAACGGGCCGGGGAGCGATCCCCGGCCCGTTCACTTTGAACCGCGTCCAGCGCTCAGTTCACCTTGACGACCAGCGCGAGCCCGTAAGCGGTGGCTTCATCGTCGTCGCCATCGTACACGGTGACGTCGCCGCGGACGCCGAAACGCTCGTTGATGTTCCACTGGGCGCCGACGCCGCCGGCCACGCCGTCCTGGCTATCGCCGGGCGAGAACTCGCTGGTGTGGTAGCCGATGCGCGCGAACAGGTCGAACTCCGGCGAGACCGGCAGGACGCCCACGCCGAAGAGGGCGAAGGAATTATCGAGCTCGACGCCGTCATCGTCGTCGACCCCGAACGAACCCTCGACTTCGCCGGCGAAGTTCGGATGGAAACGCCAGCCGCCGCGCAGGGTCACGGCGCCGATGTCGGCGTCGTCGGCGTCGAGCTGGGTGTAGCCGCCGGTGAAATACACGCCTTCGGCCTGCGCCGCCGCGGGGGCGAGCAGCGCCGCAACGGCCAGCGTGGCCGCCGCAATAAGCTTCTTCATGGGATTCTCCTCATCTGCACTTGGGCCCCCTCGCTTCGGGGAGCGCCGAGGCGGGAAATAGGCGCATTGGCGGCGTTTTCAGAGGCGCCGCATGAGGTTGGCCGCGCCCTGTGGTGCGAAAAGCACAATTTGCGCCCCCGCCTGTCCGATTTGTCAGGGTTCGGCCTAAGCTGACGGATCGTCAGGGTCCGGACAAGCGCCGCCCGGCCTCGCGCTCGAACGCCTCGATCACCCGGCGCACGGCTTCCTTGCGATTGAGCGCGGCCACACGCTGCAGGATCGGGTTCTTGAACTCGTAGGTGATGACGAAAGAGACCCGCGCGCCCCCCTCCCCGTCGGCGAAGCGCCAGCGATTGGTCAGCGTCTTGAACGGCCCGCGCACGAGATCGACGTCGACCAGGCCTTCGTCCGGCGCGCAGCGCACGCGGGTGGCGAAGCGTTCGGTGATCGCGCGCCAACCGACGACGGCCTCGGCCACGCCCTCCCAGCCGCCGCCCGCGAGCGCCTTCTCGTCATGCACCTCGATGCGCTTGAGCCAGGGGATGAAGCGCGGATAGGCGCGCACGTCGCCGACCAGCATGCACAGATCGCGCGCGGCGTACGGCAGGGCCCGCTCCGCCTCAAGCGTGACCGCGCCCATCAGGCCGGTTCGCTCGCCGCCGCGAGGATCGAGCGAACGATAGCTCCGACGTCTTGCTCCACCGCGACGTTAGTGAACCTCAGCACGCGATAGCCGCGCCCTTCGAGCCAAGCTTGCCGTTGTTGGTCGCCCTCGGTCACCGCCTCGACGCAATGAAGCCGTCCATCCACCTCCACAACAATCTGCGCGGCGTGCAAAAGCCTTTCCGATCGGGTCATTTCCTTGCGCATCCGCCGCGCAATGGGGACCGAGCGGGTCGATTTCAGTCGCGCGGCGACGCCGGGCTCGGTGAGCTTCCTCATTGGCGACTTGCGACGCGTGAAACAGATCGACTGCGCCTCGCCTGCGCACCCCTCCCCCTTGCGGTGAGGGGTTGGGGGTGGGGGGCTGAAGCGGACGCCGACATGATGGTGCCGACACCCCCTCCCTGCCCTCCCCGCAAGGGGGAGGGGGCGCACGATCTGCAAGCGACGACGCTGGACCCATATGAGCATCACCCGTGCGCGGCGGCGCGCGCGGCGCGCAGGCGCGCGAAATCTTCGCCCGCGTGATGCGAGGAGCGCGTGAGCGGCGTCGCCGAGACCATCAGGAAGCCCTTGGAATAGGCGATGGCTTCGAGCGCCTTGAACTCTTCCGGCGTCCAGAACCGCTCGATCGCGGCGTGCTTGCGCGTGGGCTGCAGATACTGGCCGATGGTGAGGAAATCGACGTCGGCGCTGCGCAGGTCGTCCATGACCTGCATCACCTCTTCCTTGGTTTCGCCCAGGCCCACCATGAGCCCGCTCTTGGTGAATTGCTGCGGATCGCGCTCCTTCACCCGTGCAAGCAGCCTGAGCGAGGCGAAATAGCGCGCGCCGGGTCGGATCGAAAGATAGAGCCGCGGCACGGTTTCGAGATTGTGATTGAACACGTCGGGCCGCGCATCGATCACCTTGTCGGCCGCGTCGCCCTTGCGCAGGAAGTCCGGCGTGAGGATTTCGATCGTCGTCTCGGGCGCGGCGGCGCGGATGGCGGCGATCGTCTCGACGAAATGCCGCGCGCCGCCGTCGTCGAGATCGTCGCGATCGACGCTGGTGACGACGACGTGCTTCAAGCCCATCTTGGCCGTCGCCTCGGCTACGCGCCGCGGCTCGTCGGGGTCGAGCGCGCCGGGCTTGCCGGTGGCGACATTGCAGAAGCCGCAGGCGCGCGTGCACACCTCGCCCATGATCATGAACGTCGCGTGGCGGACGCTCCAGCACTCGCCGATGTTCGGGCAGGCCGCCTCTTCGCAGACGGTGACGAGGCCGTGTTCGCGCACCAGCGCGCGGGTGGCGGCGTATTCCGCGCTCTGCGGGGCGCGCACGCGGATCCAGTCCGGCTTGCGCAGCAGCGGCGTGTCGGGCCGCTCCCGCTTTTCGGGGTGCCGCTGGGCGCGCGCGTCGATCAGAGTCGCCATGGCGCGAAGATGGCCTTTCGAGCGCCCTTGATCAACGCGACCGCCCTGCGCGGGATCGGGGCCGCGAGGCCTCTCCATGGGCGCAGGGACTGGCGCTGGGCGCCCGCTTGAATTATGAGCATGCGCCGCTAACCTTGTTTCAAGCGTGTAACAATAATCACGCGAGTCCTGGTTCGGCAGGAAGCGCCTCGGCAGGCGAAACTGGAGTCAGAGATGGGCCAGCGGCCTTTCGATGTGGCGCGCACGCGCGTCACCTTGTTTGAAGCACTTCTCCGGTCCCGGCGGGCCAGCGGCGGAAAGACCCCTATCCTCGAAGACCACGACCGCAAGGTCTTGACCTATGACGACATCGTCAGGGCGGCGTTTGCGCTGGGCGGCCGGCTGAAAGGCCTCTCCGAGCCCGGCGAACGGCTGGGGATCCTGCTGCCCACGGGCGTGGGCGCCACGGTGACCTTCTTCGCCGTTCACGCGGCCGGGCGCACGCCCGCCATGCTCAACTTCACCGCCGGGGCCATGAACATCCGCGCCGCGTGCCAGGCCGCCGGCGTCAAGACGGTGCTGACCGCCCGCAAATTCGTGGAGGCCGGCCGCCTGGAGGCGCTCATCGAGGAGATGGACAGCTTCGTCGATCTCGTCTTCCTGGAGGACGTGCGCGAGAAGCTGACTCTCGCCGACAAGCTCGGCGCGCTGTTCAAGGGCATGTTCGCGCGCAGCTTCGCGCCGAAGGGCGATCCCGACGACGTCGGCGTGATCCTGTTCACCTCCGGCAGCTTCGGCACGCCGCGCGGCGCGGTGCTCACCCACGCCAATATCGTGGCCAATGTCGAGCAATGTTATGCGCATGTGGCGTTCGATCCCGACTGGTCGTTCTTCAATCCGCTGCCGATGTTCCATTGCTTCGGGTTGACCGGAGGCACGCTGCTGCCGCTGCTGACAGGCCACAAGACCTTCCTCTATCCCTCGCCGCTTCACGCCAAGGAGATCGTCGGCCTGGTGAAGGACACCGGCGCCAATGTGATGCTGGCGACCGACACCTTCGCCATGCAATACGCGCGCGCCTCGCGCGGGGGCGAGCTTTCGACGCTGAAGCTGATGGTGCTGGGCGCGGAAAAGGTGAAGGAGGAGACGCGGGCCGTCTACGAACGCAAGTTCGGCACTGAATTGCTCGAAGGCTATGGCGCGACCGAAGCCTCGCCCGTCATTGCCGTGAATCAGCCGGGCATGAATCGGCACGGCACCGTGGGCAAGATGCTGCCGGGCATGGATTGGCGGCTTGAAGCCGTGCCGGGCATCAGCGAAGGCCAGAAGCTCCTGGTCAAGGGCCCCAATGTCATGAAGGGCTATCTTGATCCCTCCGGCTCCGGCGCGATCGAGCCCTTGGCGGACGGCTGGCATGACACCGGCGACGTGGTGGACGTGGACGCCGACGGCTTCGTCACCATCGTCGGGCGCGTGAAGCGCTTCGCCAAGATCGGCGGCGAATGCGTCTCGCTCAACGCGGTGGAGTGGTACGCCCAGCAGGTCTGGCCCGAGCACAATCATGCGGCCGTTTCGGTGCCGGATTCGCGCAAGGGCGAGCGCATTGTGCTGTTCTCCGACAAGCAGGACGCCGAGCCAGGCCCCCTGATCGAATGGGCGCAATCGCAAGGCGCGCCTGAGATTGCGGTGCCGAAGAAGATCGTGCCGATCCGCGAGATCCCGGTGCTGGGCAGCGGCAAGACCGACTATGTCGCGCTGCAGCGGCTGGCCGAGCAGGAAGCGACGCGCGAAGCGGCCTGATCGGATCGCCGGCCGGAAGCCGGCAGGCTCTCTTCGCCGGCCGGAAGCCGGCGCTCCTCACACGTGGAGCACGCGCCCGTAGGCGTCGAGCACGGCCTCGTGCATCATCTCGCTCAGCGTCGGGTGCGGGAAGACGGTCTCGATCAGTTCGGCTTCCGTGAGTTCGCCGGTCATGGCGATGGCGTAGCCTTGAATGAGTTCGGTGACTTCCGCGCCGACCATGTGCGCGCCCAGAAGTTCGCCCGTCTTGGCGTCGAAGATCGTCTTGACCATGCCCTGGTCCTCGCCGAGCGCGATCGCCTTGCCGTTGCCGACGAAGGGAAAGCGCCCGACGCGGATCTCGCGCCCCGCCTTCTTCGCCGCCTCTTCCGTGAGCCCCACGCTCGCCACCTGCGGATGCGAATAGGTGCAGCCGGGGATGCGCTCCTTCACCATCGCGTGCGGACGCCTGCCCGCGATCGCCTCGACGCAGATCACGCCCTCATGGCTCGCCTTGTGCGCCAGCCACGGCCCGCCCGTGACATCGCCGATGGCGTAGACGCCGCTCACGTTCGTGCGCCCGAACCCGTCGGTGACGATATGCCCGCGCTCCGTCTTCACGCCGAGCGCTTCGAGACCCAGATCCTCGATATTGCCGGCGATGCCCACTGCGACGATCGCGTGCGACGCCGTCAGCGTCTCGCTCTTGCCGCCGGAAACGACCTGCGCCTCCACGCCTGACGCGCTCGCCTTGAGGCTTTTCGCCTCCGTCGACGTGCGCAGCGCCAGCCCTTCCTTCTCGAAGCGCTTGTGCGCGAACTTGGAGATCTCGGCATCCTCCACCGGCAGGATGCGGTCGAGCAGCTCGACGACCGTCACCTTCACCCCGAACGCAGCGTAGAAGCTGGCGAACTCGATGCCGATGGCGCCGGAACCGAACACCAGCAAGCTCTCGGGCCATTCCGGCGGCGTCATCGCGTGGCGATAGGTCCAGATGCGCTTGCCGTCCGCCTTGAGGCCGGCGCCCGGAATCTCGCGCGCCCGCGCGCCGGTGGCGATCAGCACGTGCTTGGCGCTGTGCGTCTCGTCCTTGTCTTGGCCTTTGACGACGACCTTGCCGCCCTGTTCCAGCTTCGCCGTTCCCGCGATCACATCGATCTTGTTCTTCTTCATCAGGAACTGGACGCCCTTCTCCATCCGGGCGGCCACGCCGCGCGACCGCTCGATGAGCGCCTTGGGATCGAACGAGAGACCCTCGGCCTTGAGGCCGAATTCCCTGGCGTGCCGGAGATTGCGGTAAACTTCCGCCGAGCGCAGCAGCGCTTTGGTCGGGATGCAGCCCCAGTTGAGGCAGACGCCGCCGAGCCGCTCGCGCTCCACGATCGCGGTCTTCAGGCCGAGCTGGGCGGCGCGGATGGCGGCGACATAGCCGCCGGGCCCCGAGCCGATCACGATGAGATCATAAGTCGCCATGCGCGCTGTTTAGCAGCGTTCGCGGGCGTTTCCGCCCCGCAAAATCGCGGAGGCGCCCTGCGCGGCCGGCTTCAGATCGGGGTCCCGTCCTTGCGCGTCTTGAGGTTCGGGCCGGAATAGCGGCCGGGCAGGAATTTCATGTCGATATCGGAGTATTCGCCCCAGTCCTCGTCGCTGCGGTCGGAGACGACGAGGAACGTCGCGTCCGCATTGGAGAGGTTCTTGAGCACGTGGCCGTCGCGCACGCCGCCCTTGAAGCCGGCGCAATCGCCGGCGTGCAACGTTTCTTCGCCCGCGTCCATGACGAGCGTGAGCTCCCCTGAGAGCACATAGACGAACTCGTCTTCCACTGCGTGCCAATGGCGCTGCGAGGACCAGACGCCCGGCTTGAGCGTCACCAGGTTCACGCCGATGCGGGTCAGCCCGGCGGCCGCGCCCAGCGCCTTCCAGCGCCGCTCGCGGCAGGGTTCGTCATAGGGCGGCGGGTAGCCCGAGCCCTGCTTCTCTTCGAGCGCGGCGACGTCGATCTTCATGGATTCACCCCAAAGGCGGCGCTGACGCCGTCCACTACGAATTGGGCGGCCAGCGCGCAAAGCAGAATTCCGAAAATCCGCGTGAGCACGTTTGCGAGCGTGGCGCCGAGCAGGCGCGACAGCGTCCCCGCCAGCAGGAACGCGACGAGGCAGAGCAGGAAATTGGCGCCGGCGCCGGCAAGGATCGCGCCCCGCTCGAGCATCCCCTCCTCCTGGCTGAAGAACAGCATGATCGAGGCGATCGCGCCCGGCCCCGTGATCAGCGGAATGGCGAGGGGAAAGACCGAGATGTCGTCCTCCACGCCGGGGCGGGCGGCATGCTCGGCCGCCACCTTCTCGGCGCGCTCCTCGCGCCGCTCGGCCCGCTTCTCGAACAGCATGTCGACGCCGATGAGGAACAGCAGCAGGCCGCCCGCGATCCGGAAGGCGTCGAGCGTCACATGCAGCTGCTCGAGGAGCCACGCGCCGCCAAAGGCGAAGGCGAGCAGGATGCCGGCGGCGATCACGAGCGCCTTGAACGCCATGCGCCGCCGCCAGCGGGCGCTCATCCCTTGCGTCATGGTCGCGAACATCGGCGCCATCGCCGGGGGGTCGATCACAACGAAGAAGGTCACGAAGGAGGTGACGAACAACGAGACGAGTGCGGGATCGAGCATCATGGCGCGGCTCTCGCCTATAGAGCGGGCGCGTGGCGATCACAATGCGCCAAAGTTCAGCGCCAGTCGCGGCGAAGCTGATCGCATGATCTTCTCAAGATCAGCCGAGATCAGCGCGCCGGATCAGCGATCGATGTACAGCGGCCCGTCTCGGACTCGCCGCCGACGATCCACTCGAAATCGCCGGCCGCAAGATTAAGCCGTAAGGCCTGCTGCGAGGCCTGGCCGTTCCCCGATTCCCATTCAGCGATGAACATCGAGCCCTGCATTGAACAGGCGATATAGGGATGCGCGCAGAGGTTCTCGCCCCAGGCGCCGTCCTCGAACCGCTGCAGCAGGTTCGGGCCGACGCGCAACGCTGCGCCGTCGCCCAGCGAGCCTTCGCATTGCAGCGTCCTCGGCGCTGGGCCTTGCGCGAGCGCAAGCTCGACGCCGGCGACCAATAGGATCGCAATCACCCCCGCCCCGATGCGCATTCCGCCGCTCACATATCCTCGCCTTCTGCTTAAGCCCTTGCCGGACAAGAAGGAAGCGCGTGCAGGGTCAGGGCGCGCGAGGGACGGGCTCTGCGACTTGTCCGCAACGCCCGGTGACGAGATCCGCGCCGCTCTCATAGCGGAACGCGCCGCCGATCGTGTCGAGCGTGATGGTCTCGGCCGGCGCTTCGCTCGGGATTTCGGGATGGCTGACGCGAAGCACGCCGGCATTGGTCATCGTGCAGGTCGTGCTCTGGAAGGCGCAGAGATTCTCGCCCCAGTCTCCGCCGTCATTCTGCCGGAACTCGCCCGGCGCGACGAGCAGCAGCGCCTCCATGCCATCGTCCATGCGGCACAGCAGATAGAGCGTGTCCGCCTGCGCGCGGCCTTGTCCCGCAGCGGACATTGGCGCAAGCACGGCGAGGCAGGCGATCAGGAAGGCGCGCATCGATCTTCAAGGCACGACCACTGTGGCGCGGGTGAGGCGCCTAAAGCAGCATCGCCATGGGATCCTCGATGAAGGCGCGGAAGGCCTTGAGGAAGCTCGCGCCGATGGCGCCGTCGACGACGCGGTGATCGCAGGTCAGCGTCACGCTCATCATCGTGGCGATGGCGAGGGCGTCGTTCTTCACGATCGGGCGCTTTTCTCCCGCGCCCACGCTCATGATGCAGCCGTGCGGGGCGTTGAGGATCGAGGCGAAGCTCTTGATGCCCATCATGCCCATGTTGGAGATCGAGAACGTGCCGCCTTGATATTCCTCGGGCTTGAGCTTGCGGTTGCGCGCGCGCTCGGCGAGGTCGGCCATCTCGGCGGAGATTTGCGCGAGCCCCTTCGTCTCCGCCTTGCGGATGATCGGCGTGATGAGGCCGTTCTCGATCGCCACCGCGACGGCGACGTCGGCATGGTGGTGCATGGCGATGCCGTCCGGCGTGTAGCTGGCGTTGGCGCGCGGCTCGCGCATGAGCGCCAGCGCTGCGGCCTTGATCACCATGTCGTTGACGGAGATTTTCACGCCCTGGTCGGCGAAGCGCTTGTTGATGTCGCCGCGCGCCTTGAGCAGCGCATCGATCTCGAGATCGATCGTCAGCGGAAAGTGCGGAACGTCGCGGAAGCTTTCCGTCATCCGCCGCGCGATCGTCTTGCGCATAAGATCGAGCGGCACGAGATCGTAGCTGCCTTCGGGGACGCCCAATTGCTCCAGCGTCTGCAGCGGCGCGGCGGGCGGCGCGATCGTCAGCGCACGGCTGGTTTCCGGGGCCGGCCGCACGCCCTCGCCCGCGCGCGCATCGATGTCGCGCTTCACGATCCGCCCGTTCGGGCCTGAGCCTTTCAAGCCGCTGAGATCGATGCCGAGCTGCTCCGCCATCCGCCGCGCGAGCGGCGAGGCCGCAATGCGCGCCCCTCCCTCGTGCGGAGAGGGCTTTGCTCCGCTGTCGGACCGGGCAGCGGACTGACTGAGGGGGCGAAGGTTCTGCTGCGTTTGGTGCGTCCCCTCCGTCCGCTTCGCGGCCGCCTCCCCCGCACGCCGGGGAGGCGCGGCCGCGGCTTCGCCTTCCGCCGCAAGCCGCGCGATCGGCGTGTTCACTTTCACGCCCTCACTGCCGGCGGCGACGAGGATTTCCGTCAGCACGCCTTCATCGACCGCCTCGACCTCCATCGTCGCCTTGTCGGTCTCGATCTCGGCGATGACCTGACCGGGCGCGATGCGATCGCCCACCTTCACGAGCCATTTCGCGAGATTGCCCTCCTCCATCGTGGGAGACAGCGCCGGCATGGTGATCTCGATGCTCATGGTCTAATCCGTCTGATCTGCGTTCGCCGGCTGCAGCGACACCGGCACGATGTCGGGCCGCCAGCGATGGAAGAAGGTGAGATAGAAGAGCGAGGCGTAGATGACGGCGCTGACCGTCCACACGCCGAGGCGCACGGAATCATCGAGGCTGAGGCCGATTCCGAAGATCGGCCGGTCGGCTGAATTGGCCAGCAGCGCTCGGCCGGCGGCGGAGAGCGCGCCCTGCTGGTTGAGTTCGTCGAGCCGCGCGATCAGCCCCTCGTGCGAGAGCTGCCCGCCCATCATCACCGCGCCCAGCATCAGCAGCACCACGGTGACGAACAGGAACGCCAGAAAGCGCGCGATGAACGCCGCCTGGCCGATGAAATAATTGAGCGCCGCGATGTAGGCGGAGACTACCGTGAAGAACACGGAGACCCCCAACAACAGGATGTTGGTGAACTCCACCAATTGCTCGACGACTTCGCCCTCGCTCATGTCCCCGCTCCCGCTTCTGCGTTCGGTTCCTCGCCCAAAGCCCTGCTCAGATGCGCCAGCGCGCCCGCGTGCGCCTCCCAATTGCGCCCGTCGAACGTGCTGATCTCCGCCGCAAGCGAATCGGGATCGTCGAGGCAGCGCAGATTGACGCTCCAGCCGTCCGGATTGGAGCGCGGGCGATAGAAGCTCTTCACCCCGCACACGCGGCAGAAGAGATGCTGCGCCACGCCGGTGTTGAACGTGTAGCGCGTGAGCCGGTCTTCGCCCTGAGTGATCCGAAAGCGGCTTTCCGGCACGATCAGGTGGATGAACCCCACCTTCTCGCACATCGAGCATGTGCATGTCTGCGCCGGCGCGCCGCGCGGCGCCTCGACTGCAAACCGCACCGCCCCGCAATGGCAGCCGCCGGCGCGCCAATCGCTCACCGGTACAGCACCGCTTTCGCCGCCGCGACGACATCGGCCACTTGCGGCAGCGACAGCGCCTCCAGGTTCGCCGCGTAGGGCAGCGGCACGTCCTTCTGGTGCACGCGCGTCGGCGGCGCATCGAGATAGTCGAACGCCTCCGCAACCACGCGCGCGCACACTTCCGCGCCTACGCCCATCGGCCCCCAGCCCTCCTCGACGCTGACGAGCCGGTTGGTCTTCTTCACGCTTGCGATGATCGTGGCCGTATCGAGCGGGCGCAGCGTCCGGAGATCGATCACCTCCGCCTCGATCCCCTCGCCGGCCAGCTCCTCCGCCGCCTTGAGCGCGTGGCCGACCATGCGCGAATGCGCCGTGATCGTCACATCTTTGCCGACGCGGCGCACTTTCGCCTTGCCGATCGGCAGCACCCAGTCCGGCAGATCGGGAATCTCGAACTCCTGCCCGTAAAGCATCTCGTGCTCGAGAAACACCACCGGATTGGGCGAACGGATCGCGGCCTTCAAAAGCCCCTTGGCGTCGGCGGCGTCATAGGGCGCGATCACCGTGAGCCCAGGCACATGCGCATACCAGGAGGAATAATCCTGGCTGTGCTGCGCAGCCACGCGGGCCGCGGCGCCGTTCGGTCCGCGGAACACCACCGGCGCCGAAAGCTGCCCGCCGCTCATGTAACGAGTCTTCGCCGCCGAATTGATGATCTGATCGATCGCCTGCATCGCGAAGTTCCAGGTCATGAACTCCACGATCGGCTTCAAGCCGGCCATCGCGGCGCCGACGCCGAGGCCGGCGAATCCATGCTCCGTGATCGGCGTATCGACCACGCGGCGCTCGCCGAACTCCTGCAGCAATTCGCGCGAGACTTTGTAGGCGCCCTGATATTGCGCGACCTCCTCGCCCATCAAGAACACGTCGCCGTCGCGACGCATCTCTTCCGCCATCGCGTCGCGCAGCGCATCGCGCACCGTGATCTTCACCATCGCCGTGCCGGGTGGGATGTCGGGATCCAAGCCCCCTCCCCCTTGCGGGGAGGGGGTTAGGGGTGGGGGTGCAGGCGCCTTCGTTTCAGCGCGCGCGCTGACACCCCCCTCCCTGCCCTCCCCCGCAAGGGGGGAGGGGCGATTTTCCTCTGTACGCAGAGCTTGCGCCGACGGGGGAGACGCATCCGCCCCGTTCTCGCTCAGCACCGCGATCGGCGTATTGACTTTCACGCCTTCGCTGCCCGCGGGCACCAGGATCTCCGAGACGACGCCCTCGTCGACAGCTTCGACCTCCATCGTCGCCTTGTCGGTCTCGATCTCGGCGATGACTTGGCCGGGCTCGACGTGATCGCCGACCTTGATCAGCCATTTCGCGAGATTGCCCTCCTCCATGGTCGGAGACAGCGCGGGCATCAGGATTTGAGTCATCACGAACTCACTGGATGAGAGAGACGAGCACCATGCCCGTGCCCACAAGTCCCGCCGCCCAGGCGAGCGGGCGCACGAGCGGCACGGCGGCGATATAGAGGACGGCGTGGGCGACGCGCGACCACAGGAAGATCTGCGCGCCAAGCGCGGACTGCGCGTCGAACTGGTTCGCCGCCGCGCCCACGAGCGCCAGCGGCGCAAACATGATGAGCCCCTCGCGGTGATTGTCGACCACGCGCAGCATCCGCGCCTGGAAGGTCTTCGGCGGCGGCAGGTTGTCGCGCGAACCGGCCATGGCCATCAGGCCTTGCGCCATGACGCCGGCCGTCGCCTGGACGAGCACCAGCACGAGCAGCAAAGCCGTCGCGCCGACGAGCGCAGAGAGCTCCACCCCCAAATCACCAAACGTCATCGTTTCCTCCCCCGTCTTATCGTGGTCTCATGACGTAGAGATTGAGCGCCAGAGCAGCCATCAGCACGAGCGAGGCCGCCACCAGCACGCGGCGGCTGTCGAGCAGCTTCTTCTGCGCCTCGGGCGGCAGCCGCGCGCGGTCGATCTCGAGTTCGGTCGCGAACTTGTGCTGGCGCTTGTCGAACCGCCCGCCGATGGCGCGCCGCCATTCCCGCACAGCGGCGCGCCGCAACAGGAACGCCTGCACGAACGCCAGCCCCGCCGCCGCGTAGACGATCGCCACGATGACCAGCTCGATCTCGGTGATCAGCGGCGATCCCATCGCTCACGCCTCGGCCAACACGTCGGTGTAGAGCTCCTCGGCCGGCGGCTCCGGGCTCTCCTGCGCGAATTGCGCGGCCTCGGTCACGATCGCGCGGATTTCGCGGTCGATCGCCTTGAGCGCGTCATCGTCCATATGGTCGGCGAGCAGCGCCTTCACGTGTTCGATCGGGTCGCGCTGGGCGCGCACTTCGTCGACCTCCTCGCGCGTGCGGTACTTGGCCGGATCGCTCATCGAGTGGCCGCGATAGCGGTAGGTCTTCATCTCAAGCAGCGTCGGCCCCTTGCCGGCGCGCGCGCGCGCGACCGCCTTGCGCCCCGCTTCGCGCACGGCGAGCACGTCCATCCCGTCGACTTCCTCGCCCGGAATGTTGAAGCTCACGCCGCGCTTGTAGAGATGGGTCTCGGAGGACGAACGCTGCACGCTCGTGCCCATGGCGTACTGGTTGTTCTCGATGATGAAAACGACCGGCAGCTTCCACAGGCTCGCCATGTTGAAGCTCTCATAGACCTGGCCCTGATTGGCCGCGCCGTCGCCGAAATAGGTGAGGCAGACGCGCCCGTTCTCGCGATAGCGGTTGGCGAAAGCGAGGCCTGCGCCCAGGCTGACCTGCGCGCCGACGATGCCGTGGCCGCCATAGAAGCCCGCTTCGCGCGAGAACATGTGCATCGAGCCGCCCTTGCCCTTGGACGAGCCGCCGATGCGCCCGGTGAGTTCGGCCATGATCTCCTTGGGGTCCATCCCGCAGGCGAGCATGTGGCCGTGGTCCCGGTAGCCGGTGATGACCTGATCGCCCGGCTCGACGACCGCCTGCATGCCCACCACGACCGCTTCCTGGCCGATATAGAGATGGCAGAAGCCGCCGATGAGCCCCATTCCGTAAAGCTGGCCGGCGCGCTCCTCGAAGCGGCGGATCAGCAGCATGTCCCGGTAATAGCGGACGAGTTCGTCCGTATTGACGGCCTTAGCCTTGGTCATGAGCGCCTCGCGCGGGCGAAATTAGGGGGACGGCGCGGCCGCGTCCATCGTCGCTGCACCGCAAACCGCGGCGGGAGGCATGCGTCCAGCGAATGGCGAGATGGTCCGGATCAGGACGGAGGCGGCCCGTCCTGGTCGAGGCTGAAGACGATCTCGTCTGGGCCCCCGGCGGCCAGCAGGGCGCGGGCCTTCTCGTCGAGATAATCGAGGTCGAGGCTTTCGGGCCGGAGCCGCGCGGCGCGCGCGTCGAGGGCGGCGCGCTCGGTCTGCAGCGCCGCGAGTTCGGCGCGCAGCGCCTTCTCCTGGCCCTGCAGCTCCCACTGCGCCATCAGGCCCTGCCGGCCGGTGACCGCGTGGGCGGCCAGATAGAGCGCCGCCGCGCCGAGCCCGACGCTCAGCGCAAGCGAGCGCGCACGCTCGTTCATGACCCGACCCCTCGAATCAAGAGCGCGTTAACTGGACTCAAATTGGTTAAAGAATCGTTCCGATTCGGAATGATTCCGGCGGCGGCGCGCGTCAGCGTCCCTTGATCGTGCGCGCGCCGGCGTAGAAGCCCTGATCGTCGAGCTCCTCGGCGATGCGGATGAGCTGGTTGTATTTCGCCGTTCTGTCGCTGCGCGACAGCGAGCCGGTCTTGATCTGCCCGCAATTGGTCGCGACGGCGAGGTCGGCGATGGTGGAATCCTCGGTCTCGCCGGAGCGGTGGCTCATCACCGCGGAATAGCCCGCGCGATGCGCCAGCTCCACGGCCTCCAGCGTCTCGGTCAGCGTGCCGATCTGGTTGACCTTCACCAGGATCGCATTGGCGAGGCCCTTGGCGATCCCCATCGAAAGCCGCTCGGGGTTGGTGACGAAGAGATCGTCGCCGACGAGCTGGCATTTGGCGCCGATCGCGTCGGTCAGAGCCTTCCAGCCGTCGAGATCGTCTTCGGCCATGCCGTCCTCGATGGAGACGATCGGATATTTGGCGACGAGCTCGGCCAGGAATTGCGCGTTCGCCTCCGGCGCGAGCGAAAGGCCTGCGCCCTCCATCTCGTACTTGCCGTTCTTGAAATACTCGGTCGCGGCGCAGTCGAGCGCAAGCACGACGTCGTCGCCGGGCTTGTAGCCCGCCTTCTCGATCGCCTTGAGCACGAAACCGATGGCTTCATCGGCGCTCTTCAGATTGGGCGCGAAGCCGCCTTCGTCGCCCACATTGGTGGAATGGCCGGCGTCCTTCAGCTGCTTGCGCAGCGTGTGGAAGATCTCGGCGCCGACGCGGATGGCGTCCGCCATGGTCGGCGCGCCGACCGGCATGATCATGAATTCCTGCATGTCGATGGGATTGTCGGCATGGGCGCCGCCATTGATGATGTTCATCATCGGCGCGGGCAGCATGCGCGCCTGCACGCCGCCGATGTAGCGGTAGAGCGGCAGATGGTTGGCGAGCGCCGCCGCCTTTGCAACGGCCAGGGACACGCCGAGGATGGCGTTCGCGCCGAGCCGCGCCTTGTTGGCCGCGCCGTCGAGCTCGATCAGGATGCGGTCGATGCGCCGCTGATCCTCCGCGTCCATGCCCAGAATTGCGTTGGCGATTTCGCCGTTCACGGCCTCCACCGCGTCGCGCACGCCCTTGCCGAGATAGCGGTCGGGCTCGCCGTCGCGCTTTTCGTTGGCCTCGTGCGCGCCGGTGGAAGCGCCCGAGGGCACGGCCGCCCGCCCCATCGATCCGTCCTCCAGATAGACGTCGACTTCGACGGTGGGATTGCCGCGGCTGTCGAGGATTTCGCGGCCGATGATGTCGGCGATGCCGGTCATGATGGTCTCTTGCGCTCGCTGAAAGGGAAGCGCCCGGCTTTTCGGCCGGGCGCCTGCAAAACGCAAGGGCGGACCCCCGCTGGTCAGCGGAACGAAATGTCGCCGCCCATCGTGCGGGAGATCGAGCGCGCGGGCGGCGCGCCGAGAACATCGATATCGGCCCCCATGCTGGCTTCCGCCTCGATCGCCTCGGCGGCGAACACGTCGGCCTCCGCGCCCATCGAGGCGTCGATCCTCACCCGCGCGCAGCGGAGGTCGTCCGCCTTCAGCACCGCGCCCATGCTCAGATCGGCGTTGAGCGCGCCGCATCGGCCTTCGGCTTCGATCGAAGCGCCCATGGCGACTTCAAGGTCGAGGGTCTCCGCGTCGAGCCCACGGGCGCGCCCTTCAAGGCCCATGGCGGCTTCGAAGCGGTCGAGCGAGGGCGCCGTCGCCTGAATGCGCGCCAGCGTGCCGCGCGAGGAGCAGAAGAACGTGCAGCGCCGCGAGATGCGCAGCACCCCGTTGCGCACTGAGACGCGCATGCGATCGAGCCGCCGCGGTTCTCCGGTGATGACCACGGCATGCGCCGCGCCCGGCGCGTACTCGACTTCGTAAGGGCCGCTGGCTTCGATGGCGTGGAACGGTTCGCCGTCGATGCGGCGGGTTTCGGCCTGCGCCGGGCTCGCTGTGAGCGCGGCGGCGGCGAGCGCCATCGACGCGGCGATCGCCAGGGCCTTGAGAAAAGCGCGCAGCGCCGTCGTCCGTCTCATCGTGATCTCCCTCTATAGGGCGGAGATGCGCGGGGGACGGCGTTCGGATGCGGCTTCAATCGGCGAACCAGTCTCCGTGGAAGCCCTGAGGCACCCGGCGCGGCAGCTTCACCCGGGCGGTCTCGGCGAGCGTGTCGGCCTCCAGGATCACGAGATCGCTGGTCCCCGCGCCGGCGTCATAGACGAAGCCCATGAGCCAGCCTTCGCCTTCGCCAGGGCCGCCGGCGGCGAAGGCGAATTCAGAGGCCATCGCCTGCGCGCCGAACGCCTTGACCTGGCGCTCGCCAGTCTGACGGTCGAAGCGGAGGACGCGGTCGAAATGGTCGGCGTCCTCGCCCAAGCTGCGCCCGCGCGCCGCGGCGGCGAACACGATCCGGTTCTTTAGCCCGGCGCGCCGGTCGTCGATGCGCGGGAATTCGCTGACCAGATCGTCGAGCGGTTCTTCGCTGACGCGCATAGACGCAAGGTCGATCCGCCAACGGTGCAGTTTCGAGGCGGAATCGAAATCCTCCGCCTTGCCGCGCCAAAGCGAGGGATAGCGGCACACATCCATGACGATCGCGCCGTTCTCCTCGTAAGCGTTCGCCGGATGGAAGACATAGCAGGGCTCGATCTCGGCCCAGCGGATCTGATCGGCGTCGCCGCCGCGCGGCATCACGCCGAGCCGCGCGCCGTGCGTATCGTTCCACACATACGGAAAGCGCCCGCGCATCGCCAGTTCGAGATCGAACGTGATCGGCAGATCCATGAAGATCACGTGATGGCGCGTCATGCCGAAATCGTGCGCCATCACCGACGCGCGCAGCGGAATCTCGACCGACTTCGCCAGCCGTCCGTCCTTTTCGATCACGTGATAGGTCAGGAACGGCGGCATGAAGCCGTAGCCGAACGCATGCATCTCGCCGGTTTCGGGGCAGATCTTGGGATGCGCGGTGAACGCGGTCGTCAGCTTGCCGGCGAAATCATGAGGGCCGATCGATTCCAGCGCGCCGGTCACCTCGAACGGAAAGGCGCCTTCTTCCAGCGCGAAGAAGCGGCCCGCGTGGCGCACGATGTGCGTGTTCGCCGTGGTCATCGTCCGATCCATCAGCGCGCGGTTGCGCTCCTCGCCCGCAAACACCCGGGTGCGGCTATGACGATTGCGGTACCAGGCGGCGCGGCCGTTCTCGAGCCGGACGCCATGCAGCATGCCGTCGCCCACGAACCAGTGCGGCGAAGGCGCGCGCGACGGGTTGGGGCCGTTGCGCAGATAGACGCCGTTGAGCGCGGGCGGGATCGCGCCCTCGACCTTGAGGTCGCTCAGCGTGACCTCGTCGGGCACGGGCGCGTAATTGCCGCGCAGGTGGAAGGGGATGTGTCCCGCGCCGTCCATGAGAGCCTCCCTGGATGTTGTGTTTACGCACCGGCGTACTTGACGGTACGCGAGAATGCGAGTACCGAACCGTACGGTACTTGTCAACTGGAGCGGCCATGTCAACGCCCCGTCCCCCCTGGCTCGAGCCTCTCAAGGATCCGCGCAACGAGGCGATCCTCGCCGCCGCCTTCGACATCTTCGTGGAGAAGGGCTTCCACGGGGCCACCATGCTCGACGTCGCCAAGGAGGCGCGGGTTTCGAAGGAGACGCTCTACGCCCGCTTCGATTCCAAGGAGGGGCTGCTGTTCGCTCTTCTGGCTTGGGGCTGCGGCAAGGCGGGCGATGAGTGCGCCGGCGTCGACGCCATGATCGACGAGGATCCGGCGGGGGCGCTGACGACTTATGTGGCGACGATCCTGCGCCGGATGACGCATGCCGAGAGCGTGGCGGTCTACCGGGTGATCGTCTCGGAATCAGGCCGCACGCCGGCGATCGGGCGCACCTTCAACGAGATGGGCGAAATCGGCAGCGCGCCGATGCGCGCGCGGCTCTACAAGGCCCTCGCCGCGCGCGGGCTGATCGACGCCGACGATTTCGATGAGTTCGAGGACGATCTCTTCGGCCTCGTCCGCGGCAACTGGCACCACAATATACTGATGGGCGTGGCCCCGCTTCCCGACGAGGCCGCCATCGCGGCGCGCGCCGAGCGCGTCGTCAAACGCATTCTCAGGGCCTACGCGCCCGAACGCCTGCGCGCCGCAAACGCGGCGTAGGCGCTACTCGTCCTTGGCCTTGATGATCTGCTTGCCGCGATAGCGGCCGGTCGTCGGGTCGATGTGGTGGGGGCGGCGCAGTTCGCCGCTCTCCTTGTCCGTCACATAGGCGTTCTTGCCGAGCGCGTCGTGGGCGCGGCGCATGCCGCGGCGGGACGGGGAGGTTTTTCGCTTGGGGACGGCCATCGCCGCGCGCTCCTGGCTTTGGACTTCTCGGGAAGCCGGCGCGTATAGCGGCCCGCCGGGGCTCTGGCAACTGCGCCGGACGCCGGCCTGGTCCGTAGGAGTCCGCGCGGGGCCTTGCCCGCGCCCCATGGAGCCACGCCCTTTGCACAGACGAACCCTGCTTCTGGCCGCCCTTCTGGGCGGCGCGGCCCCGGCGCTGAGCGGCTGCATCTCCAGCCTCCAGGCCTTCAATGCGCTCGCCCCCAAGGACGGCGCGGGCGAACGCATCGCCCAGGGCTTGGCCTATGGCGATCACACCCGCCATCGCCTCGACCTCTACGCCCCGCGCGAACGCCATGGCCCTGCGCCGGTCGTCGTCTTCTTCTATGGCGGGTCCTGGCGTTCCGGCGATCGGGGCGAATACGCCTTCGTCGGCCGCGCGCTCGCCGCCAACGGCTTCGTCGTGGCGATCCCCGATTATCGCCTCGTTCCGGAAGCGCGCTTCCCGGCCTTCCTCGAGGATTGCGCCGCCGCCGTCCGCTGGACGCAAACGAACATCGCCGCCCATGGCGGCGACGGCGCGCGCGTCGCGCTCATGGGCCATTCCGCCGGCGCCTACAATGCGATCATGCTGGCGCTGTCGCGGCGCTGGCTCGACGGAGCCGGCGCGAACCCCGTGCGCGGCGCCGTGGGCCTTTCTGGACCTTACGATTTTCTGCCGCTCGATGTTCCGGCCACCCGTGCGGCGTTCGGCGATGCGCCGGAGTTGGAGCTCACCCAGCCGGTGCGCTTCGCGCGCGGCGACGCCGCGCCGATCTTTCTCGCGTGGGGCGCTGAGGATGATCTCGTCGGGCGGCGCAACATCGAGAGTCTCACCCGCGCGCAGCGCGAGGCGGGCGGGCCGGTGGAATCGAGAATCTATCCCGATCTCGATCACGCCGGCACGCTGCTTGCGCTCTCCGTGCCGTTCCGCGGCCGCGCGCCCGTGCTCGCCGACGCGATCGACTTCCTGCGCCGCGTCGCCGCGTGACGCCTACACGGCGTTGCGGAACGGCGCGACCAGCGCGTCGAGGATGGTCTCCACCTGGCCGCCAGCGAAGCCGATCGCTTCGATATAGGCCTCCAGCGCCTCCCTCTCCGGCTGGGCGAACAGCCCGTCCGCCGCGATCACCGAGAGCAGCTCCTTCACGATCGTCATTTTTTCGTCGCGGCTGAACTGCGCCTGATGCTTGCGCAGATAGGCGGTGAGATCGGCGCGCGTGAACCGCGCCGCCGCGATCGCGGCGTCGACCGCAGCGCCGGCGAACGGCGCGCCTGTCGCCCTGCTCATGGCCGCCGCGATCGCCTCGCGCTCGGGCGCGGCGGCGTCGCCATCGATCCGCGCGGCGTTGGCGAGGGCTTCAAGGAGGAAGTCTGCAAACTTTTGGCTCATGCGCGCAGCTTAGGGCCGGAACGCGACTGGCGCCATGTCTGCGCGGCGCCGATCCGCTCTCCGGCGATCATGTCGGCAAGGCGGCGTCCATCGCCACCCTCGCCGAAGTGACCCGCCGCACCCAGCGCGGCCGCCCCGAAATCCTCGACATCGCCGCCGGCGAATCCCGCGCCGTGCTCATTGTCCGCGAACGCTTCACCCGCGATGGCCGCACTGACGAACTGGTGCGCGTGCTGGTCTTCACCATGAAAGACGGCCTCCTCGCCGAATGCTGGCTCTACGACCAGGACCAGGCGCTGGTGGATTGGTATCTGCGGGATTAGGCGCGCGGCAGACGAGGCGCGTCACGAGGCGAAGTCGATTTTGCTGATAGACCGAGAGTCAAGGCAGGTGCCTTCGTTGCAGGCCGCCGGCAAAGCTGACGTGGTGTGACTTGGGCTGCCGCGCACCGCACACGCGAAACTCCACGCCTCCAAGGTCGAGGATAGTCTCACCAACAACTTCGCTCGGTGCCGCAAGCGTGCCGGGTCCAACAATCCATGGCGTGAGCGCGACCTCAAAGGTGAGATCGCCCCCTTCCACGTGGGGACCGGGCAAGTTGAATTGCTTGAATCGAGGAATCTCAGGATGAAAGCGACACCCAGAGGGCCCGCTACCCGGCTTTGGGAGCAGCGTGGAAAGAAAATCCCTGCCGACCAAATGCGACCCTCGTGACGTTTCCCGTGCGAGTTCCACCAATATCTGTTCGCATTGCGCAAGGGTCAGTGTGTTTCCGTGCTGTTGCCGATGGGCTCTCAGCAACGCGCGAAGCCGTCCCGTACTAGGAGGCACGCCGATCGAACTGATCTGCAATGTACGACCTCTGGTGAAGTGAGGAACTAAGCGGGTCGTTCTGACGTCGTGTCTAGACGCTTCGATCTCAAGGCTGAAGCAATGCACGCGCCGACGCCGGACTCGCCAACCTGCAATCGCTAGATGAACAGTGTGGCCGCTGCGGATCACACGAGGCAACTCGCGTGCTAAAGCGTGCAGTGCCGTATGGAGCGGGATAGGTCGACGACCGCCGCCAATTGAGAAAGCTGGCCTAGACTGCGGCCCCGAGTGCGGGAGCGCAGTCCCTCTAAGTTGCTGAACTATCCACTCATCGGTGGGCATCCCGGCTGCTAAATGTGCAATACCAGAGTAGCCTATGGTAGCGATAGCGTCTGAAAACCTGAATACGACTACCTTGTTTGCAGATGCATCGAAAACAGCATCGGCCCGAGTTACAAGCCAATCGGAGACCTGCACTACGTATGCAGGGCAGGCGGCCGTTAGGATCAAAGTCACTCGGTCACACCAACCTGCTCTGCTCCACCGCAGCCCCGATGAAGCTCGCGAACAGCGGGTGGGGTTCGAACGGGCGGCTTTTCAGTTCCGGGTGAAACTGCACGCCGATGAACCAGGGATGGTCCGTGCGCTCGACGATCTCGGGGAGCACGCCGTCCGGGCTCATGCCGGAGAAGCGCAGGCCCACGGCTTCGAGCTTGTCCTTGTAGCGGGCGTTGACCTCGTAGCGATGGCGGTGGCGCTCGGAAATCGTCGTCGCGCCGTCATAGATCGCGCTGATGCGCGAGCCGGGCGCGAGCACCGCCTCATAGGCGCCCAGCCGCATTGTGCCGCCGAGATCGCCGCCTTCCTTGCGCCGCTCGAGCTCGTTGCCCTTCACCCATTCCGTCATCAGGCCGACGATGAGATGCTTGGCCGGCCCGAACTCGCTCGACGACGCGCCCTTCAGGCCCGCCTGATGCCGCGCCGCTTCGATGCACGCCATCTGCATGCCGAAGCAGATGCCGAAGAAGGGCACGTTGCGTTCGCGCGCGAACTGCACGGCCGCGATCTTGCCTTCGGTGCCGCGTTCGCCGAAGCCGCCGGGCACGAGGATGCCGTTGACGCCTTCGAGCGCGGCGATGGCGTCCGCCTCCTTCTCGAACGCTTCGCTTTCGATCCAGGAGATATTGACCTTCACATTGTTGGCCACGCCGCCGTGCTGCAGCGCCTCGATCAGCGATTTGTAAGCGTCCTTGAGCTCGGTGTACTTGCCCACGACCGCGATCGAGACTTGGCCATCGGGATTGCGCAAACGCTGCGCGATCGTCTCCCATTTGGCGAGATCGGGCGCCGGCGCGATCGTCACCCCGAAATGCTTCAAGAGCTCGGTGTCGAGCCCGGCCTCGTGATAGGCGAGCGGCGCTTCGTAGATCGTCGGCAGATCGCGCGCTTCGATCACCGAGCTTTCGCGCACATTGCAGAACAGCGCGATCTTGCGCTTCTCATCCTCCGGGATCGGACGGTCGCAGCGGCACAGGATGATGTTCGGCTGGATTCCGATCGAGCGCAGCTCCTTCACCGAATGCTGCGTCGGCTTGGTCTTCATCTCGCCGGCCGAGGGGATGTAGGGCAACAGCGTCAGGTGCACGAACACGGCCTGGCCGGGATCGAGTTCCTGCGAAAGCTGGCGGATAGCCTCGAAGAAGGGCAGGCCCTCGATGTCGCCCACCGTGCCGCCGATCTCGCACAGCACGAAATCGGCCCCGCCGTGGTCGGCCAGGATGAAGTCCTTGATCGCGTTGGTGACGTGCGGGATCACCTGCACGGTGGCGCCGAGATAATCGCCGCGCCGCTCTCGCGCGATGATCTCCTGATAGATGCGCCCGGTGGTGATGTTGTCGGCCTTGGTGGCCGAGACGCCGGTGAAACGCTCATAATGGCCGAGGTCGAGGTCGGTTTCGGCGCCGTCGTCGGTGACGAAC
This sequence comes from Hydrogenophilaceae bacterium, assembly GCA_013389015.1. GTDB lineage: Bacteria > Pseudomonadota > Alphaproteobacteria > Caulobacterales > Aquidulcibacteraceae > CADEEL01. The sequence continues at coordinate 446 of JACAEE010000141.1, read as the reverse complement.
ACTTCGCCGTGCTGGGTCGGGCTCATCGTGCCGGGATCGACATTGAGATAGGGATCGAGCTTGCGGAGGCGGACTTTGTAGCCCCTTGCCTGCAGCAAGGCGCCCAGCGCGGCCGATGCGATGCCCTTCCCCAGCGAAGAGACAACGCCGCCCGTGATGAAAACGTAACGCGCCATCACACCTCGCGGCCCGCCAGGACTTCCGCCCATGCGCGCCGCCGTCTCACTCCAAACTCAAGAACCCGTTCTGGTCCCCACCCGGTGGGCGAATGCGGCGACGCGGCAGGACGCTGGCGCGCCTGCCGTCATTGATCCGGACCCGCCGGACGGCGCCTGATCGGCTCGTCCGGGGCTGGAGCATCGCGCGATTCGGGCGGCGTTTCAGCCGGCGCGGTTTCCGGCGGCGGCGCTTCGGTACGCGCCGGCTGCGGCCGCACGGGCTGCGGG
>JACAEE010000140.1 GCA_013389015.1 Hydrogenophilaceae bacterium | reverse complement strand
GCCGGCTGGCGAGCCGGGCGAACGCCGCGCGCGGCTGCGGCGCGATGATCCGCGCGCCCGCCGCGGGGAAGAATGCGGCGGCGTCCGTCCGCACGATGACGGCGCCGGGGGATAGCGGCGAAGGGGCCCGCGGGGACGCGCCTTCGACATAGCAGAGATCGCCGGGCCCGGCGCGATCGAGCGGCGCCGCGGCCCTGATCAGCCGTCCGCCTTCGCCCTCGACGACGAACCCCTCGGCGAGCGCCTGGACGGCGAGCGGCCCGGTCAATTCATAGAAGCGCGGATCGATCATGCGCTCCTTGTACGCCGCCCAGAGGGGGCGCCAAGCGCCCGCGAACCCGGCGCGCCTAGCCCGGCTATTGCTGCGGCTGCTGCGGCGCCGGCGCAGTCTGGCGGGTGACGTTGATGGTGCGCACCCGCTCGTCCATGAGGCGAAGGACGTCCTGCGTCGCGTCGACGCCCTCGTTGGCGAGGAGCACCGTGGAGCGGTCGACCACGATCTGCGCGTTCCGCGCCTGCATCACCTCGCGCACGATCGGAGTGAGCTGGCGGTTGAATTCCTGGCGCGCCATGAGCTGCGTGTATTGCATGTCGCGTTCGAGCGTCGCGAGGCGCTGAGCGAACGCCTGGCGGCGGCGCTCGAACTCCTCGAACCGGCGCACCAGCTGGCTGTTGGCGCGCACCTGTTCGTCGGTCTGGCCTTGCCGGGCCTGCGCCAGCGCCTGGCCTTCCTGCTGCAGCCAAGTCTGATCGGGCTGCAGCTCGCCCTGCATTTGCGTCTGGATCGCCTGCAGGCGCTGCGCCATGTCGCGCCCGGCGAGCGACTGGGTGAGAATCGTCTCCGTGTTCACAATGACGGCTGCGCCCGATTGCGCGTGCGCCGGCGCCGCCGCCAGCGCGACCAAGGTCAGGACGAGGGCCGCGGCGAACGCGTGGAACGGACGCAGAATGAATGAGCGCATGAGCGCCGCCTTTCTTATGGCTGCCGGCGCTCGGCGCGCCGGATGATGAGCGACTGAAGGTTAGAAGCTTCTCCGCGTGGAGAACCGGAACGTCTCGGTCCGGTCGTAGTCTTCCTTCGCGAAGGGCTGCGCGAAGTCGAACTGCACCGGTCCGAACGGGGAATCCCAGTAGATCGACACCCCGGCGGACCCACGCAACGCCATCGCGTCGTTGACGTAGGTGTTGTAGACTGTGTAGTCGGCGCCTGTGGACGGCGTGCGGAACACATTGCCTTGCCGGCTGCCTTCGTCGAGGATGCCCAGATACCCTACATCTGCGAATGCGGCGGCCGAAAGGCCGAAGCTCTCCGGCAATCCCAGCGGGAAGGTCACTTCAAAGGTGCCGATCGCGAACGCGTTGCCGCCCAGCGCGTCGCCATAGATCGTGTCCTGGACGACGTTGTTCTCGTCGGTGACGACCGTGATCAGGCGCGGGCCGATCCCCGCCAGGTCGAAGCCGCGGAAGCTTGAGCCGCCCTTGAAGAAGCGGTCGTTGATGCGGACTTCGTCGCCGTCCCAACCGAAGATGTAGCCCGTGGAGAGCCGCGCGCTCGCCGTGATCCCCGGGAACAGTCCGCGATAGATTCCGCCCTCGAGTTCAGTGCGCAGGTAGTGCACGTCGCCGCCGATGCCGGCGAAGTCCTGGCTGAGCTGCAGGTTGAAGCCGCGCGTCGGCTCGATGACGTCGTTGCGCCGGTCCCAGTTGAACGAATAGCCGAACACGGACGTGAGGAAGGCGCCTTCCTGCGCGCACAAGAGCGGCCGGTTGATGTTGGCCGGATCGCACTGATCGATCGGCGCCGTCGAGGAATTCTCGTCGTGGTCGATCAGCAGATTGGCGATGTCGGTGTCGTCGTGCAGCAGCGAATAATTGAGGAAGAGGCCCGTGCGCTCGGTGAGGGGAAAGCCGACGCGCAAACCGAGCCCCGTCGACTGGTTCGTGAACGAGGACTGGTCCGAGAAGTCGGTGCGCAGCGAGAACAGGTCGAACCCAGCCGTCATCTCGCGGCCAAGGAAGCGCGGCTCGGTGAAGCGCAGGTCGTATTGCTGCCGGAGCGAGCTCGTCGACGCGCGCAGCCGCAAGAACTGCCCGCGGCCGCGCAGATTGCGTTCGCTGTAGGAGATGTCGAACAGCAGGGATTCCTGCGAGGAATAGCCGGCTGCGAACGCCAGTTCGCCGGTGGAATCCTCCTCCACCCGCACCTGCACCGCCGAGCGGTCGGGCTGCGAGCCCGGCTGCTCCTCGATCTCGACCTCCTTGAAGAAGCCGAGCGCGCGGATGCGCGAGCGCGAGCGGTCGAGCAGGATGCGGTTGAAGCTGTCGCCCTCGGCCACCCGCATTTCGCGGCGGATGACGCGGTCGAGCGTGCGCGAATTGCCGACGATGTCGATGCGCTCGATGAAGACGCGCGGGCCTTCATTCACCTCGAACACGATATCGACGGTCTGCGTTTCGGGATGGCGTTCGACCCGCGGGCGGATGTCGACATTGGCGTAGCCGACGGTGCCCGCGACATAGTTCATCGCGTCGATCGAATCTTCGATCAGCGAGCCCTTGAATAGCTCGCCTTCGCGGATCGGGATCGCGGCGCGCAGCACTTCGGCCGGGACGCGGTCGAGCTCGGTCTGTACGCGGACGGTTCCGAAATTGTAGCGGACGCCCTCATCCACCGTGAAGGTGATGAAGAAGTCGCGCTGGTCGGGCGTGAGCTCGGCGACGGCGGAGACCACGCGGAAGTCCGCATAGCCGCGGTCGGTGTAGAACTGGCGCAGCTGCTCGCGGTCGTACTCCAACCGGTCCGGGTCGTAATTGTCGTTAGAGTCGAAGAAGTTCCACCAGCGCGATTCATTGGTGACGATCTGGTCGCGCAGCTTGCGGTCGGAGTACCGCTCGTTGCCGATGAAGTTGATCTCGCGCACGCCCGTGACCGGGCCTTCGTCGATGTCGAAGATGAGATCGACGCGGTTCTGCTCGAGCTCGCGCACCTGCGGGGTCACCTGCGCGGCGAAGCGGCCGCTGCGGCGATAGACTTCGAGGATCCGCTGCACGTCCTGCTGGGCGCGCGCGGGCGTGAACACCGAACGGGGCCGCGCCTGGACTTCGTCGGTCAGGTTGTCCTCGCTCATCGAGCGAAGGCCTTCGAAGATGACGCGGTTGATGATCGGGTTCTCGATCACCCGCACGACGAGATCGGAGTCGCGCTGTTCGATCTGCACGTCGGCGAAGAGATTGGTGGCGAAGAGGGTCTTGATCGAAAGGTCGATCCGCTCGGGATCGAACGGGTCGCCGGGGCGCACCGCGAGATAGGAGGTGACGGTCGACGCCTCGATCCGCTGATTGCCCTCCACCACCACCCGGCGGATGACTTGTTGTCCAGCTTGGGCGGGCTGCGCGCCGGGCGCCTGCGCCGCGGGCGCTTGCGGCGTCTGGTCCTGCGCGTGCGCGGCGGGCGCGAACGCGGCGCCCGCGCCGGCCGTGGCCGCTGTCGCGGTGACCACCCCGGCCACGACTTTACGCACAACGCGCTTCATGCGGCCCTCTGTTCTGCGGCGCTCCCCAGCGCCGTCGTTGTAAGACAGCATCCCGACGCGGAGCGCAAGGATGCGCGGCTGTTAGACATCAGCTGAAGAAAATCCGGCGGATATCGTTCCAAGTCGCGAACAGGAAGAGGCTGCCCAGCATCACGAGGCCGATGCGCAGGGCCCATTCCTGGGACTGCAGCGAGAGCGGCTTTCCGCCCCGGACGGCTTCGATTCCGTAGAATAGCAGGTGCCCCCCATCGAGAATCGGAATCGGCAGAAGATTAACGATTCCGACGGCCACCGATAGGATGGCGGCCCAATGCAGGAGATTGCGCAGCAGCGCCATCACGCGCTCGCCGAGCGGGGTGTCCTCGCCGCTGATCGAGGCGGACGCAATCTGGCCCGACGCCTGCAGGATGCCGGCCGGCCCGGCGATGTGTTCGGCCGAGGCCCGCCCGGTGAAGATGTTGGCGACATAGGCGCCCGTCCGCGCCACGATCCCCCACGTCTCCTTGGCGCCTTCGGCCAGCGATTGAAGGGGCCCGTAGCGCTCGATCGTGCGCTCTTCAGGCAGCGTGAGCCGGGTGACGCCGAGCAGTCCCACCGTGCTGGTGACGCCGGTTGAATCGATCGTCTCTTGCGGGCGCGGCGTGATCGGGACGATCAGCGTTTCGCCGTTGCGCTCGACCGTGAGCGCGAGCTGCTCGCCGGGGCTTTGCTTCACGATCGCCTGCATCTGGCCGAAGGAGGCGACGGGGGTTCCATCGATAGCGCGGACGAGATCGCCCGAGCGCAGCCCCGCCGCCGCCGCCGGATAGCCGGCCTCGATCCGGTCGAGCCGCGGCGACAGCGCGTTGTTGTCGGTGACGTCGCGCCCATAGGCGAAGAGCATGAGCGCGAACACGACGATCGCGAAGATGAAGTTCATCGCCGGGCCGGCGGCCACGACGAAGGCGCGCGCGCCCACCGGCTGGGCCCGGAAATGCCCGCGCGCGCGGGCCTCTTCCGGCGAGAGCTGGCGGAATTCCTCGCTGGGCGGCGCGGTGCTCGAGGGATCGGTGTCGTCGACCCAGGAGACGAAGCCGCCGAGGGGCACGGCGGCGATCTTCCAGGTCGTGCCGTGGCGATCCTTGCGCTGGGCGATCGCGGGGCCCATGCCGATCGAGAAGCTCTTTACTGCGACCTTGCAGATCCGGGCGGCCTTGAAGTGTCCGTACTCGTGGACGAACACGACCAGCGACAGCACCAGGATGAACGATCCGCCGTAGATGAGGACGTTCTTCAGCGCCTCGACCAAAGATTCCATGCTCGCGCCCTCTCCTGCCGGCCTCCCGTCTTGTTTTGGGCTCGCCGGCGCTCCCTCAAGCGTTACTGTGTGCGACGGCGGCCCGTCGGGCGACGGCGCGTGCGGTTTTGTCGATAGCCTCTACCTCATCGAAGGATGAAGGCGTTTTTTGGAAGTGTCGCAACTCCGATGATTCGAGTCCGTCGAGGATTTCACCCGCCAGGGGCGCAATTTGGGAAAAACCCAACCGCCCGGCGAGGAATTCCCCGACCGCGACCTCGTTGGCCGCATTGAGCGCCGCCGTCGCCCGCGGGCCGGCTTCGGCCGCGGCGCGGGCGTAGCCGAGCGCGGGAAAGCGCCCTTCGTCCGGAGGCTCGAACGTGAGCTGGCCCACCGTCGCAAGGTCGAGGCGGGCGGCCGAGGTGGCCATCCGTTTGGGCCAGGCGAGCGTGTAGGAAATCGGCACCCGCATGTCCGGCGCGCCGAGCTGCGCCAGCACCGAGCCGTCGGTGTAATGGACCAGGCTGTGGATCACGGATTGCGGGTGCACGAGCACCCCGATCTGCGCCGGCGGGAGCCCGAAAAGATAGTGCGCCTCGATGAGTTCGAGGCCCTTGTTCATGAGCGTGGCGCTGTCCACGGAAATCTTGGCGCCCATGGCCCAGTTGGGATGCGCGCAGGCCTGGTCCGGCGTCGCCGCCCGCATCGCCTCGCTGGTCCAGGTCCGGAACGGCCCCCCCGACGCGGTCAGCGTGATCCGCTCCACCGCCTCGGGATGGGTGAGAACCTGGAAGACGGCGTTGTGCTCGGAGTCCACCGGCAGCAGCGTCGCGCCTGCGCGCTGCGCCTCCGCCCGCATGAGCGGCCCGGCGCACACGAGGCATTCCTTGTTGGCGACCGCCACCGTCGCGCCGCGGCGAACGGCCGCAAGCGTGGGCTTCAGCCCCGCCGCCCCGACGATGGCGGCCATGACCCAGTCGGCAGGCCGCGCCCCGGCCTCCTCCAGCGCCGCCTCGCCGGCGGCGACCTCCATGCCCGGCAGCGCCTCGCGCGCCGCCGCGAGCAGGGCCCGGTCCGCGATCGCGACGAAGGACGGCCGCAGCGTCCGCGCCGCCGCGACCAGGGCCTCGAGGTTTCCCCCCGCGGTGATCGCTTCGACAGAAACGTCCCCGCCCTGCGCCCGCAGATCTTCGATCACGGCGATGGTCGAGCGGCCCACGGAGCCGGTGACGCCAAGGATCGAAAGGCGGCGGGTCATGGCAGCAACATCACGCCAAAGTCGGGCCAGGTGGCAAGCGCCGCGGCCATGAGCAGCGTCGCCGCCATGCAGCCATCGAGGCGGTCGAGAACGCCGCCATGGCCCGGGATGAAGCGGCTGGAATCCTTGACGTTGAACCGCCGCTTCAGCGCGGATTCAAACAGATCGCCGGCAAGCCCGGTCATCGCCAGCACCGCGCCGATTCCCGCCCAGAGCGGCGCCTCCGCCGCGAAGAACAGCGCTGCGCCGGCGCCTGCGGCCGCGCCGGCGAGCGTGCCGCCAAGGAGCCCGCTCCAGGTCTTTTGCGGTGAGAGCGCGCGGTGCACTTTCGGCCCCCCGATCAGGGTCCCGACGAAATAGGCGGCGATGTCGGCGGCCCAGATCGCGGCGAAGATCAGCATGACGAGGGCGAAGCCGTGCGGCTCGTGCCCGCGGATCCAGACGAAGAGAGCCGGCGGCGCGCCCACATAGAGCGCGCCGCCCGCCGTCTCGATGATTCCGGCGAGGCTGCGCCGGCGAAAGGCGGAGAGGGCCGCGCACAAGCCGAGCCAGGCGAGCCCCAGCGCCGTCTCGTCCCAGCTTGCGAACATCACCGCGCCGAGCGCGCCGACCAAGGCGAAGAGAAACGCCGGCGTCAGCGCCTCGGGCTCGCTCATGCGCGCCCATTCATAGGCCGCCGCCAGCGCGACGGCGCCCGCCGCGCCAGCCATCCAAGGACCGCCATAGACCGCCGCGCCAAGGCCGATCGGAATGAGCACGAGCGCCGATAGCGTCCGCGGCAGGAGCTCCTTGAGGACGCCCGCGGAGGGCTTGGGCGCAGCGGCGTCTTGAGGCTTCACGCGCCGCCGACGCCTCCGAACCGCCGACCCCGCTGGGCGAACTCGCTCATCGCCTTTTCGAGCGCCGCCTTGTCGAAATCCGGCCAGAGCACGTCAAGGAAGACGAGTTCGGAATAGGCGGCCTGCCAGAGCAGGAAATTGGAGAGGCGCAGCTCCCCGCTCGTGCGGATCACGATGTCGGGCGGCGGCAGCCCGCGCGTATCGAGATAGCCGGCGAACATCGCCGCGGAGATTTCCTCCGGCTTGATCTTTCCCGCGACCGCATCCTCCGCCAGACGCCGCGCGGCGCGCGCGATCTCCTGTTGGCCGCCATAATTGAACGCGATCGTCAGATGGAGGCGGCTGTTGTGCGCCGTCCGCGCCTCGGCGCGTTCTATGATGTCGAGAATGTCGCTCGAAAGCCCCTCGCGCTCGCCGATGATCCGGACACGGACGCCTTCATCCGTCAGCCGCTTCAAATCCCGGTCGACATAGAGGCGCAGGAGGTCGAAGAGCGCGTTCACCTCGTCCTTCGGGCGGCGCCAGTTTTCCGTGGAGAAGCCGAACACCGTGAGATAGTCGAGCCCCAGCTCGCCGGCGGCGTCGACGGCGCGGCGCAACGCCTCGACCCCTTCGCGGTGCCCCAGCGTCCGCGGCCACATGCGCTGGCGCGCCCAGCGGCCGTTGCCGTCCATGATGATGGCGACATGCCGCGGGGTCTGCACGGCGTCTTCGGAGGAGGCTGCGGCGACCATGGTGCGGCTTTGCCGGCCCAGCGGCGCGCGCCGTCAGACCTGCATGATCTCCTCTTCCTTGTGCCTCAGCGCTTCGTCCACCTGTTTGACGTGCTCGTCGGTGGCCTTCTGCACCTGCTCGGCGAGCTTCTTGTGCTCGTCCTCGCTGATGACGTGATCCTTTTCCTGCTTCTTCAGCACGTCCATCGCATCGCGGCGGACGTTGCGGATCGCCACGCGCGCCTGTTCGGCGTATTTGCCGGCCTGCTTGGCCAGCTCCTGGCGCCGTTCGCCGGTGAGCGGGGGGATCGGCACCCGCAGCGTCTGGCCTTCCACGATCGGGTTGAGGCCGAGGCCCGAGGCGCGGATCGCCTTGTCCACGGCGGCGACATTGGCGCGGTCCCACACCTGGACGGTGATCATGCGCGGCTCCGGCACGCTGATGCCGGCCACCTGCAGGATCGGCGTGGTCGTCCCGTAGGCCTCCACCTGCAGCGGCTCGAGCAGCGAAGCCGACGCGCGCCCGGTGCGCAAGCCGCTGAACTCGTGCTTGAGCGCGGTCAGCGCGCCGTCCATGCGCTTCTTGTAATCGTCCAGATTGAACTTGGCCGCCTGCGCCATTGTTTCCTCTCTTGGTCGTGAGGGCGTCGACGGCGCACGGGCCGGACGCCCCGAGGTTCAGTCCTCGATGATCGTGCGCACGCCGCGACCCGCCAAGACGTCGCCGAGCGCGCCGCGCGCCTTGATGGAAAACACAATGATCGGGATGTTGTTCTCGCGCATGAGCGAGACCGCGGAGGCGTCCATCACCTTGAGATCCCGCGCCAGCACCTCGTGATAGGTGAGCCGGTCGTAACGCTGCGCGTGCGGATCCTTTTTCGGATCGGCGGAATAGACCCCATCCACGCCCGTGCCCTTGAGCAGCGCGTCGCAGCCCATCTCGGCGGCGCGCAGCGCGGCCGCCGTGTCAGTGGTGAAGAACGGATTGCCGGTGCCGGCCGCGAAGATGACGATCCGGCCCTTCTCCATGTGCCGCATGGCGCGCCGGCGGATATAAGGCTCGCACACGGTGACCATCGGGATGGCGGAGAGCACGCGCGTCTCCACGCCGTGCTGCTCGATCGCGTTCGACATCGCCAGCGCGTTCATCACGGTGGCGAGCATGCCCATATAGTCGGCGCTCGCCCGCTCCATCCCGGATGCGGCGCCGGAGAGGCCGCGGAAGATGTTGCCGCCGCCGATGACGAGGCAGAGCTGCTGGCCCCCGCCGCGCGCGGCCTCGGCGACCTCGCCCGCGATCCGCCCGCAGACGGCCATGTCGATGCCGAACCCGGCCTCGCCCATCAGCGCCTCGCCGGAAATCTTGAGCAACGCCCTCTTGTAGGGGCGCCGCGGCGCGCTCCCGGCTGCGGATTCCGAGGCAGGCATCGCGCTCATCCCTTGTTCCGTTCGGACTCGAACGACCAAAGCATGGCCCGCTCCCCTCCTCTAGGCAATCGCGCCTCTGCCGCCGGGGTCAGGCCTTCCCCGACATCGCGGCCACTTCGGCGGCGAAATCATCGCTCCGCTTCTCCACCCCCTCGCCGACGGCGAAACGGAGAAAGCCGGTCAGCTTGAGCGGCGCGCCGGCGGCCTTGCCGGCGGCGTCCACGGCCGCCTCCACGCTCTTGTCGGGATCGAGCACGAAGGCCTGCTTCAGCAGGACGACCTCCTCCATGAACTTGCGCATCCTGCCTTCGAGCATCTTTTCGATCACCTGGTCGGGCTTGCCCTTGGCTTTGGGGTCTTCCTTGATCTGTTCGACGAGCACGGCCTTCTCGCGCGCCATGCGGTCGGCGGGGATGTCGGCCGCGGTCAATGCGATCGGGTTCGACGCGGCGATGTGCATGGCGGTCTTGGCGCCGATCTCGGCGGCCGCTGCGGCGGCGTCCTTGCCGCCGGCGACGCCGACCAGCACGCCGATGCGCCCCATGTCGTCGGCGACCTTGTTGTGGATGTAGGCCGCGACCGCGCCGTCGGCCGCGAGATACGCGGCCCGGCGCAGCGTGATGTTCTCGCCGATCGAGGCGATGAGCCGCGTGACCTGGTCCTGCACCGTTCCGTCCCCGTCGGGAGCGGGCGCGGCGAGCACCTTGGCCAGATCGCCCTTCTCCTTGAGCGCGATCTTGGCGAACGCGCGCGCCGCGGCCTGGAAGGTTTCGTTCCGCGCCACAAAGTCGGTTTCGGAATTGAGCTCGATCACCGCGCCCTCGGATTCGCCTAGCGCGACGGCGACGACGCCTTCGGCGGCGGCGCGATCGGCCTTTTTGGCGGCCTTGGACAGGCCCTTGGCGCGCAGCCAGTCGATCGCCGCTTCAATATCGCCGTTGGTTTCCTCAAGCGCTCGCTTGCAGTCCATCATGCCGACGCCGGACTTTTCGCGCAGCTCCTTCACGAGCGCGGCGGTGATCTCAGCCATGGTCGTACTCCTTTCTGAGTGCTGTTCGCAGGCCGCGAGGGACCGCGGGCCTTGAAGCCCCCATTCCCTCAGCGCCGGCGGCGTGCGGGCCCCGCCCGCGATCCAACGAAATTACGCGGCGCCGCCCTGGTCGCCCTCTTGCGACAGCGCCGGCTCGGCCCGCGGCGCGGACGCGGCGCCGATGTCGACGCCGGAGCGCACCTGGCTCTCCTCCAGCCCGTCGATCACCGCATCGGCGACGAGGTCGCAATAGAGCTGGATCGCGCGCGCGGCGTCGTCGTTGCCGGGGATCGGGAAGGTCACGTCATCGGGATCGCAATTCGAATCCACGATCGCCACCACCGGGATGCCGAGCTTCTTGGCCTCCTGGATCGCGATCGCCTCCTTGTTGGTGTCGATCACGAACATCAGATCCGGGATGCCGCCCATGGACGCGATGCCGCCGAGCGAGCGGTCAAGCTTGTCGCGCTCGCGCGTCAGCTGCAGGATTTCCTTCTTGGTGAGGCCGATCTTGCCGTCGGTCGAGACCAGCGCCTCGAGCTCGCGCAGCCGCGCGATCGATTTCGACACCGTTTGCCAATTGGTCAGCGTGCCGCCGAGCCAACGCTGGTTGATATAGTATTGGGCGCAGCGCTGGGCCGCCGCCTTGATGTGATCGGAAGCCTGGCGCTTGGTGCCCACGAACAGGATCCGTCCGCCGCCGGCGGCGACCTCGCGGACCTTCAGCAGCGCCTGGTGCAGCAGCGGCACGGACTGCGAGAGATCGATGATGTGGATATTGGACCGCACGCCGAAGATGTAGCGGTCCATCTTCGGGTTCCAGCGGTGGGTTTGGTGTCCGAAATGCGCGCCAGCTTCCAGGAGCTGGCGCAGGCTGAACTCAGGCAGCGCCATGTCTGTTCCTTTACCGGTTGTCCTCCGCGGGAAGGAACCGAGGTCCTGGATGCGCCTGATGGAGTATCTGGGGGCCCGGCACCGGTTGGAGCGAGCCCCAAAGACACAGTCTTTCGGCCCGCGCCGCTCCCGCGTGCGAAGTGGCGCCCATATAGGCCGCGCCCTCCGCGATGGCAAGCCGACCGGTCTAGACGAACAGGCCGCCCAGACCCGCGCCGTTATATTCGACGAGGTAGCGGTAGACGAGCCGGTCGACGAATTCCGGGTTCTGCAGGTCGGCGACGTCGAGGCGGCGCTCGATCGCGCGCTCCTGCGCCTCAAGGGACTGGTAGGCGATTTCCTTGGGGATATTGAGCGCCACGGTCACCACCTCGCGCGCCAGGCCGTTGCCAAGCACCTTCATCGTTGTGTCGATCTGCGGCGCCAGCGTCTTGAACAACACCGCCGAGCCCAGCCCGGGAATCTGCTGATCGAGCGCGTCCAGCCGCTTCTCGGCGATGTAGTTCTCCGAGACCTCGGCGATCGCGGCGCTCAGCTTGAGCTTGCCCACGCCATAGAGCTGCAGATTGTATTTGGTCGCGAAGGCGAGCCAGGCGGGATTGGTCTCGGACATGCGGTAGGCCAAGGATTTCTGGTCGGCGGGGTCGGACATCACCGCCTTCTTCACCAGCCCCACATAGTCGGCCTGGTCACCCAGGCCGTTCGCCGTCAGCAGCACGCGGCGCGCGACGGGATCGTCGAGCACGTCGTCGACGCTTTCGGCGTCCTCCACCACGCGCCGATAGCGCGCGAGTTCGCGCTGCACCGCGGGATCCTTGGCCGCCTGCTCAAGCTGCTTGGCCTTGTCAGCCTCCGCCTGCTTGAGCGCGATATGGGCGTTGGCGGCGCTGAAACTGGCTGCGCCGCCGCCAAACAGAGAAGCGACGTCGATGCCGCCCGATGCGCGCGGCAACAGGCTATAGGCCAAGGAGAGCGCCGAGACGTTCATGCGGCGCGACGCTAGCGCGACGCGCTTAACCTTCGTTTAAGGCGGCTCAGATCACCCGCTCGACGCCCTTGGCCGCCTTCATCGCGGCGCGCGCGGCGGGGCTCGCGGGGTAGGTCCCCGGGGGGGAGACCTCCACTTCGCGCCCGTCATTGAGGCGGATGACGAGCTTGAGCGGGCGCGCATCGCCGCTCGCGGGCAGATTGCTGAGCGTCTCGGCGAGCCCCGTGAGGGGGGCGCCTTCGCGCACGATGATCCTGAGATCGCCGCGCTGGCGCGCCTCGGCCGATTCCACCGGTTCGAACATGTCGGCGGCCATCTTGAGATCGCCGTCGCGCCAGCGCGCCTTGCCGCGGAACACGAACGCCTTGCCCACCGCCAGGATTTCGCGCGCCTGGGCGTAGTGCTCGGGCATGATGATCGCCTCATATTCTCCGGTCGGATCGGAGAACGTCGCCCACGCCAATGTGCCGCCCGAATTGGCCGGGCGCGATTTGATCGCGCGCAGCACGCCGGCCATCAGATAGGCCCGCGGCTCGGTCTCGCCTTCCTCCACCAGGTCGGCGTAGCTCATATAGCGGTCCTGTTCGGCGTAGAAATCCGCGAGCGGGTGGCCTGAGAGATAGAAGCCGACGCTCTCGCGCTCGTAATCGAGCCGCTCCTGCGCCGACCAGGCCTGCGCCTTGGGCAAGAGCGGCTTCACGCTCGGCTCCTCGGCGCCGAACAGCGAGGCCTGCGCGGACTCGCGCTCCTCCGCCGCGCGCGCCGCGTAAGCCGCCAGCGTCTCGCTCGCCGCGAACACCCGCGCCCGTTCCGGCTCGATGCGATCGAACGCGCCGGCCTTGGCGAGATTCTCCAATTGCCGGCGATTGACGGCCTTGGCGTCGAGCCGCTCGGCGAAATCGAACAGCGATCGATAGGGGCCGTTCGCCTTCCGCTCGGCGACGACGCCTTCCATCGCCGAGAGCCCGACATTGCGCACCGCACCCAGCGCGTAGCGCACGGCGTAGGCGCCCTCTCCTGTCGCTTCGACGCTGAAATCGGCTTCCGACGCGTTGATATCCGGGGGCAGCACGCGCACCTGGATGCGCCGCGCATCCTGCATGAACGCCGCGAGCTTTTCGCTGTTGGAGATGTCGAGGCTCATCGAGGCGGCGGTGAATTCGACGGGGTGGTTCGCCTTCAGGTACGCGGTCTGATAGGCGATCACGGCGTAGGCGGCGGCGTGGGACTTGTTGAAGCCGTAGCCGGCGAATTCCTCAACCAGGTCGAAGATGTGGCCGGCGACCGCGTCCTTGACGCCCCGCTCCTTGGCGCCCTCGATGAACCGGTCCTTCTGCTTGCGCATCTCCTCCGGCAGCTTCTTGCCCATGGCGCGGCGCAGCAGATCGGCTTCGCCGAGCGAATAGCCGGAGAGCACCTGGGCGATCTGCATCACCTGCTCCTGATAGATGATGACGCCATAGGTCTCCTCCAGGATCGGCTGCAGGAGCGGATGGGGATAGAGCGGCTGTTCGATCCCGTGCTTCACGTTGGCGTAGGAATCGATGTTCTTCATCGGCCCCGGCCGATAGAGCGAGATGAGCGCGATGATGTCGTCGAGCTTGGTGGGGCGGACCTTGCGCAGCGTGTCGCGCATCCCCTGGCCTTCAAGCTGGAACACCCCGAAGGTCGCGCCCGCCTGCATCAGCGTATAGGTCTTCTCGTCGTCGAAGCCGATGCGCGACAGGTCGAGATCGATCCCGCGCTGGCGCAGGAACTTCACCGCGCGGTCGATGACGGTGAGCGTCTTGAGGCCGAGGAAGTCGAACTTCACCAGGCCCGCCGCCTCGACCCACTTCATGTTGAATTGCGTCGCCGGGAGGTCCGAGCGCGGGTCGCGGTAGAGCGCGACAAGCTCCGTGAGCGGACGATCGCCGATCACCACGCCCGCCGCGTGGGTGGAGGCGTTGCGGTGCAGGCCCTCGAGTTCGCGCGCGGTGGCGAGGAGTTCGTTGATCTCCGGCTCGGCGCGCGCCATTTCGAGGATGCGCGGCTCGATGCTGAGCGCCTTCTCCAGCGTCACCGGATCGGCCGGATTGGCGGGGATCATCTTGGCGAGGCGATCCACCTGCCCGAACGGCAGCTGCATCACGCGGCCGACGTCGCGCACCACCGCGCGCGCCTGCAACGTGCCGAAGGTGATGATCTGCGCGACGCGGTCTTCGCCATAGCGCTGCTTGACGTACTCGATCACCTCGCCGCGCCGCTCCTGGCAGAAATCGATGTCGAAATCGGGCATCGACACGCGCTCGGGATTGAGGAAGCGCTCGAACAGGAGCCCGAACCGCAGCGGATCGAGATCGGTGATGGTCAGCGCCCAGGCGACGACCGAGCCTGCGCCCGAGCCGCGGCCGGGCCCTACAGGGATCTGGCGCTGTTTGGCCCATTGGATGAAGTCGGCGACGATCAGGAAGTAGCCGGCGAACTTCATCTGGATGATGACGCCGAGTTCGTAGTCGAGGCGCGCCTTGTAGGTCGCCTCGTCAGCCGCCATGCCCTCCGCGCCGAGCGCGGCGAGCCGCGCCTTCAGCCCCGCCTCCGCCTGGGCCCTGAGTTCGGCCGGCTCGTCGCGTCCCGCCTCCGTGGTGAAACGCGGCAGGATCGGCGCGCGCGGCTTCACCCGGAACGCGCAGCGCTGCGCGATTTCGACGCTGTTCTCGATCGCCTCCGGCAGATCGGGAAAGAGCGCGCGCATCTCCGCGGCGGTCTTGAACCGGTGCGCGTCGGTGATCCGCGGCCGGTCGGGCTCGCCGAGATAGGTCGAATGCGCGATGCACGTCAGCGCGTCGTGCGCCTTGTGATCGGCGGCGGCGCGGAAGCGGATGTCATTGGTGGCGACGAGCGGCAGCTTGAGGTCATAGGCGAGCGCCACGAGCGCCTCCTCGGTCGCGGCCTCGATCGCCTCGCCATGACGCTGCAATTCGACATAGAGCCGGCCCGGAAACGCCCCGGCGAGGCGGCGCAGAAGCGCCCGCGCTTCGTCGATCTTGCCCGCTTCGATCAGGCCCGAAAGCGGCCCCTGGCCGCCGCCGGTGAGCGCGATGAGGCCCTCCGTATCGCGCAAGGCCGCCTCGAGCGCGACATGCGGCGGCGCCTGCGCGTCGACCTCAAGATGGGCCGCCGATGCGAGCTGCATCAGGCGCTGATACCCGGTCTGGTTCTGCGCCAGGAGCGCGAGCGCCCCTTCGACGTCCGCCCCCGCCCGCACGCTGAGCGCGCAGCCGATGATCGGCTGCACGCCGAAGCCCTTGGCCGCCTCGGAGAACTCCAGCGCGCCGAAGAGATTGTTGGCGTCCGTCAGCCCCAAGGCCGGCATGCCCTGGAGCGCCGCCTCCCGGGCCAGCGCCTTCACATGCAACATGCTTTCGAGCAGCGAATAGGCCGAGCGCGCGCGCAGATGCACGAAGCTCGCATCCACGCCCTGCCCGAGCCCCGAATCCTTGTCGAAGTCCGCCATGCCCTCACTTCATCGCGATTCTGAGCGACACTCTATTCACGTTTTGTTCCGATCGTGCAATGGCCGCCGCACGACACTTATGCCTCTGCGCCTCTTTGTCCGTCTGCGCCGGCGGTCTATCTGGACGCCTCTTTCTCAAGGATGCCAATGCGCCTCAGCCGTTATTTCCTCCCGGTGATGCGGGACACGCCCGCCGAAGCCCAGATCGTCTCGCACCGGCTGATGCTGCGCGCCGGCATGATCCGCCAGCAGGCGGCGGGCATCTATGTCTGGCTCCCGCTCGGGCTGCGCGTGCTCAAGAAGATCGAGCAGGTCGTGCGCGAGGAGCAGAACCGCGCCGGCGCGGTCGAGATCCTGATGCCGACCATACAGTCCGCCGATCTCTGGCGCGAGAGCGGCCGCTACGAGGCCTATGGCGCGGAGATGCTGCGCATCCAGGATCGCCACGAACGCGCGATGCTGTTTGGTCCGACAGCGGAGGAAGTGGTCACCGACGTCTTCCGCGCCTTCGTCAAAAGCTACCGCGACCTGCCGCTCAATCTCTACAACATCCAGTGGAAGTTCCGCGACGAGGTGCGCCCCCGATTCGGCGTCATGCGCGGGCGCGAATTCCTGATGAAGGACGCCTATTCCTTCGATCTCGACGAGGCGGGCGCACGCGCGGCCTACAACCGCATGTTCGTCGCCTATCTCAACACCTTCGCGCGCCTGGGGCTGAAGGCCATCCCCATGCGCGCCGACACCGGCCCCATCGGCGGCGACTTGAGCCACGAATTCATCATCCTCGCCGAGACCGGGGAAAGCCAGGTCTTCTGCGACCGCGACCTCGTCGACATGGCGGCGCCGGGCGATGTCGACTTCTACGGCGACCTCCAACCCATCGTGGACGCGCGCACGACCCTCTATGCGGCCACGGACGACATGCATGATGCGGCGGAGTTCGAGAAGCGTGTGCCCGAAAGCCGCAGGCTTTCGGCGCGCGGGATCGAGGTCGGCCACATTTTCTACTTCGGTGAGAAATATTCGAAGCCGATGAAGGCGAACGTGATGGGGCCCGACGGCCAGGAGAAGCCCGTGCATATGGGCTCTTACGGCATCGGCGTCTCGCGACTGGTCGGCGGCGTGATCGAAGCCTCCCATGACGAGGCGGGCATCATCTGGCCGGAGAGCATCGCGCCCTTCGACATCGCCGTCGTCAATCTCAAAGCCGGAGACGCGAACGCCGACGCCGCCGCCGAGCAAGCCTACGCCGCGCTGACCAAAGCCGGTCGCGATCCGCTGCTGGACGACACCGACGCCCGCCCTGGCACCAAGTTCTCGACCATGGACCTGATCGGCGCGCCTTATCAGCTCATCATCGGCCCCAAGGGCCTGGAGAAGGGCGTGGTCGAGATCAAGACGCGCAAGACCGGCGCGCGTGAGGAGCTCTCGCTCGAGGCCGCGCTCAACCGGCTGAGCGCGGCGTGAGCGAAGCGCTGACGAGAGACGAGACGCTGGCGGCTGCGCCGGCGCGCCGCGCCAAGGGCGCGCCGCCGTTCGGCCTGTTCGAGCGGGCGCTCGCAGCGCGCTATCTGCGCGCCAAGCGCCGCCATGGCGGAGTGGCGATGATCTCGATCATCTCCTTCCTCGCGATCGCGGCGGCCGTCTTCGTGCTGATCGTGACGATGTCGGTGATGAACGGCTTCCGCGAGACGCTGCTGTCGCGCATCCTCGGCGTCAACGGCCACGTCTTCGTGGACACCCGCGGGCTGCCGCCGGAGACCGTGAACTTCATCATGCGCGAGGCCGCCGCCATTCCCGGCGTCGCCAATGTCTCGCCGATCATCAACGAACAGGCGTTGGCCGTCGTCGACGGCGCGAGTTCGGGCGTCTATGTCCGCGGCATCCGCCGCGCCGATCTGCGGCGCCTGCGCCTGATCTCGGACACCGTCTATCCGGCGAGCGCGTTCGACAATTTCGCCGGCGTCGAGGCGCCCGACATCATCATCGGCTCGCGCCTCGCCGACCGGCTCGGCGTGCGCCAGGGCATGGCGATTTCGATTCTTGCGCCGCAAGGTTCGGCGACGCCGTTCGGCTTCGCGCCGCGGCGCAAGTCCTTCATCGTCGGCGGCGAGTTCAGCGCCGGCATGGCCGAATACGATTCGATCTTCATCTATATGCCGCTCGAACAGGCGCAGATCCTGTTCAACCGCGGCGCCGGCGTCGATCAGCTGGAATTGCGCCTGCAGGTGCCGGACGCCTCCATGCCGATCATCATGCAGCTGCGGGAAAGGATCGGCGCGCAATACGCCATCTATGATTGGCGCGCCGACAATGAAAGCCTCGTGGGCGCGCTCGTCGTGGAGCGCAACGTGATGCGGCTCATCCTGATGATGATCGTGGCGATCGCTGCGCTCAACATCGTCACCGGCCTCATCATGCTGGTGAAGAACAAGAGCCGCGACATCGCGATCCTGCGCACTGTGGGCGCCACGCGCGGCGCGATCCTGCGCATCTTCTTCATGGCGAGCGCATCGATCGGCGTGATGGGCCTCGCCGTCGGCCTCGCGCTCGGGCTGCTGTTCTGCATCTATATCGGCCCGATCCAGGACTTCATCCAGACCGTCACGGGCTTCGACATCTTCCCCGGCAGCGTCTATTCGCTCGAGACCCTCCCGGCCAGGGTCGAGTGGAGCGAGGTCGTGCTCATCTCCATGTTCACGATCATCGTGACCTTCGCCTCCACGCTCCTCACCGCCTGGTGGGGCTCGCGTCTCGATCCGGTGGAGGCGCTGCGCTATGAGTGAGCTGGCGCTCGCCATCCGCGGCCTCGAACGGACGTTCCGCTCCGGCGAGAGCGAACTCCATGTTCTGCACAGCGTCGATCTCGACGTCAGAAAAGGCGAGATCGTGGGCCTCATGGGTCCGTCCGGCTCCGGCAAGTCCTCGCTGCTTCATGCGGCGGGCCTGCTCGAACGCCCGACCGCCGGGGAGGTCGTCATCAACGGCGTTTCGGCCTGGGACATGAGCGACGACGAGCGCACGGCGCTGCGCCGCAACGAGATCGGCTTCGTCTATCAGTTCCATCACCTGCTGGCCGAGTTCGACGCGCTCGACAATGTCGCCCTGCCTCGGCTCATCGCCGGCGATTCACGCCGGGCCGCGCACGCCGAAGCCCGGCGCCTGCTCGCCATGCTCAATATGGGCCATCGCCTCCACCATCAGCCGCCGCAGCTGTCAGGCGGCGAACAGCAGCGCGTCGCCATCGCCCGCGCGCTCGTCAACAGGCCGGCGCTGCTGCTGGCGGACGAACCGACCGGCAACCTTGATCCCGACACCTCCACGGTCGTGTTCAAGGCGCTCTACGATCTGGCGCGCCAGGAAGGCGTCGGCGCCCTCATCGCCACGCACAACCAGGAACTCGCCGGCTTCATGGACCGCGTCATGGTGATCGATCACGGCAAGCTGGTGCAGCGCCGCTGACGGTTCAGGTTCCGCGCAGATTGATGAGATCGTATTGCGCGGCGAAGAACACGCCGAGCCACAGCACGAACGCCAGGCCCGCCGCCCAGATCGCCTTGATCCAGATCATCGGCTTGGCCGGCGCGGCCCGCTCGACGCCCGGCGCCGTCTCCACGCCCGCCTCGTCGTGATTGCGCACCCCGACCGGCAGCACGATGAAGAACGCCACCCACCACAAGATGAGATAGATGCCTGCGCCGATCAGCGGGTCCATCGCTCCCTCCCTAGTGGTCGTGCTTGGGCTCTTCCATGAGCTCGATCAGCACGCCGTTCGAATTCTTCGGGTGCACGAAAATGATCAGCGTGCCATGCGCGCCGATGCGCGGCTCGCCGAGCACCGTCGCGCCCTTGGCGATCATCGCGTCGCGCGCCTCGTAGATGTTCTTCACCTCGAAGCAGACATGATGCTGGCCCCCGTTCGGGTTCTTCTCCAGGAACTTCGCGATCGGCGAATTCTCGCCCAGCGGCTCGATCAGCTCGATCTGGCTGTTGGCGACGTTGACGAAGGCGTAGCGCACGCCTTGCGCCGGCATTTCGCCGGTCGGCGTGATGTCCGCGGCGCTGACGCCGTAAAGGTCCATGTAGGTGCGCTTGGCCGCCTCGATCGAGGGGACCGCCACGCCAACATGGTTCAAACGCCCGATCATGCTCGCACTCCCGCTTCCAGCCTACGCCCGCATCAGCATCACTTCAACGAACGGCCGCTTGCCCCAGATGCCCTCCGCGGTCTTGCGCACCGCCCGCTGGACGGCGTTCTCAGCCGCCTCGTCGTCGGCCCGTTCGCCGTGCTTCAGGCGCAAGAACGCCGCCTCCGCCGCGGCTTCGAGGTCCTCGATCGCAATCTCCTCGTCCTCGGCGTTCGAGAGCGACAATCCCCTCAGCCGCACGTCCGGGCCGGAGAGGATCGCGTGCTTGCGCTCGTCCACCACCAGCGCCACCGCAATGAGCCCCTCGGCGGCGATGCGCCTGCGGTCGCGCAGCGCCTCGGCGTCGGGCTCGATAAGGGCGGCGCCATCCGCATAGAGCCGCCCGGCCGGAACTTCGTCGATCACCTGGGCCGGCCCGGGCGCCAGCCGGATCAGATCGCCGTTGCGCGGCGCGAGCGCCTGCGGCGTCTGCAGCTCGAGCGCCAGCTTCACGTGCTCGCGCAGATGGCGCAGTTCGCCATGCACCGGCACCGCGATCCGCGGGCGCGCCCAGGCGTACATCTGGCGCAATTCGTCCCGGCACGGATGCCCCGATACATGCACGTTCTCGTCCTCGCCGGTGATCACGTCGACGCCGCGCTCGATCAGCGCATTGTAGAGGGCGAAGATCGCCGCCTCGTTGCCCGGGATCACGCGTGAGGAGAAGACCACATGATCGCCCGCACCGAGCGTGATGTGGCGATGGTTTCCCGTGGCGATGCGCGTCAGCGCCGCGCGCGGTTCGCCTTGGCTTCCGGTGCACAGATAGAGGATCTGATCGCGCGGGAAATAGGCGGCGTCCGCCTCATCCACGAACGGGGGCGCGTCCTGCAACAGGCCCACGCTCTGCGCGGCTGCGACCACGCGATGCATCGAGCGCCCGACGAGGCAGACTGAACGCCCGCAGGCTTGCGCCGCGTGAATGGCGGATTCCACGCGCGCCACGTTCGAGGCGAACGCCGTCACCGCGACCCGGCCCTTGAGCCCTTTGATGAGCGTGGTCAATTCGCTGCGCACGTCGGCCTCGGAGCCGGATTCGCCCTCGACGAACACGTTCGTCGAATCGCACACCATGGCCAGCACGCCCTCTTCCGCCATGGCCCGCAGCGAGGCGACGTCGGTCGTCTCGCCGATCATCGGATCAGGATCGATCTTCCAATCGCCGGTGTGCCAGACGAGCCCGAGCGGGGTGCGGATCGCGACCCCGTTCGGTTCCGGGATCGAGTGCGTGAGCGTGACGAGCTCCATGTCGAACGGCCCGAGCGCGAGCTTTCCCTTGAGCGGGATCTCGGTGAGCTTCACCCGCTCGAGCAGCATCTTTTCCTTCAGCTTCTCGCGCACCAGCGCGGCGGTGAAGGGCGTGGCGTAGACCGGCGCGCGCAGACGGGGCCACAGCCAGCCGATGGCGCCGATATGATCCTCGTGCGCATGCGTGAGCACGATGCCCAGGATGTCCTCGCGACGCTCCTCCAGGAACGCCGGGTCGGGCAGGATCACGTCCACGCCCGGCGTCGCGCCGTTCCCGAACGTCACCCCGATGTCGACGATGATCCATTTGCGCGCCTCCGGCGGGCCGTAGCCGTAGGCGTTGAGATTCATCCCGATCTCGCCGGCGCCGCCGAGCGGAAGGAATACGAGTTCGTCGTCCGGATTGGGCTTGATCGCCATGCGAGCGGCTTAGGTGGCGCGCGCCGCGGCGTGACGCAAGCCGCGCGGCCTCACAGCGCCCCGCCATTGCGGCGGAACACTTCCAGGAGCCCCTTCGACGTCAGGTCCTGATCGAAGACGTCGATGATCGGAAACGCGCCTTCAAACAGGGAGGCGACGCCCCCGGTGGCGATCGCCTTCATCGGCTTGCCGTACTCCGCCCGGATGCGCCCGATGAGTCCGGCGATCATGTCCATGGAGCCCCAATAGATTCCCGACTGCATCGCCTGGACGGTGTCCTTCCCGATCACGCAGCCGGGGTCGCGGATTTCGACGCGCGGCAGCCTGGCCGCCGCATCGTGCAGCGCCTGCAGCGACAGGTTGATGCCCGGCAGGATGATGCCGCCCTCGAACGCGCCGTCCTCGGCCACGATGTCAAAGGTGGTGGCGGTGCCGCTGTCCACCACGATGGCCGGCCCGCCATAGCTGATATAGGCGCCGACGGCGTTCACCAGGCGATCGGCGCCGGCTTCCGAAGGCTTGTCGATGCGCACTTCGATGCCGAGCTTGAGCCCGTCCTCGCCGATCACCATCGGCTCGGCGTTGACGTAGCGGCGCGAGAGATTGCGCAGATTGAACAGCGCCTGGGGCACCACCGTGGAGATGATGCACGCGGTGATGTCGGCGAAACGCAACGACGAGAACGCCATCGCCTGCGCCAGCCAGGGCGCATATTCGTCGGCGGTGCGCCGCGAGTCGGTCGAGGAGCGCCACTGCCCGCGCCACTCCTTGCCGTCATGGATGGCGAACTTCGTGTTGGTGTTGCCCACGTCGATGGCGAGGAGCATGTCAGGCCGCTGAATTTGGGAAGTGGATGTCGCCGGCGGAGATATATCGCACTCCGCGCTCGGTTTCGATCATGAGTTCTCCGCTTTCGGACAATCCCGTGGCGAGTCCCGCTATCGTCTCGGCGCCGATCTGCGCCGTCACGCGCGCGCCGAGCCCGTGGGCGCGCGCGAGCCATGCTGCGCGCAGCGGCGCGAAGCCTTCGCGATCGAGGCGCCGGTCCCAGGCCTCCAGCCTGGGCCGGATGAGGGCGAAGGCGTCCTCCGGGCTCGGCGGCGCGGCGCCCAGCGCTTCGGCGAGCGACGCCGTGGGCTGATCGAGCCCCTCAGGATGCGCAGCAAGATTGACGCCGAACCCGATCGCCGCCCAACGACGCCCGGCGTCGAGGGGCCCGCTGTCGAGCAGGATGCCCGAGGCTTTGGCGCCATCGATCATCACGTCGTTGGGCCATTTGAGCCGCACCCGTCCGATCGGTTCGCCGAGGGCGAGATCGAACATCTCCGCGATCGCGAGCCCGACGGCGAAGCCGCGCTGCGCGATCGCAGCGGGGGCGGCCGTCGTCGCGCCGAGATAGGTGACGAAGAGATTGCCCGGCGCGCTCGCCCACGAGCGCCCGCGCCGCCCGCGCCCGGCCGTCTGGGCGCGCGCCATGATCCAAGCCGGGCCGGCATCGCCGCGCTCGGCGCGCCGGCGCG
>JACAEE010000148.1 GCA_013389015.1 Hydrogenophilaceae bacterium | reverse complement strand
GCGCAAGGCCTATGAGGACGGGCTTGCGATCGCTCAGGAGCTTCGCGCGCGCGATCCGAACAACACCGATTGGCTGCGCGATCTCTCTGTGAGCTATGATCGTCTTGGCGACGTGAGCGTGAAGGAGGGGAACCTGCCGGCGGCGCGCAAGGCCTATGAGGACGGGCTTGCGATCGCTCAGGAGCTTCGCGCGCGCGATCCGAACAACATGACCTGGGCGCAGGACGTCGCGATATCGTACGCCAAGTTGGCGATGGTCGTGGAGCAGACGAATGATCGAGCGGCCGCCTGCGCCTTCTGGCGCGAAGCCGCCGCGATTTTGGCAGCGCTGTCCGCGGCGGCGCCGACTCACGCGGCGCTGCGAGCCCAGGCGGAAGACAGCGCGCGGCAAGTGCAAAGGCTCTGCGGCGCGGCCGAGTAGAGCGCCAGCACGACTCTGAGTGCGGTGTAAAGAGGCTCGGATGAGCAAGGCCGGCCGCCGACGACCGGCGCGCCGCGACGATGGGATCGCCTTCACGGCGCGGGCGCGCCAAGAAAAGGCTTCCTAATCCCCCATCATCTGCGAGATCTGGATCATGGCGGGGCCCATGATCACCATGAACAGGACCGGCAGGAAAAAGATGATCATCGGCACGGTGAGCTTGGCGGGCAGCGCCGCGGCCTTCTTCTCGGCCTCGGAGAGGCGCAGTTCGCGGTTTTCCTTCGCCATCACCCGCAACGCGTTGCCGATCGGCGTGCCGTACTTTTCCGCCTGCGTCAGCGCGAGCGCGACGGATTTCACGCCGGGATGGTTGGCGCGCCGCGCGAGATTTTCATACGCCATCCGCCGCTCCGGCAGGTAGGAAAGCTCGGCGCACGTCAGCGCAAATTCCTCCGCCAGCTCCACGGAAGCGGGCGCGATCTCCTGGCCGACGCGCTGCAGCGCCATTTCGATCGACATCCCCGATTCCACGCAGATGAGCAGCATGTCGAGCGAGTCGGGGAACGCCTGCATGATCTTCTGCCTGCGGTTCGCCGCGCGGTTCTGCAGATAGATGTTGGGCGCGTAATAGCCGAGGAACACCATCACCGTGACGATGAGGAGATTGAAGTTCGCCGGCACCTTCAGCTTTTCGCCGAACACGGTGAGATAGAAGAAGGCCGCGATCCCGAATCCGATCGGCAGCGCGGCGCGGTAGAAATAGAACGTCGTCGCCGCCGCCGGCCCGCGCATGCCCGCGCGGATGAGCTTCTCCTGCAGCGTGTCGTCGGCGAGCCGGCGCGAGAGCTGGAGGCGCTCCACGATCGAGGTGACATGCTTGTTGGCGGTGGGGCGCACCAGGGCGCCGCCCTTGGCCAGATCCTCGCGGCTCTTCTTGCGCAGCTCCTCGCGCCTTCTGGCGACTTCCTTGAGCCGCGCGCCGAGCTTGTCCTGCGCCAGCATCGGCGAGGCGATGGTGACGACGGTCATGAAGCAGGCGATCGCGGCCAGCGCGCCGGCGATGGTCATCGGGTCGGTGACGATGTCGATCCAGTTCATGCGGCGCCGCCCGGGAATCTAGAACTTGAAATTGATCATCTTGCGCATCACCAGCACGCCCGTCGTCATCATGATCGCGGCGACGATGAGGATGACGTTGCCCGCCTTTTCGGTGACCAGCATCATCATATAGTCGGGCCGGATCATGTAGACGAGCGCGACCACGATGAACGGCAGCGCCCCGATGATGCCGGCCGAGGCCTTGGCTTCCGAGGAGAGCGCGCTCACCTTGGCGCGCATCAGCTTGCGCGCGCGCAGCACGCTGGCGAGGTTGCCGAGCGATTCGGAGAGGTTGCCGCCGGTCTTCTGCTGGATCACGAGCACGATCGCGAAGAAGTTCACTTCCGGCAGCGGCATCCGGTCATAGAGCCGCGCGAGGCTCTGTTCGAACGGCACGCCCATCGCGTTGCCGTCGACGAGGTTCTTGAACTCGGTGCGCAATGGATCGGGCGTCTCGGCTGCGATCATGCGCAGGCATTGATTGAGCGGCAGCCCGCTTTTCACCCCGCGTACGATCATGTCGATCGCGTCGGCGAGCTGGTTGGTGAATTTCTTCTGCCGCCGGCCGATCAGGAATTTGAGGATCCAGCGCGGCAGCCCGAGTCCGCCGATGACGAGGCCCGCCGCCGGCGCGATCGGGTGATGGTTGATCATCCAGCCGAGGCCCGCGCAGATGACGCCCAGGACGGCCGAGATGATCCAGAACGTGGACGTCGACCAGCTGAGTCCCGCCTGTTCGATCAGGCCCGCGATCGAGATGCGGCGCTTGCGCGATTGCTTTTCGTTGGCGCTGAGCTCCTTGAGCGCTTCCTGAGTCGTCGCCTTGCGCTTGGCGGCGGCGGCTTCCGTCTCGCTCTTGCGCGCCGGGCGGCGGTTGAACATCTCCTTGGCGCGCTTCTTGGCGCGCGCCTCGCCGCTCTTGGCGCCGGAAAAGACGAGACCGCCGCCGGCGATCGCGAGGAACGCCAGCGCCGCGATGATCAATGCCGGATCCATCAGGGATTCTCCGCTTCGTCGAGCGCGGCCGCGAGCTCCTTCTCCAGCCCGAAATAGCGCGCGCGTTCCCAGAAGCGCGGGCGCCCGATGCCGGTCGAGCGGTGCCGCCCGATGATCTTGCCGTTCTGATCCTCGCCCTGGATTTCGTAGAGCAGGAGGTCTTGCGTGATGATGGTTTCGCCTTCGAGGCCCATCACTTCGGTGATGTGCGTGATCCGGCGCGAGCCGTCGCGCATGCGCGCGGCCTGCACCACGACGTCGACGGCCGCGACCACGATTTCGCGGATCGTTTTCGGCGGCAGCGAGAAGCCGCCCATCGTGATCATCGATTCAAGGCGCGAGAGCGCTTCGCGCGGAGAGTTGGCGTGCAGCGTGCCCATCGAGCCGTCATGGCCCGTGTTCATCGCCTGCAACAGGTCGAACGCCTCCGCGCCGCGGACTTCGCCGACGATGATCCGGTCGGGCCGCATCCGCAGGCAGTTCTTGACCAGATCGCGCATCGTCACCTGGCCGCTGCCTTCGAGGTTCGGCGGCCGCGTCTCCAGGCGCACCACGTGCGGCTGCTGCAATTGCAGTTCTGCGGCGTCTTCGCAGGTGATCACCCGCTCGCCCGGATCGATGAACGCGGTGAGCGTGTTGAGCAGCGTCGTCTTGCCCGAGCCCGTGCCGCCCGAGATCAGCACATTGGCGCGGCACGCGCCGATGATCTGCAGGATCTTGGCGCCCGCCGGCGAGATCGAGCCGAACTCGACGAGATTGGAAAGCTTGAGCTTGTCCTTCTTGAATTTGCGGATGGTGAGCGTGGGCCCGTCGATCGCCAAGGGCGGCGCGATCACGTTGACGCGCGACCCGTCCGGCAGGCGCGCGTCGCAGATCGGCGAGGATTCATCGACGCGGCGGCCGACTTGCGAGACGATCCGCTGGCACACGTTCATCAGCTGGCCGTTGTCGCGGAAGCGCACGCCCGTCTTCGACACCTTGCCGCCGACTTCGATGAACACCGTGCCCGCGCCGTTGACCATGATGTCGGCGATGTCGTCGCGCGCGAGCAGGGGCTCGAGCGGCCCATAGCCCAGCACGTCGTTGCAGATGTCGTCGAGCAGCGATTCCTGCTCCGAGATCGACATGACGACGTTCTTGATCGAGATGATCTCGGCGACGATGTCGCGGATTTCATCGCGCGCGCTTTCCGGATCGAGCTGCGCCAGTTGCGCCAGATCGATCGTCTCGATCAGCGCGTTGAAGATCGTCGACTTGACCCGGTAATAGGCCTCCGAACGGAACTCGCCGGCGCTCTCGTTCTGCGGCGGGGGCTGCGGCGCGGGCGTCGGC
>JACAEE010000099.1 GCA_013389015.1 Hydrogenophilaceae bacterium | reverse complement strand
GCGCCCCCCCACGACGGGGTTCCGGCTCGCCGCGTCGCGCCGCAACGCGGCGGCCGGAATGAGGCAAGGGGATCCTGGTGGACCGCAACAAGCGCTAGGCGCGCTTGGCGCGCCAGGCGCGCCAGCCCTTGGCGCGGAGATCACACGCCGGGCAGGCGCCGCAGCCATAGCCCCAGTCGTGACGCCGCGTGCGGTCGCCCGCGTAGCAGGTGTGGCTCGACTCCTCGATCAGCGCGACGAGCGCGTCGCCGCCGAGCGCATGGGCGAGCGCCCAGGTGTCAGCCTTGGAGAGGCGCATGAGCGGGGTCTCGATGCGCAAGGCGGGACGATCGAGGCCGAGCCGCAGCGCCGCCTGCATCGCCGCGATCGTCTCGGCGCGGCAATCGGGATAGCCGGAATAGTCGGTCTCGCACATGCCGGCGACGAGCGTATCGGCGCCGCGGCGATAGGCGTGCGCGGCGGCGACGGCGAGGAAGACGAGGTTGCGGCCCGGAACGAACGTAGTCGGCAAGCCGCATTCGGCCATCGCGATGGCGCGATCCGCGGTAAGCGCGCTCTCGGCCAAGGCGCCGTAGCCGCGCAGGTCGACGACAGCGTCCTCGCCGAGGCGATCCGCGCCGCGCCATGCGCCGAGCGCGGCGCGCAGGATCGGCCGCTGGTCGAGCTCCACGCGATGGCGCTGACCATAGTCGAAGCCGATGGTCTCGACCTGATAGTAGCGCGTGAGCGCCCAGGCCAGACAGGTTGCGGAATCCTGGCCCGCGGAGAACAGCACAAGCGCCTTGCTCATCGCGCCAGTATAGCCAATGCAAACGCCGTGCGGCGACGGGAGAGGTCCATGGAACTCGTCATGCTTTACTCGACATGGCCTGACGAAGGCTCGGCTTCAGCGTGCGCGGAAGCGCTGATCGCCCAGCGCCTGGCCGCATGCGTCACCGTGATCCCCGCGGCGCAATCGCATTATTGCTGGGAGGGCGAGCGCGAATGGACGCGCGAGCATCCTATGCTTGTGAAGACTTCGAAGGATCGCGCGCAAGCCGCGCGTGATCTGATCGTCGCCATGCACCCTTATGATCTCGCGTCCGTGATCGGATTTACAGTAAATTCAGAAATTTCTCACGCTCCGTATCTTGACTGGGCGTTCGCGAGCACGCGTTAGCGCAAATGTGTGGCGCGGCGGACGCGTCCGTCGCTCGATTGTTGACATGTCCGTCAGGCCGCATTGACTTGGCTCAAGGCAAAGCCTCGTATGCGCTTGTCTTCAGGAGGTCGCGTGCGTCACCGCCGTATGAAAGTAACGGCGAGGAAATGTGCGGCCCCTAGCCCCAACCTATATTTGGTTGGAATTGCAAGTCGGATCGACAGTTTCAGCAGCACGAATCGCCGCGCAGGCGTCTCCAGCGGCGTTCGGGAGGGATGGATGATGAAAAAGAAGTCGGCTTTGGGATGGGTCCTGCTCTCGGGGGCCTCTCTCGCCGCGCTCGGCGCGCCCGCTTATGCGCAGGAAGCGGAAGAAGCGGTCTCTGATGAGATCGTTGTCACGGCCACGGGCCGGCAAGCGGCGATCCAGGATGTGCCCCTCGCCGTGACGGCGATCGGCGGCGAGGCGATCGCCAATTCCGGCGTCGAAGACATCCGCGATCTCGAACAACTCGCGCCGGCGCTGCGCATCGGTTCGGGCCAATCGACGACGTCCGGCACGATCGCGCGGATTCGCGGCATCGGCACGAGCAGCGACAATCCGGGCTTTGAAGGCGCGGTCGGGATTTTCATCGACGGCGTCTATCGCGCGCGTCCGGGCGCGGCGCTGGCGGACCTGCCCGAGATCGAACGCGTGGAAGTGCTGCGCGGCCCGCAGGGCACGCTGTTCGGCCGCAACACCTCGGCCGGCGCGATCTCGATCGTGACGGCGGGGCCGGATTTCTCGCCGGGCATGTATATCGAAGGCGAATTCGGCCTCGATGATCTTGAGGAGACCGGCGCGGGCGCCGGCGTGAACATCCCCTTCGGCGATGCGTTCGCGGTGCGTGTGGACGGCTCGATCCGCGCGCGCGACGGCTACATCACCGATCTCATCTCGGGCGACGACATCAACACGACCGACCGCTGGTCCGCGCGCGGCCAGGCGCTGTGGGACATCTCGCCGGACGCGTCTCTGCGCGTGATCGTAGATGCGGCGGAAACGGACGAGGCCTGCTGCGGCACCACCGTGCTCGCCTACGGCTCGACGCAGGGAGCGATCCAGGCCGTCGTGGGCCCCGCCTCGACGCCGGCGATCGACCTTGAAGGGCGCGGCATGACCGTGACGCCCGGGCGCAGCTACGGCGAGGCGGTCGAGGAATGGGGCGCCTCGGCCGAGCTCAACTGGGCGCTCGGCAACGGCATGAACTTCACCTCGATCACCGCCTACCGTGATTGGGACGCCGCCCGCGACCAGGACATCGATTTCAACCTGATCGACATCGCCTATCGCGACGATCTCTCGATCAACTTCAAGAACCTGACGCAGGAATTCCGCCTGCAAGGCGAAGCCGGCCCCGTCGACTGGCTGGTCGGCCTGTTCTACGGCGACGAAGAACTTGAGCAGACCGACACCATTCGCCTCGGCGCGCACGCCTCGTTCTTCACCAACGCCGCCACGATCGGCGGCACCGCGGCGCTGCCCGGCGGGCCCTACCAGCTCTACAACATCGTGCCCGGCGTGCCCTCGATCTTCGCGCTCGCCAATCCGGGGCTCGCGGGCGTCTATCTGACGCCGACCACGAGCGGGCAGGGCCAACAGGCCGACCTGTGGACCGTCGACACCGAGAGCCTTGCGGTGTTCACGCACAACGAAATCGAGTTCGCCGAGAATTTCGTGCTGACGCTCGGCGTGCGGTACAATCACGAGACCAAGGACCTGAGCGCCGATCTCAACGCCGTCAACTCAAGCTGCGCGTCGCTGCAAGCCGTTGAGACTCTGTTTCCCGGCGCCGTGTCCGGGCTCGAACTCGCCGGCCTCGCCGACGTGATGAATCTCGCCTGCAACCCGGCGGTGAACACGATCTCGAACGGGCTGTGGTCCGGCGACAGCGAGGAGAACGAGGTCAGCGGCACCGCCTCGCTCGCCTACCATCTCAATGACGACTGGATGATCTATGGCGGCTATTCGCGGGGCTACAAGGCGGGCGGCTTCAATGTCGACCGTTCGGGCTTCTCGGTGCGGCCCTCCACGATCAATCCGGCGACGCTGAGCACCGACCAGCTCGCCTTCGATCCGGAATTCACCGACGCCTACGAACTGGGCTTCAAGTCGACGCTGTTCAACGGGACCACCAATTTCAACGCGGCGCTGTTCTACCAGCTCATCCACGACTACCAGTCGAACAACTTCAACGGCTTCAACTTCATCACCCAGAACATCCCGGAAGTGGTGAGCCGCGGCGTCGAGCTGGATGTCCTCACGCGTCCGACCGACTCGCTGACGTTCCAAGGCGGCGTGATCTACAACGACGCCTATTACGACAGCACGGTCGTGTTCAACCCGCTCAATCCGGGGCCCAACACGATCAATGCGGGCCAACAATTGACCTTCGCGCCGGAATGGTCGGTGACGGGCGCGGTCACCTATGAGATGCCCCTGGGCGACGATCTGCGCGCGCTCTTTTATCTCGATGCGCGCTGGAACAGCGAATACCCGACGCAGACGCTCAACAAGGCGCCGGGCGGGATTTCGGACCAGGACGCCTACACGGTGGTCAATGGGCGCATCGGCATCGGGCGCCAGGACGGCCGCTGGTCGTTCGACATCTGGGGCCGCAACCTGACCGACGAGTTCGTCTATGTCGGTTCGTTCTTCGCGCCGCTGCAGAACACGTTGCACGTGTTCCCCAGCGAGCCGCAGACATATGGCGTGACCTTGAGGGCGCGTTACTGACGCGCACGGGGCGCTGAGCCGCCCCGCTCTCGCGGGGAGGGGAACAGGGGGCGCTTCCGCAGGGAAGCGCCCCTCTTGTTTGCGCCGCCGCCCGTCTTGGCGTTTCTCCGGCGCCGGCCTATCGGTGTGCGCGCTGCACGATGGCGCCGCAATTGGCGGTAGGATGGCCCAGAACAAGGAGACCCCCATGGCGAGCAATGACACCACCCGCCGCGCGCTGGCCCTAGGGATCGGCGCCTCGGCCGCGACGGCCGCGTTGCCCGGCCTCGCCCTCGCCCAGGACGGCGGCACTTATTCCGAGGAAGAGATCGTCGACGCCGTCAGCCGGTTCTTCGGCATGGGCGCGGAAATCGTGGCCAACGCCGTGGCGCCGATCTTCCGCGATAACGGACGCCCCAACGGCTATATTGAGGGCAGCGAGGGCTCCGCGGCGCTGGGCGTGGGTTTGCGCTACGGCGAGGGCCGGCTCTACATGCACGGCCGCAGCGACACGCTCAAAGTGTACTGGCAGGGGCCGTCCGTCGGGTTCGACACCGGGCTCAACGCCGCCAAGTGCTTCACGCTCTGCTACCGCATGACCGATCCGCGCCAGATCTTCCGCCGCTTTCCGGGCGTGGAAGGCTCGGCCTATTTCATCGGCGGCATCGGCGTGAATTATCAGCGTGCGGAGGGCATTACGCTCGCGCCCATGCGTGCGGGCGTCGGCTTCCGGCTGGGCGCGAACATCGGCTATCTCGCCTACTCGCCGCGGCGGCGCTGGCTGCCGATCTAGCGAGGGCGCATGCGCGCCGTCGTCCGCGGCGCGCGAAAGCGAGCGGGCGACTGCGCGCCGCCGCCGCCTGCAGGCTACAGCCAGGTGAACATCTTCTTCTGGCTGATCGCGACGGATATGTAGGCCAGCGCGGCCAGGACGGCGATCAAGCTCAGCGAGACCGCCCAATTGGTCACCGACGGTTGCGATCCGAGAACGGGCGCACGCACCAACTCAATAAGGTGGTAGAGCGGATTGAAGACGTAGAAGACAGGATCGACTCGTCCCTGCGTCGGCTCCCAGAGAATGGGCGTGAGGAAGAAGCTGATCTGCAGCAGGCTCGCGATGATCTGCGTAAAGTCCCGAAAGCGCAGACACAGCGGCGCAAGGATGAGCGCAGCGAAGAAGCCGAACGCCAGGATCACGGCGACTCCCGCAGGAGCGATCAGGATGTCCTCCGTCGGCGCGTAGCCGAAGATCGCGAGAAGCCCCGCAATGGCGATCACATTGTGCAGAAAGATGATGAAGTTGCGATGGACCATCCGCGCCACCAGCACGGGCAGCGGAATCGGAATGCTCCGCAATTGCGCCTCCGCTTCGATGGCGACTTGGCACCCCTCGCCGATCATCGCCGAAAGCAGAAACCACACCAGGAAGCTGACGCCGAGCCAAACGAGGTAGGCGCTGTATTCCTGGCCGAGGATCTGGCCATAAAGCAGCGCCAGTCCGCTGACCATCGCCGCCAGGCTGAAGCTGATCCAGAACGGCCCGATGACGGAGCGGCGATAGCGCATCGAGATGTCCTGGTTCCCCATCAGAAACCAAGTGCGCCACCGTGACACCACAGCCCCGAAGTCGCTCAAGACGCTGACCATCCGGTCCTCCGCCGCCGATTGCGTGTCTGAACTCCCACGATCGGCGACGCGATGGCAAGGCCTTCTTGCGGTCTTGCTCCCCCCTTGCAAACTCTGCGCCCTTGGATGTGCGTGGCGTTGGTGCGCATACCCGAATGACGCGGACCCTTGAATGAACACGCACAGAGCTCGAACCGGGGCCGACATACGCGTCGCGCGTTTCCTGCACGGCCGGCTGACATCGATCATGCTTGCGGCGCGGCGCGCGGCTGGCCCCACGCCGGCGCCGCGTCCCGGACCGCTGGTGGTCTCCGGATTTCTGAATGAGACGCTCGGCATTGGCCGAGGCGCGAAGCTGACTCTCGCCGCTCTGCAGGATGCGGGTTTCGACCCTGCGCCCCACGACCTGCGCGCGCACTGGCGCAACCGCGCCTTCAGCGGCGCGCCGGCGCCCGCCGGAGCGCGCGGGGTCTGGCTGCTCCACTGCAACCCGCCCGAAGCGGTCGCCTCGCTCGCCAAAGCGAATCGCGACGAATGGAAGCATGTCTATCGCATCGGCTATTGGGCCTACGAATTGGAGCGCGTCCCGCGCTTCTGGCGCAGCGCTGCATCCCTGTTCCACGAGATCTGGGTTCCGAGCCGCTTCGTCGCCGACGCGCTCAAAGGCGTGCGCACGCCGGTGCGCGTGATGCCCCATCCCGTGACGGTCGAAGCCGCCGCGCGCGAACGCCCGCCCGAACTCGCTGCGGATAAGCGGCACGTGCTCGCCGCCGGCGATCTGCGCTCCAGCGTCACGCGCAAGAACCTGCTCGGCGCCGTGCGCATCTATTGCGCCGCTTTTCCGAATCCGGACGATCGCCGCCGTCTTGTTCTGAAGCTCGTGACGCGTGACGAAGACACCGCGGCCTTCGCTGAGCTGCGCCGCTTGGCCGGCGCGCGCAGCGACATCATCCTCATCACCCGCGACATGAGCGACGCCGAAGCCCATGCTGTGCTCGCCCATTGCGATGTGCTGCTCCATCCCCATCGCGCCGAAGGCTTCGGGCTCATGATCGCGGAAGCCTTCCTGCTCGGCGTGCCCGCATTGGCGACGAACTGGTCCGGCAACGTCGATTACATGGCCCCTGCGCCCGGCCTCCTCCTGCCCGCTTCGCTCATCCCCGTGCGCGATCCCGACGGGGTATACGCCGCGCGCAATGCGCGCTGGGCCGATCCCGATATCGCCGAAGCCGCGCAACGCCTGCGCGCCGTGCTCGCCGATCCCGCCGCCTTCCGTCCGCAGGTCGAAGCCGTGCGCGCCGAGCTCGCCCGCCAGCGCGGGCTCTGGTCCGCCGCGTCGCTGCGCGCCATGCCCTTCGCCCGCTATCTGGACTCGCGCTGATGGCGGACGCGCTGCATCGCATCCATCTGACCCGCGAGCGCGCCGATGCGCCGGCGGCGGCGCTCATCCGCTTCCTCGATCCCGCGACGCGCGCGCCGAAACGGATCGCATCCGTCTTGTTCGTAACCGAAACCGAGCGCCGCATCCACGCCCCGCTGCGCGGCGATGAGATCGTTGAAGTCCTCGCGTCCGATCCAGACGCATCATTCGCCGCGCGCATCGCGCGCCTCGATCCGCTGCGCCGCTTCTATCACGCCGCCCGCCTCGCGCGCGGAGCCTTGCGGCCGCCGGTGCGAAGCCCGCTCGCCGCGCCGCCCCATCCGCCGCGCTTTGCGCGCCCCGATCCCGCGCCCACGGTCAGCCTCATCATCGCCACACGCGACCGCGCCGACTTGCTCGCGCGCGCGATCGACACCGCGTTTGCACGTGCAGCCTATCCGACCAAGGAGCTTGTCGTCGTCGACAACGGCTCCGTCGAGCGCGCCACAGCGGACCTTCTGGCGCACATCGCACGCGCGCACGCGGCGCAGATTCTGCGCCGCGACGTTCCGTTCAATTTCGCGCGGCTGATGAATGAGGCCGCCCGCGCCGCCGGCGGCGACATCCTCGTCTTCCTCAACAACGACATCGAAGCGCTCGATCCCGCCTGGCTCGATCCTCTCGTCGCGCTCGTGGCGCAGCCCGATATCGGCGCCGTCGGCGCCAAACTGCTCTACCCCACCGGCGCCGTGCAGCACGCCGGCATCGTCCTCGGCATGGGCGGCCTTGTCGGCCACGCCGGCCGCGGGCTTCCCTCAACCGCGCGCGGCCCCCACGACATGCTGTGCACGGTGCGCGACGTCTCCGCCGTCACCGGCGCCTGCCTCGCCATGCGCCGCGACGCGCTCGCGCGCGTCGGCGGCTTCGACGAACGCTTCGCCGTGGAATGCAACGACGTCGATCTCTGCCTGCGCCTGCGCGCCGCGGGCCTTCGCGTCGTTTGGACCCCCTGGCCCACGCTGATTCACAAAGAAGGCGCCACCCGCGGCCGCGACTCAACCCAAAGCCCGCAAGTGATCGAAGACCGCACCCTGTTCTTCCGTCGATGGCGCGCCGCGCTCGCCGTCGACCCGTTCTTTCCCGCCACGCTCTCGCGCCGCGATGAAACGCTGCCGGTCGACTCTGAGGACTAAAATGAGCAGACTGATCTCCGTTCATGTCGCAAAAGCCGGAGGCACGTCGCTGCTCAAGTCCCTGCGCGAGGCGTACGGCGATCGATTCCTGGCTCATTATGACGACAACCCGGCCGATCCCCGTTCCGAACGATGGCTCGCGCCGAAGCGGCACTTCTCAGGCGCGCGCACGATAGCGACCGGCATCGAGTGCGTGCATGGGCATTTTCACCCAGGACTTTGGGAAGCGGACCGCACGACCATCTTCTCCACGCTCCTCAGAGACCCGGTACAGAACGTCATCTCGATCTATTTCTTCTGGAAAGGGGCCGCCGCGCCCTTCGATCCGCTTCACGAGTACGTCCTGAAGAACAGCTTGTCCCTCCTGGAGGTCGCTGATCTGCCGATCGTTCGCGACCTGTATCATCGCACCTATTTCGAATCCTTCGACATGCGCCGCTTTTCCTTGATCGGAAACCACGACGACCGTGCGGCCTTCTATTCTCGCTTGTCGCGCATCACCGGCAGGGCGCTGGACGCCGACGTTCACGAGAACATCACGCCGCCGTCGGAAGAACGCCGTGCATTCGAATCCGATCCGAAGGCGATGCGCGCGCTGCGGGACATTCTGCGCCAGGATGTGAAGTTCTTCGAGAAATGGGCGCGCTGACGCAAGCTGCGCGCGATTGACGCGCGCCGCGCTTTTTGGCTGTGGTGGCGCAGGCGACGGAGGTGAGCATGGCCATCGACTTTGCGCGCGTCCGCGCCTGGATGTTCGACGAAGCCCTGCCCTTCTGGGGCGGCCCTGGAATCGATCGCGCACGCGGCGGCTACATCGAGCATTTCGATCTATCCGGGCGCCCCGCCGCCGTCGATTTCAAGCGCGTGCGCGTCACCTGCCGGCAGATCTACGTCTTTTCCCACGCCGCGCTGCTCGGCTGGGCCCGAGGCGAAGACTGCGCCCGCCACGGCTTCGCGTTCCTGAAGCGCAGCTGGCGCGGGGGCGCCTGGCCGCGCACCGTCACGCCGGACGGCGCGCCGAAAGACGCAACGCCCGATCTTTACGATCTCGCCTTCGCCGTTTTCGCGCTCTGCTGGCTCCACCGCCTCACCAAGGAGGAAGAGCCGCTCGCTCTCGCGCTCGCCACGCTCGATTTCATCGACGCGCGCATGCGCGGCCCGAACGGCGGCTTCCTGCACGAACTGCCGCCCTCCGGGCCGCGCCTGCAGAATCCGCACATGCACCTGCTCGAAGCCTGCCTCGTCGGCATGGAGGCGAGCGGCCATCCGCGCTTCGCCGCGCTCGCCGATGACATCGCGGCGCTCTTCCGCGCCCGCTTCTTCGATATGCAAAGCCGCACCCTGGCGGAATATTTCACCGAGGATTGGCGCCGCGCCGCCGGCGATCTCGGCCGCCGCATCGAGCCTGGCCACCAATTCGAATGGGCCTGGATCCTCACTCAGCTGAAGCGTCTCGGCGGCGCCGATCTCAGCGCCGAAGCGCGCGCCATGACCGCGTTCGCCGAACAATGGGGCGTCGATGCGGCCACCGGCCTCACGCGCAACGTCGTCCGCGATGACGGCGCGCCGATCGATACGGCGTCACGGACATGGCCGAACACCGAGCGCATCAAGGCCTGGATCGCCGCCGCCGAACGCGGCGACGCCGCGGACGCGCGCGCGCCGATCGCACAATCGATCGACGCGCTGTTCCGCTATCATTTGTCGGGCCCCGCGCCCGGTCTCTGGCTCGACGTGGTCGACGCCGCCGGCGCGCCGATCGCGGACAAAATCCCCACCTCGACGCTCTATCACGTCTTCCTGGCGTTCGCCGAAGTGCTGCGCGCACAGCCGTTATTGAGCCGGTGAGCCGGTCCTAGCAGGCGCCGGCGCGTCCGTTCGCCCTTGCAGCATGTCGAGGAACCGCTCGGTCAGATGATTGAGCCGCCCTTCGCTCGGCTCCATCGCATTGCGCCAAGGCAGCTGGCGCAGATCGTCGCCGCCGAGCGCCCGATGATAGATCTCGTCATGTCGCTCGCTGTGGAACTTGCCGAGATCAGGGCGCTGATCGCCGGAGAAGGATGAATTGATGCGCCGCTCGAACACGCTCGCGGCGGCGTCGTACTGCGGCAGATCGAGGAAATCCCAGATCGCCGCCATCGCGCCGGCGCTGTCGTTCACCAGCGTTTCGAACGGAACCACGCACATGTCCCGCCCGCCGAGCTCGCACGCCGATTGCAGCGCGAACTGGGTCATCGTCTCCCACACCTCGAAGGCGCTCTCTTTCGTGGCGTCGCGGCCCACCTTCGCGTCCATGCTCAACAGCGAGCGCACCACTTCGCTGGGATTGCGCACGATGGCGATGAACCGCGCGAGCGGAAAAACGCTCCGGATCGCGTTGACGTAGCCGACATATTCCGGCGTCCCGTCGACCCATTGCGTCTTCGGGCTGAACCGGCTGCCGACCAGCGCGACGGCGCCGTCATTGGCTGGATCATCCGGATGCGTGTCGCCCTGAAGCATCCCGGCGATCAGCCGCTGCCGGCTGCTGCGGATGCACAGATCGTGCACCGCCTGCCCGATCGCGCCGCAGAATTCGGGCTCATCGATATCATAGAGCTCCATCGCCGAGCGTTCGGCGCCCGAGGCCATGCGGAACGCGGCGCGCCCGCCGATCACCAGCGGCGCCAGCCAGTTCGTCTCTTCCATGGCGAAGACGCACGGATGCTGCCCGATCGCCCAGGTCAGCGCGCTGGTGGCGGAGCGATAGCACCCGACGACGAAAATCGGCCGCGGCGCCGCCGGCAGGTCGGCCGAATATTTGCGCGCGGCGCGCATCACGCGGCCGCGGCCCGGCGGCAGGGCCCTGCGCGGCTTGAGCCGCGACGTCCCCGCCGTCGCCGCGAGCAAGGGCGAGGCGTTGTTCCCGTTGGCGTGCTGGCGTTCAAGCGCGACGCTTTCCACCCGCACCGCCAGCTCCCGCACATCGGCGCCCAACCCGCGCGCGCTCGGCCGCGCGCCGAGTTCACTCTCGAACGCAAACGCCGCCCCCGCATGGATATTGCTGATCTCCACACGTCTTGTCTGATGCGGCTGATCGAACGACGCGATCGCCCGGTCCACGCCGTCGACGCTGATCCAGACTGTGTACGGAAAGTAATCGTAGAGCCGTTCGTCCCCGGACGTCAGCGTGAACGTCGCCGTAAGCCCGCCCCCGACATAGGGCCTCGGCATGATCTCGATCTCGGCCGATCGCGGCAGCCAGAAATCGGCGAATGTCCGGTGTTCCCCGCACGCAAGGGTGATTGTCTCGAAACCGTCCGCCACCTGTTCCCTCACCGCCCCCGGCCCGCGATCATCTTTTTCAACGCATCACAAGCGCGTGTCCGCCGGTGTGACGTCATAGAATCGTCATCAATACGGAGGCGGAACCGATTCGCCGCAACCTGCCGCAGGTTGAACCAGTGGATTGAGCTGTGGGTAAAGTTGCGGGAGCCCCTAGATGCGCCAGCTTTCGACGCCGTGGCCCACGAAATGACAGGGCATCACTTCCCCGCCCTCCTGCTGCGCCAGGAACCGCATGAGCTCGTTGCGCCGGGTGGGATCGCACATGAGAAACATGAACCCCCCGCCGCCCGCGCCGGAGAGCTTCGCCGCGAACGCGCCCTTGGCGAACGCCGCCTCGATCAGCGCATCGACCTGCTTGTTCGACACCCCCGCCGCCGTCGCCTTCTTCGACAGCCAGCCCCGGTTCAGGATGTCGCCGAATGAGGTCACTTCCCCGCGCAGGAGCGCCTTCTTCATCGCGAACGCTTCGGCCTTGATCTGATGCATCGCCTCGATGGCCTTGGCGTTCTCGCTGATCAGCCCCGATTGCTGCTGTTTGATGACATCCGCCGAATCGCGCGCACGCCCGGTGAAGAACAGCACGATCGAGGCTTCGAGTTCACGGATCACCGAATCGGGCACCCGCAGCGGATTGACCAGCACCTCTTCGTCGGCGCCGAACTCCATGAAATTGAACCCGCCGAACGCCGCCGCATACTGATCCTGACGCCCGCCCGCGAGCGCCAGATCGCGCCGCTCGATCTCGAACGCGAGCCGCGCTTTGTCATATTCGGAAATTCGCGCCCGCAGATATTCCCGGTACGCCTCGATCAGCGCCACCGTCAGCGCCGATGACGATCCGAGCCCCGACCCCGCCGGGGCCTCGACCGTGGTCGTCACCGTAATCGCGAGCGGCCGCCCGCCATTGAAATCGCGGACCATGCGATTGTAGACGCCCTTGTGCAGCAGCGCCGGCCCGGTCGCCGGCAAGTGCGGCGCAGCCTCGAGTTCGTCAGTTTCGCCGATATCGGCCGCCTCGAACCGCACGCGCCCATCATCGCGCGGGCGCAGATGCGCATATGCATAAAGCCCGATCGTCGCGTTCATGACGGCGCCGCCATGCTGATCGCAATAAGGCGACAGATCCGTCCCCCCGCCTGCGAAGCCAAGCCGCAACGGCGCGCGCGAGCGGATCGTTGAGCGCTCCGTCATCAAAAAATCCACGCTGCTCGAGGGCGCGACGGCGGCCCCGGTCTTGACGATCGTGCGGCCCACGCCCCGCGCGCGCGCCTCGACAGGCGCCGCTCCGGCGAGCAGCGCCGCGCCATCTTGTCTCCCGGAACGCCGCTTCCGCGCAACGGGCTTACCCTGGATTCCCGCGCCATCAGCCATGTTCAACCCCCACCCGGTCTGGCGCCCGCTTATGTTTTTGTGTGCGCGCCAGCTGCACCGAATCGCAGCAACGATGCCCTGCTTGTACCGCCTCCGGAGCAAAACGATAAGGGCTTCGGCCGGACTCCATGGACTCAACAGCAGAGGCTGAGTATTTCGTCATCCGGGGTTGGGAGCTGCTGCCGATGCAGGCGGAGATGCTTGCGGACTACGTCCGGTCAGCTGAGAATTCTATTGGCGTGCCGGCGGGCCATGCGCTGGAAATCTTCTGGCGGTTTCATCCGCGGTTTCGATTTTTCAAGACGTTGCCGGCCGGCGCGGCGCTGCTCGATGTCGGCGCCGACAGCGGCGCCTTGTCGGGCTGGAAGCGCTGGGGCGATCCACCGCGCGGCGACATCCGCCTGTTCGGGATCGACCTCGGCATGGGCGAGCACGCCGGCGCCTATGAGCGCTGGACGATCTGCGATCTCGACCGCGAATTTCCGAGCTACGACATCGCGTTCGACGGCGCGATGCTGGCCCAGGTGCTGTGCCAGCTCGCCCGCCCGCAGGAGACGCTCGCCTGGGCCGCCTCCGCCCTCGCGCCCGGCGCGGCGATGTATATCGAGTGGCAGAGCCCCGATGCGGCCCAGCTCCCGCGCCGCGGCGAGCTGCAGGCGCACAATGTCGATGTGGTGATCCTCAATCCGAGCGACGACGTCGCCAACCGCAACGTCTTCACGCTTCCGGAAATGGCCAGGATGATCGAGAAGGCCGGCCTGAAACTGATCGATTGCGGCCAGGTCCGCCTCGGTCCCGTCGCCGACGCCCTGGTGCAGGAAGCCCGCGCCGCCGCCGATGTCGCATCCGTGACCTTCGGCCTCTGGGGCAGGCTCGGCGCCAGCCTTTATCTGGTGGCGGAGAAGAGCTAAGCCTCGCCTCCGGCGCCGACGGCGGCGCTCAAGCGGTGGGCGGGCATGACGACGTACGAGGATAAGGTCCGGCGGCAGATCGAACAATATCGCGATCTGCCCATCCATGATCTTCCTGAGATTTTTCACGTTTGGAGCCACAAATACCTTCGCCCCCTCATCGAGTCGGTCTTCGCAAGATCATCCATTGCTGAGATCTATGCCGATCATATCGGCCAATCTTTCAAACGCACGGGCAACCACGAGGCCGTCAGCCTCGGCGCCGGCGAAGCGTCGATGGAGATCGATGTCGCCAAGCACCTTCTGGCGGCGGGCGAGCACGACTTCCGCATTCATTGCTTTGAACTCTCCGATCATCTGATCGGTCGCGGCCAAGCGAATGCGAGGGCGGCCGGAGTCCAGGACCATATCGTCTACAATCAGGCCGATCTCAATTCGTGGCGTCCGACATCGCGATATGCAGCATTCATGGCGAACCACTCGCTGCATCACTTTGTCGAGCTGGAAACGATCTTCAGCCTTGTCGCGGACGCTATGGAGCCGGAAGGTCGCTTCATCACCAACGACATGATTGGCCGCAACGGACACATGCGCTGGCCCGAAACGCGTACTATTGTCGACTACTTCTGGAGACAATTGCCCGAGAGCTTCAAGTACCACCATCAATTGCGGCGGTTCGAGGCGCCGGATTTCATGGACTGGGACTGCTCAGGCGAGGGCTTCGAAGGCATCCGCGCGCAAGATATCCTCCCCCTCCTCATCAGGCACTTTGGCTTCACGCATTTCGCAGCCTGGGGCGGCGCAATCGACATCTTCATCGACCGCGGCTTCGGTCACAACTACTCGAAAAACAACCCGGAACACATCGCTTTCATCGACACGCTGGAAACCGTGAACTCGGCGATGCTGGCGATCGGCTTCATCAAGCCGACGCAAATGCTTGCAGTTACGACGCTCGACAAGGACGCGCCTTGCATCACCCATAACGGCATGACGCCAGCGAAGGCGATGCGTGACCCGACCGTACCTTATGAGTTCATGGCGCCGAAGAGCTAGCACGCCCCGTAACATGCCAATCCGCCTTGGTGACCTGAAGAAATCAACGACCGCTTTTGCGAGGAAACTGCGTATGCGAGATCTGCCGCCGATCGAATCCCTGGTCCACGTGAGCGTCGTTGACGGCGTTCGCGGCGGACGAGTGCCGCGCGAGGGCTATCAGCGCGGCTGGGGCCTGCAATTCGGGGGCCTTTCCGAGAAGATCGAGGCTGAACCGCTGTTCCGCCACGCGATCAACAGCGTCGGCATCCCGCAACTCGTTTCGCCCGAAAACAGGAAGAACATCTACCTCCTCCTGACGCGCTACCTGCCGAAGCTGCCGAGCCAGAACATCATCGAATTCGGCACCTACCGCGGGGGCAACGCGCTCTTCATGGCGCTGATCATGCGCGAGCTGAATCCATCGGCGAAAGTGTACGCGCTCGACACGTTCACAGGGATGCCGGAAACCGACAAGACGCGCGATGCGCACAGCGCCGGCGACTTCTCGGACGCCTCGCTGCCTGTCCTGAACGAGCGCATCGCGCAACTTGGCTTGACGAACCTGCTCCCGGTGCAAGGTCTCTTCGAAGACACCTTTCCAGGCCTCGACGCCGGTCCCTTCGGCTTGGCGCATATCGACTGCGACATCTATTCCGGCGTGAAGTTCGCCCAAGACGCGGTCTGGCCGCGCATGTGCGCCGGCGGTTACGTCGTGTATGACGACGCGACCGTTTCTTCGTGCCTGGGAGCGACCGAGGCGGTCGAAGAGCTCATCCTGGAGCGAAAGATCCATTCCGAGCAGGTCTGGCCTCACTTCGTCTTTCGTGTCGGCCTGTAGACCTTAGCGCCGGCGTCGCGCGCGCTGGGCCGATGCGATCGCCTCCTCAAGCACGCGCCGCCCGGTCTCGAGTGAATTGTACTGCGCGACGATCTCGTGCCCAGCGGCCGACAGGCGGTTCCAGAGCGCCTCGTCGGTGTAAAGCCGCGCGGACGCGCGCGCGAAATCCTCCGGCGTGTCTGCTTGCAGCACGTGCTCCCCGTCGCGATAGCCCATGCCCTCGAGCGCGATCGCGGTGCCGACGACCGGCAGACCATGGGCCATCGAGGTCGCGACCTTGCCCTTGACGCCCGCGCCGTAGCGGATCGGCGCCACAAAGACGCGCGCCGCATCGAACGCAGGCTTCAGCTCATCGATACGCCCATGAACGAGAACATCGCTCCCGGCGAGCGCCCATACTTCAGCCGGCGCATTGGCGCCGACGATATGGAACCGGGCGCCGGGAACCATCGTCCGCAGCTTGGGCCAAATATCCTGCACGAAATAGATGACGGAATCGACGTTCGGCGGATGCCCGTAGCCGCCGAGGAAGATGAAGTCCCGACGCTGAGAGAAGGCCGGGCCGCGATCGAAGAGATCCGTCATGTAGGGCCAAACGACCGAGGTGAGGCCCGGAATCTCCTGCTGCAGGAAGTCGCGTTCGACCGGAGAATGCACGATCGCGCAGTCCGCCGCGCTCGTGATCGCAAGCTCGCGCTCCCGCAGCTTCAGCGCCTGGCGAAGGGCGGCTGCGTCGCCGGACACCTCAGCCTCGCGCTGAAGCCGCCTAAAGTGCAAATCGTGAAGATGGAAAAGGATGCTCGCCTGGGGCGCGTGCTTGCGAACCAGCGGAATTGAGCGCTCGGCTGTCTCCATACGATAGACCTGAACGATATCGAGCGTCGGCCCGATCTTCTTGAGCAGCGTTTCAAGCGGGAAATCAAACGGCACATACGCGCATTCAACCCCCGTGCGTTGGAGATCGGGCGTGTATGGCGGCAGGAACAGGAAATTGTCCTCCGGCGCAAACGTCAGCTTGTAGCCCAGCTGCTGGTAAAGACGCGTCGTCAGCACGGCGGTCACCGATCCGGCGTCCTGGTCCGGCGTCGGCGTCGTCGCATCGATCATCAGGGCGCGCTTTTCTACGCCGCGGTCCTTCTCCAAATCCGGCGCTTGGCCATTCGGCCGATGCTGCGCCAGAACCTGCCGCCAGCGCGCCTTGAGCTTTTGCGCGTTCGTGACTTGGTAGGCCTTGACCCCCTTCGTCACGTCCGTGCCGGAAGTCTTCCCTTCGTAATGGATGACGCGCGACAGCGGCTGCAGCCACACGCCCTTGCCGCTGACATGGCGCACGCGCAGCGCAAGATCGGAATCCTCGCAATACGCCGGCCGATAGAGTTCATCGAAGCCGCCGAGGCTGCGCCACAAGTCCGCGGGCAGCGCGATCGCGGCGCCGGAGACGTAATCCACTTGTCGCGCATAGCAATATTCCGGACGGCCGGGATCGTCATTGCGCCCATAATTCCACGACGATCCGTCTTGCCAGATGATCCCGCCTGCTTCCTGGAGCGACCCATCCGGATAGAACAGCTTCGAGCCCACGAGACCCGCATTGGGAAGGATGCCGAAGGCGCCGATCAGTTCGTCGAGCCAACCGCGCACCACCCGCGTGTCGTTGTTCAAGAAGACGACGTGCCGGCCCCGCGCCTTGGCCGCACCCGTATTGCAGGAGAGAATGAACCCGCCGTTCTGCGCTTGGCGTTGATAGACAACACCCTTCACGTCCGGCAGATAGCGGCCGCTCTGATCCGGCGAACAATCGTCAACAATGATGATTTCGGCGCTGAATACCGATTCATGGGCCAGCAGCGAGTCCAGACAATTGAGCGTGTAGCCAAGCTGACCATA
Organism: Hydrogenophilaceae bacterium; assembly: GCA_013389015.1. Taxonomy (GTDB): domain Bacteria; phylum Pseudomonadota; class Alphaproteobacteria; order Caulobacterales; family Aquidulcibacteraceae; genus CADEEL01. Next base: position 1,138 of record JACAEE010000099.1, on the reverse strand, counting down.
GACTGGCACAATGATGCTGGCGTCAGGCGTCTCATGTGGATCGGCGAGCCGGAGCGCTCTCGGCACCGCGTTGATGGCGGCGACCGCCCCGGAGAAATCCGGACGATCGCTCAAGAGCCCGAAGCGGGCAAAGAACGCCTCGCCGCGCTCAGCCTCTGGTCGAACGCTATCATCGGGGCGGACATCGTATCGGTTGGCGTGTGGGACGTCGTTCTCCACCTGCCGCCAGCGCGGCATGACGAGCATGGGGCCAAGCGCCGGCGCCGCCGGCTCCGGCAAGCGTGGAGGAATCGGCTTGATCCCTTCGAGTTCGGCTGCGCTGACTGCACCAGCGGTCTTTTGCAGCTCCGCAAACGGCGATTGCGGCGAAGGCAATGATCCGATCGGCGCCGCCGCCCGTTCCCCAAAAATCGCCCGCGAAGAATGCGTCTTGTCTGAACGCAAAGGCGCAGCCGACCGCCCCTCGCTGCGGCCGTGGCGCACATAGTGGAACAGCGGGTTGCGCCCGCCCGCTTGCACATCCGGATAGCGCTGCAGATAGGCGCGCGTCGAGAACGCCGCGGAAGGATCACGCCCCTCGGCGGCGCCGTGCGCCACATAATGGAGCGCCGGATCCGCGCCCGCCGCGGCCACGTCCCGATACCGGCTCAGATAATAGGCGGCGTCGAACAAGCCGCTCGCGCGCACCACGCGCGCTTGCGCGATCAGACGCGCCGCCGCAAGCGGCCCGCGTCGCAGCGCGTAGCGCGCAAACGCCGCCGCATCCCGCAAGACCGATCCCCGCGCGATGACGACTGGCGCGGCCTCGGCCGGCGGCGCTTCGCGCGCTTCGCCAGGCTCAGCCCGCTCCTGCAGCGCCTGCGCCATCCGCCGCAGCGACGCTTCCAGCGATTGATTGAGCCGCGCCAGCGACGCCGATCCCTGCAACGCTTCGGCGAGCTGGCCTTCAAGCGCGGCGCACCGGGCGCGCGCCTCGCTCTCCGTCCCGGCGAGCGCGCGCGCATGCTCCGCCTCACGCTGATGCAACCTATCGCGCAGCGCCTGCGCTTCGCGCTCCAGCGCCTCGCCGTGCGCGCGCGCCGCCGCCGCCTCGCCTTGGGCAGCCGCGAGCGCCGCCTCTGTCCGCGTCGCCGCAGCG
>JACAEE010000058.1 GCA_013389015.1 Hydrogenophilaceae bacterium | reverse complement strand
GCGCCGCCGCGGGAGACGGCGCCGCAAAACGTGGTCGCGCACGGACGCACGCTCTATGCGACCTATTGCGGAACCTGTCATGGCGATGCGGCGGTGAGCGCGGGCCTCTATCCGGATTTGCGCTACGCCGCCGCCCTTGGCGACGCCGGCGTGTGGCGTGATACGGTGATCGGCGGCGCGCGCGCCGGCAACGGCATGGCGTCCTTCGACGAAGCGCTGAGCGAATCGGACTCCGAGGCGATCAGAGCATTCTTGATCTGGCAGGCGAACGCCGACCGCGCCGCCGGCGCCGATGCGCCGCCATGAGCGGCGCCAAGGGTTACAGGCACGAGGAGAGGAACAGATGACTCAATACAAGATGCTGATCAACGGAAAGTTCGTCGACGGCGCAGCGACGCTGGACGTGGTCAACCCAGCCACAGAGGAGGTGTTCGCCACGTGCGCGCGCGCCGACCTGAACCAGCTCAACGAAGCGGTCGCGGCGGCCAAGGCCGCCTTCCCCGCCTGGTCGAAGACGCCGATCGCGGAACGGCGCAAGCGCCTCGAAGCGCTCTCGGCCGACTTCAAGGCCATGCATGAGGAATTCGCCCGCCTGCTGACTGAGGAGCAGGGCAAGCCGCTGCCGCACGCCATGTACGAGGTCGGCGGCGCCATCGCGATGATCGACTATTTCGCCGCGCAGGAACTGCCCGAGAAGGTGCTGCGCGACAACGAGAACGAACGGATCGTGCAGCAGCGCGCGCCGCTCGGCGTGGTCGCCGCGATCACGCCGTGGAACTTCCCGGTGATCCTGCTCATGCTGAAAGTGCCCGCCGCGCTGATCATGGGCAACACGGTGGTGATCAAGCCCGCGCCCACGACGCCGCTCACCACGCTTAAGTTCGGGGAGCTCTGCGCCAAGCACCTGCCGCCCGGCGTGGTCAACATCATCGTCGACCAGAACGATCTGGGCGGCGCGCTCACCAGTCATCCCGACGTCGCCAAGGTGGCGTTCACCGGCTCCACCGAGACCGGCAAGAAGGTGATGGCGAGCGTCTCCTCGACGCTCAAGCGGCTGACGCTGGAGCTCGGCGGCAATGACGCGGCCATCGTGCTCGACGACGTGGACCCCAAGGTCGCCGCGCCGCAGGTCTTCGCCGGCGCGACGATGAACGCGGGCCAAGTCTGCCTCGCCATCAAGCGCCTCTACGTGCACGAGTCGCAATATGACGCCATGTGCGAGGAGCTCGTGAAGCTCGCCAACGAGACGATCGTGGACGACGGCATGAAGCAGGGCACGCAAATGGGGCCCGTGCAAAACAAGCAGCAATACGAGAAGGTGCTGGGCTACATCGAGGATGCGCGCCAGCGCGGCAAGATCATCGCCGGCGGCGAGAAGCTGAACCGCAAGGGCTATTTCATTCCGCCCACGATCGTACGCGACATCCCCGACGATGCGCGCCTGGTGCGCGAGGAGCAGTTCGGCCCGGTGCTTCCGGTGCTCCGCTACAAGGACGTCGACGACGCCGTCGCGCGCGCCAACGACACCGAGTACGGCCTTGGCGGCACTGTGTGGTCGAACAATCTCGATCGCGCCCTCGGCGTGGCGCAGCGGATCGAATCGGGCACGGTGTGGATCAACAAGCACCTCGACCTCCCGCCCGACATTCCTTTCGCCGGCGCCAAGAAATCCGGGTTCGGCTCGGAGATGGGCGTCGAAGGCCTTGAGGAATTCACCCAGGCCAGGGTCATCAACATGTCCAAGGCGCCGCCCGGCGCCGCGCACGCCTAGAGACGGAAGCAAAAGGGGGGACGCGGGACGCGGGTCTGCGCACCGCGTCCCGCCGGCGTTTGCCGTCCTTCACGCGGGCTCATATGTTCACATCTCGTCCGCGTGCGATCCTCGCGCGCGGGCAAGGGAAGGTTCATGGCGCCCGGCAGCGACACGCCCGCGACGGTCAAGTCCGCCATGCGGACGCTCGACATCCTGGAATTCCTGGCCCGGCAGAACCGGCCGATGGCCGCGCATGAACTCGCCACCGCGCTCGCCATCCCCGTCAGCAGCCTCTCCTATCTGCTCTCAACGCTGGTGGAGCGCGGCTACGTGCAGCGTGTGGGGCGCCGCTTCGCGTCGGGTCCCGCGGTCGCGCAGCTTCAGCCGCAGGCGGGCGGCTCAAGCCTCGCCGAGCGCGTCGCGCCGCTGGTGCGCGGCATCGGCCAGCAACTGAACGAAACCACCAGCTTCTTCGTGCAGCGCGCGTTCGAGATCGAGGCGCTCGCCACCGAGGTCGGCCGTCAGGCGCTGCGCTATTCGCTCGAAGTCGGCCAGCGCGCGCCGATGCACGCCTTCTCCGCCGGCAAGGCGCTCCTGGCGCAACTCGACGAGACCGAACTGGCGCACTATTTCGCGACCGTCGAGCGGCGCGCCTTCACCGCGCACACGATCACGGAGGAGGCCGCGCTCCGCGCCGAGCTTGCCGAGGTGCGCCGCACAGGGATTGCGCGTACGCGCGAAGAGAATTCCCCCGGCATCGTCGGCCTGGCGCGCGCCGCCGCGATCGACGGCCAGATCGCCGGCGCGTTCAGCGTCGCCATCCCGATCGCGCGCCTAACCGATGAGCTCGAACGCAAGGCGATCGACCTCATCTCGCGCGCCGCCGACATGCTGTCCAAGCCTGCAGCGCTGTAGCGCATGTCCTGCTAGGCGACGCCGCGCGAGCGCCAGCCCTCCGCGTAGGAATCACGCGCGACCTCGGAATACGGGACCGGGCTCACCACCGCCTTGATCTCCGTCTGCACGTGGCGCTCCACGGTGGGCTTCGATGTGCCCCCATTTTCCTCGCCCCAGAGCAGCGACACCTTGGTTCCGATCTTGGCGTGGGATTCATCGAGCATCGCGAGCGTCAGCATGCGCGCCTCGTTGGCGCTGTATCCGACCCAGGTGGAGAGACCGATCGTCTTGCCGTCCGCGAGCACGCGATCGTAGGGATGCATCGCATAGACGGCTGACGGCAGTTCGAAAGCCTTGGCGCGCTCGCCCTTGTGGAACATCGAGCCCTGCACGCGCATCACGTCCTCGCTGTCGAGCGCCAGCGTGACCTTGTGGCGATGCGGCCCGCCCGCCATCCGCTCGAGCGCCGCGCGGCCGATGAAGTCATGGTCGAACTTCAGCATGTGGCCGTAACCGAGGTCCCAAGGCGTGAGATAATAGTCTTCGATGCGCGCCGCGTCGAAGCTGCCGCCGATCGAGGTCTTGGCCTCATAGCAATCGGCGGGAAGCCACGCGCGATACGCCTTGAGCGCCTCGCCCGTATAGATCGCCGGGAGCGGCGAAGGAATCCAGCCGGACTCGAGCGTGTTGGACGAATATGTGCGCCCGCCGACGAGCGTCAGTCCGAATTCACGGCCGGCTTCGATGAGCGCCTGGCGTACGGCCTCGCCCTCGTCCCAGGGTCCGAACAATTCCCAGCCGGGCTGGCCCGCCATCCCGTGACGCAGCGCGCGCACCTCTTTGCCCCCGATGGTGAGGCGCGTCATGTTGAAGAATTTGAGATCCGGCGGCGTCTTGCCGATCGCCTTCTCGATCACCTTCATCGCGTTCGGGCCTTGGACCTGGAAGCGATAGGATTTGCGGCGGCTCGGATCCTTGCGCACCGCGGTGCGCTCGTCGCGCTCGACCGTGACGTTATAGTCGCCTGTCGCGGCGTGATACTCCACCCATTCGATCGCCGGCGCGCGCCCCACGAGGTTGAACTTGTTCTCATCGAGATAGAACAGGATCACGTCGCCGATGACATAGCCGTCCGGCGTGCAAGGCACGAATTGCTTGGCCTTGTCGATGGTGAAACCCTTGAAGCTGTTGATGGCCAGATGGTTGAGCATCTTGAAGGCGTCAGGGCCTTCGACCGCGAGATCGACCATGTGGTAGGATTGGTTGAACAGGACGCATTTCTCGGCCCAGGCGCGCTGCTCCTCGCGCCAGTTCGAGTATTCGGCCGGCACGCCGGGATAGACGTTCGGTCCCGTCTGCTGATTGCGCAGGAACTTCACGATGTCGCCTGCGCCGCGCAGCACGTCCTCTAAGGTCTTCGCGCTCATGGTCCTCTCCTAATCGACAACTCAATCCGGCGCGCGCGCGAGCCAGTCGCGCAGCGCGGCGTTCACCTGATCCGGCGCTTCGGCCGGACACATATGTCCGCATTCCTCGAACACCGCCAGCCGCGCGCCAGGGATCGCGGCGGCGATCGCCTCGTGCTGCGCCAGCGGGCTCCACGCGTCCTGTCGCCCGACGCCCACGAGCGTCGGGCGCGCAACCGAAGCCAGCAGGCTCTCGACGTCCGGGCGCGCGAGCAGGGCTTCAATCTGCGCCTCGTATTGCGCAACGCCGCCGGCGCGGCACATCGCGCGCAGGCGCCCGATCAGCGCACGATCGCCGCGTCGCGCCGGAGCGACCATCGGCGGCAGCCAAAGGTCCAGGAGCGCGTCGATCCCTTGTTCGCGGCCGACGTGCAGCAGCGCGCGCCGCTTCTCGGCTTCCCCGGGCTGAACCGGGTGAACGCCGGTGCTCAAAAGCGCCAGCCGCTCCACCCGCTCCGGCGCCATGCGCCAGACTTCCAGCGCCACCCGCGCGCCCATGGAATGACCCACGAGACTGAACCGCGTCGGCGCCTGCGCCAGCGCCCGCTCCGCCATCGCCCCGAGGCTGCGTGCGCCCTCATAGTCAGCCGCCACGGGCACGAAATCCGCGAACTCCCGGACTTGTTCAGCCCAGATCCGGGCGTCGCACAGTAGACCCGGGAGCAGCAAAAGGGGTGCAGCAGAGGCAGCTTTCATTCGCATCCTTGAATTTTTCATCTATACGAATTATGAATCGCGCGCTAGTGGAGAATTGAGGGGCGGCGTTGGGGCCGGCCCGGAGATCCGGGAGGAACCTGATGAGCGCCGCCCTCATGCCCGCCCTGGCGCATCCGCAAACGCTTCTCGCCGATTGGTCGCTCGAGATGACGGCCAAGGACGCTGACGCTTTGGCCGACGCGAGCGACGCCATACCCGCGGGCGCGCAGGTTTCGCTCACCTTTCTCCCTGACGAGGACTTCGACCAGCGCATCGAGGCGGCCGTCCTCATTCGTCGCCTTGGACTTGAGCCGATGCCGCATCTCTCGGCGCGGCGCATCGCGTCCGAGGCCGACCTCGACATGTATCTCGACTGCCTGACGGCGTGCGCGGGCGTGGACAGGGTGTTTGTGGTCGCTGGCGATCCGCCGCGCCCGATTGGGCCCTACGAGGATGCGCTGGCGCTGATCAGGTCGGGACTGCTCGCCAAGTACGGCGTGCGCCACGTCGGGATTGCAGGCTACCCCGAAGGACATTCCGCTATTCCCGCCGCCAAGCTCGCGCAGGCCATGCGCGACAAGCTCGCCGCGCTCGCCGATCTTGGGCACGAGGCTTCGATCTGCACACAATTCGGCTTCGACGCCGAGCCCATGCTCGAGTGGGTGGCGCGCCTGCGCGATGCGGGCGTGAGCGCGCCGGTGCGCCTCGGGCTCGCAGGCCCTGCGAGCGTCAAAACGCTGCTGCGCTTTGCGGCGCGCTGCGGCGTCGGCGTCTCGGCCAAGGTGATGGCCAAGTACGGCCTGTCGATGACGCGATTATTGAACAACGCCGGCCCCGCGCCGCTCATCGACGCGCTCGAACGCACGCTAGATCCCGCCGTGCACGGGGACGTGCGGCTGCATTTCTACCCGTTCGGCGGCCTCGCCAAGACCGCCGACTGGGTGCGCGACTTCACCGCCTCCCGCGTCTGCTGAGCGATGGTTTCCGCCGCGCCCTCGCGTGCGCCAGCGCCGCGCATTATCGACGGGCGCGCGATCGCCGCGCGGCTGATCCAAACGGTCGCCGCCGAGGTCCACGATCACGCCGCGGCGTGCGGCGTTGCGCCTGGCCTCGCCGTCGTGCTGGTGGGCGAGGATCCGGCGAGCCTTGTCTATGTCCGGCGCAAGATCGCCGAAACGCGCCGCGCCGGCATGCGTTCGATCGAGCACCGCTTGACGGCGGCGACGAGCGAAGCCGAATTGCTCGCGCTCATCGACGCGTTGAACGGGGACCCCGGCGTCAACGGCATCCTAGTGCAATTGCCCCTTCCTGCGCATATCGATGCGGGCAAGGTGCTCGACGCCATCGACCCGATGAAGGACGTCGACGGCTTCCATCCCGTGAATGTCGGGCGCCTTTCGACGGGAACAGGCGGACTCATCCCCTGCACGCCGCTCGGCTGCATGATGCTGCTCGACACGGTGATCGACGACTTTCGCGGCCTCAACGCGGTCGTCATCGGCAAGTCCAACATCGTGGGCAAGCCGGTGGCGCTGCTGCTGCTTGAACGCGAGTGCACCGTCACGGTGACGCACATTCTCACGCGCGGCCTCGCCGGGATCGTGCGCGGCGCCGACATCCTGGTCGCGGCCGCCGGCAGCCCTGGCCTTGTGCGCGGCGACTGGGTGAAGCCCGGCGCCGTCGTCATCGATGTCGGGATCAACCGCATCGAAGCAGCCGGCGGCAAGCATCGGCTGGTGGGCGATGTCGCCTACGAGGAGATGGCGCACGCCGGCGCGATCACCCCCGTTCCGGGCGGCGTGGGGCCGATGACGATCGCCTGCCTGCTCGCCAACACCGCAAGAGCGGCGCGCAACCAACAAGACGGGCGCTGACGAGGCCGCGCTGCGGCTAGAGCGCCTTGGCGTAGGCTGCGAAGAAGCGCAGCGAATCCGGGTTGGCCATGGCGTTGACATTGGCGGCCTTCTCTGGGGGCGCGCCGGAGAGGATGCGCCGCACCGGCACTTCAAGCTTCTTGCCGGTGAGCGTCATGGGAATGTCCGGCGCCTCGATGATGTCGTCCGGCACGTGGCGCGGCGTGAATTGCGTGCGGATCGCCTGCCGGATGGCGGCGCGCTGCGTGTCATCAAGCGGCGCGCCGCGCGTCTTGACGAACAAGGGCATGAAGGCTTCGCCTCCGGCGCGGTCAACGTGGACGACGAGCGCGCTCTCGACGAAATCGAGCGCCTCGACCACGCGATAGATTTCCGCCGTCCCGATGCGAATGCCGCCGCGATTGAGGGTGGCGTCGGATCGGCCGAGCACGAAGCACCCGCCGCGCGCATTGATGCGGAAGAAATCGCCCTGCCGCCAGACGCCCGGATACATGTCGAAATAGGTCTCGCGATAGCGCACGTCGCCGGGGTCGTTCCAGAACCGCACCGGCATCGAGGGCATCGGCTGCGTCACGACGAGTTCGCCCACCTCGTCGGTCACCTCCCGGCCCGCTTCATCGAAGGCGTATGCGGCGACGCCCAGGCAGCGCGCCTGCATCTCGCCGGCGTAGACCGGCTGGATGGCGACCCCGCCGGTGAAGCCTGAACAGATGTCGGTTCCCCCGGTGCCCGTCGAGGTGGCGAGGTCGCTCTTGACGTTGTCGTAGAGCCAGGCGTGCTGCTCGGGCGAGACCGGCGCGCCGGCGACGACGACTGTTCTGAGCGCGCTCAGATCATGGCGTTCGCGCGGCGCGACGCCCGCCTTGATCATGCCGTCCACGAATGCTGGGCTTGCGCCCATCAAGGACGCTTTGCTGTCTTGCGCCAACTTCCAGAGCGCATCGGGCTGCGGATAGGCCGGATTGCCGTCATAGAGCACCGGCGTCACGCCGGCGAGAAGCATGCTGGCGACGAAATTCCACATCATCCAGCCGGTGGTGGTGTAGAAAAAGCCGCGATCGCCCGCGCGCAGATCGAAGTGGAAGGCGAGCGCCTTCAGCATCTCGATCAGGATGCCGCCATGGCTGTGCACGATCGCCTTGGGCAGGCCGGTCGTGCCGGAGGAGAAGAGAATCCAGAGCGGATGATCGAAGGGAAGCGGCGCAAACTTGAACGCGGACGCCGACACTGGCGGCTGCTCCAGCAGCGCGGCCCATGGCGTAACGGGCAAGTCGCTCTCGATTGCGGCGGACGCGTCGAACGGGACATGGACGATGTGCTGCAGCGACGGAATGGCGCCCGCTATGGCCGCGATCTCCACGCGCCGATCAAAAACCTTGCCGCCATAGCGATAGCCGTCGACGCAAAAAAGGAGTCTGGGCTCGAGTTGCTGGAGCCGGTCGAGCACGCCTTGGGCGCCGAAATCGGGCGAGCAGCTCGACCAGATCGCGCCGATGCTGGTGGCCGCCAGCATCGCGACCACCGCTTCGGGACGGTTGGTGACGTAGGACGCCACGCGATCGCCCGGGCCCACGCCCAGTTCGCGCAGGCTCGTCGCCAGCCTCCGCACCTTCCCCGCCAGCTCGTCCCAGCTGATCGCGCGCAGCGGCTGGTCTTCGCTGGCGAAGAGCAACGCCGCCTCGCCTCCGCGCGCGGGGCGTAACGCATGCTCCGCGTAGTTGAGCCGCGCGCCGGGGAACCAGCGCGCGCCCGGCATCACGCGCGCCTCCAGCACGCACGTGTGCGGCGTCGACGACTGGATCTCGAAATAGTCCCAGATCGCTTGCCAGAAAGCCTCGATCTCCTGCACGGACCAGCGCCACAGCGCGCCGTAATCGGCGAAGGCGAGGCCGCGCTCGGCCTCGAGCCAGCGCAGGAAGTCCGTCAGCCGCGCCTCCGCGATCCGCGCCGGCGAGGGCGTCCAGAGCAGGTCGCCTTGTTTGGCGGCTTCACGTGTCATCTCTCGTCCTGATCGCCAATCCGCGATTGTGGCCGACCTGAGCGGAAGCGCTGCGGACGCCGGCGCACAAAAAGCCGGACGCGCAGCAGCCGCTGTCGGCGCAGTTACGCCGGTCCGTTTTTGACGAATCGGGGGCCCCCTTCAAGGGCGCCAGACGTCACGCCGTCTCAATGCCCCATGAGCTTGATCAGGCGCGCCGGCACGCGGGCGAAGCCGCGTGCGATGTTGTTGAGGCTGCGGACGGGCTCGCCGGCCAAGGCGAACGCCAGGCCGCGTTCGGCGACGGCGCGGAAGACGGCATGGCCCTCGAGCCGCGCCAACCCCTGCCCCGCGCAGGCGTGCACGCCCAGCCCAAAGCCCAAGTGATTGGCGGGCTTGCGATCGACGACCAGGCGATCCGGGTCGCTGAAATAGCGCTCATCGCGGTTCGCGGCGGCGTAGCTCACGATCACGCGCGCGCCCGCGGGAATGGCGGCGCCCTCGCCCAAATCAACGTCGCGGGTGACGACGCGGGAGAAGTTCTGCAGCGGGGTCTCCAGGCGCACGACCTCTTCGAAGGCCGCCGGCACGAGAGAGGGCTCGGCGCATACGCGGCGCCACTCGTGAGGATTGTTCGCAAACAGCCATACGCCGCTGGCGACTGAATGGATCGTGGTGTCGAATGCGGCGACGACATAGCCGGCGAGCAGGCCGATCGCCGCCTCGCGCGTGATTTCGCCGCGGCGCGCCGCCTCTGCGATCGTGGCGCCGAACCCGCCCGGCGCGAGCGCGCCCTCATCATAGACCTTCGCGATGAGCTCCATCATCGCCCCGAGCCGCGGCAGCGAGCCCTGCATGCGCGCATTGTCAGGGCCGACCGCGTTGAAGCTGCCCTCCGCCATGTCGAGAAGAGACCCGCGCACTGCGTCAGGCCAGCCGATCAAGTCCATGATGACGTTGACCGGCAGGTCCTGCGCGAACTCGGCGACGGCGTCGAAGCCTGGCTGCGCCGCGAGCCGGTCGACAAGCGCCTGCGCGCGCCGATCGATCGTCTCCTCCACCGGCCTCAGATATTTCGGCGCGAGCCGCTCCAACAGCAGTTTGCGCTTCTCCGTGTGCTCCGGCGGATCGAGGCAGATGAGCGCCTCGCGCCAGGCCGCGTTGATGGTCGGATTGAGGCCGATGCCGCACGCGGAGGAATAGGTTCGCCAATCGCTGAGCGCATCGCGCACCTGCTGGTAGCGGCCGAGAAACCAGGCGTCGTGGCGTGCGAGAAAGACCGCGGGCGCGCAATCGCGGAGCACGCGATAGAGCGGATAGGGATCGGCCAGCGCGTCGTCGCTGAAAAGATCAATGTCGCTCTCGGGCCGGTCCAGCGTAAGCGTCATCTGCGCAGTCCTCCCTGTATTCAGGGTAGGACGCCGGCGCGGGCGCCGCTCGCTTCCGGACGAAGCGGCGCGCTTCGTTCTGGGTCAAGTCGCCGCGCGCCGGCGCGCGGCGTCGCGATACGCGCGGGGCGAGACGCCAAGACGGCGCCGAAACGCGCGGGAGAAGTGGCTGAGATCATTGAATCCCAGCGAAAACGCGACGTCCGTGACGCAGTCTTCGCCTTGGCCCAGCCGCTCTGCGGCGCGCTCCAAGCGCCGCTCGAGGATGAAGGCCGAGGGCGTGAACCCGATCTCGGAAAACAGCATTTGCACATAGCGCCGCGAAACGGCGAAATCGCGGGCGATCATGGCGGCGCCGAGGGCGGGATCGTGAAGGCGCTCCTCCATGAACGCCTGCATCTGGGCGCGCATATCGTCCGCGCGCGTCCCCGTTGCGACGGCGGATCGCGGCAGCCCATAGGCGAGGGCCGCCAGATCCCACAACGCCGCGCTCAGCGCCCCGCCTCCCTCCTCAGCCAACTGATCGTCCAGATGCGCCCAGGTTGAGCGCAGGAAGCTGGACAGAAGGGCGCCGGCGCCGATGGCGCCGCACGCCCGATGTCCCGCGACCCGCTCCATGGCGGCGAGGCGACGCTCATCGCCCTCCAGGCTCGCCAGGATCACCCGGGTCGGCTCGGTGAAACCGATCGTGTAAGGCGCCTCGGCATCGATGACGACGGAATCGCCGGGCTGAAGCTCGACGTCGCGCCCCGCGAGTTGGGCGAGAGAGCGCCCTTCGCATTGCAGCATCAGCAGCATGCGCCGTTTCCGCACGCCTGCGCGGCGCCTGACCGCGCCGTCGAAGCGAACGCTAGCCGCCGTCGACCGGGGCGAAAACAGCTCGCAGCGGCCGAGCGAAGCGCGCCCCAGCTCGGCGCGAAACGGCGCTGCGCCCATGGCCTCGATCGACATCGGCGCGATCGCACGCGAGGCGATGGCGTTCCAGAAGGCGAGCCGCTCGGCGGGCCCGACGCTTTCTGTGGAATAGACGCGACGCATCGTCAGGCTTCGCCGCACGGATGACGCCGGCTAGTATGGGCGCGCCGCGCCGAACGCGCTAAGAGGGACGCCATGATCGACCTCGCCAATATCCGCGCCATCGACATCCACACTCACGCCGAAGTCTCGTGCCACGACCCGGAAGACCCGGTCATGGGGCAATTCTTCGACGCTGCGTCACGCTATTTCAAGACCGATCGCAAGCGCCCCACCATACCGGAGACCATCGCCTACTACCGCGAACGCCAAGTGGCGTTCGTGATGTTCACGGTCGACATCGAAAGCGCCTTCGGCGCCCGGCGCATCCGCAATGAAGAAATCGCCGAGCAGGCGCGCGCCAATTCCGACATCATGATCGCCTTCGCCTCGATCGACCCGCACAAGGGCAAGATGGGCGCTCGGGAGGCGCGCGCGCTCCTGGCCGACTATCCGATCAAGGGCTTCAAATTCCATCCGCCGATGCAAGGCTTCCACCCCGCCGACCGCATGGCCTACCCGCTCTATGAGGTGATCGCCGAACACAAATTGCCGGCGATCTTCCACACCGGCCATTCCGGCATGGGAACGGGAATGCCCGGCGGCGGCGGCGTGCGTCTCAAATACGGCCAGCCGATGCTTGTCGACGACGTTGCCGTCGACTTCCCAGACATGAAGATCATCCTTGCGCACCCCTCCTGGCCATGGACGGACGAGAGCCTTTCCATGGCGCTGCACAAGGAGAACGTGTTCATCGACCTTTCGGGCTGGTCGCCGAAATATTTTCCCAAACAGGTCGTCCAATACGCCAACACGCAGTTGAAGCACAAAATGCTGTTCGGCTCGGATTTTCCGCTGATCACGCCCGACAAATGGATCGACTCGGCGAAGGAGGCCGGCTTCCGCGAGGATGTGCTGCCGCTCATCCTCAAGGACAACGCCGCAAAGCTCCTGCGGCTCGGCTGAGGGGTGCGCCGGCGGCCCGGCTGGACGACCCCCCGTCCACCCTGCAGGGGCGGCGGAATGTCCAACTTTTTGTACCGCCGTGTCCATGGCGGCGGCCAGCGCCGCGGCGTAGGCTAGGGTCGCGAGGGAGAAGCATCGTGCGAACCCAGGTCATCATCTGCGGCGCGGGGCCGGCCCAGGCCGCCGATCGGCGCCGCGCGCGAAATGCCCGCGGCTGACAGAGCGACTGCTGATGATCATCGACTGCCACGGCCACTACACCACCGCGCCCGAACCGCACAATCTGTGGCGCGAAGCGCAGAAGGCCGCCTTTAAGGCGGGCGGCGCAGCCCCGCCCTATCCCGCCATTTCGGACGACCAGATTCGCGAGACGATCGAGCAGAACCAGCTGCGCCTCATCAAGGAGCGCGGCGCGGACATGACCATCTTCTCGCCCCGCGCCTCGGCCATGGCCCACCATGTTGGAGACGAGCGCGTCTCCCAGGCCTGGACCCGCGCCTGCAACGACCTCATCAAGCGGGTGGTCGATCTCTATCCGAGCGCTTTCGTCGGCGTCTGCCAGCTGCCGCAATCGCCGGGCGTTCCGATCGAGAACTCCATAGCCGAGCTCGAACGCTGCGTTCGCGAACTCGGCTTCGTCGGCTGCAACCTCAATCCCGATCCCTCCGGGGGCCATTGGACCGCGCCCCCGCTCACCGACAAGGCCTGGCGTCCGTTCTTTGAAACGATGGTCGAGCTCGACGTCCCGGCGATGATCCATGTCTCGGGTTCATGCAATCCGAACTTCCACGCCACCGGCGCGCATTACATCAATGCCGACACCACCGCGTTCATGCAATTCCTGGAAGGCGACTTGTTCGCCGACTTCCCCACCTTGCGGTTCATCATCCCGCACGGGGGAGGCGCGGTTCCCTATCATTGGGGGCGCTATCGCGGCCTCGCCGACATGCTCAAGAAGCCGCATCCGCGCGAGCATGTCATGAAGAACGTCTTCTTCGACACTTGCGTCTATCACCAGCCCGGGATCGATCTCCTGTTTCGCGTGATCGACGTCGACAACATCCTGTTCGGCTCGGAGATGGTCGGCGCGGTGCGCGGCGTCGACCCCGAGACCGGCTTCTATTTCGACGACACCAAGCGCTACATCGATGCGCTCCCGATCTCGGAGCAGGACAAGCGCAAGGTGTTCGAATTGAATGCGCGCCGCGTCTATCCGCGCCTTGACGCCCTATTGAAAGCGCAAGGCAGATGAGCGTCGCGTCGACGAGATTTCCGCCCCGCTCCTGAGGAGATCGCTTAATGCCCGTGAACGTTCGCGAATACTTGGCTGAGTTCGACGACATACCGGGAACGCGCGTCTATACTGCGGCGCGCGCGCGTCAGGGCTATTGGCTCAACCAGTTCGCCATGAGCCTGATGAAGGAGGAGAACCGCAAACGCTGGAAAGCCGACGAGGCCGCCTATCTCGAGGATTGGCCGATGAGCGAAGAGCAGAAGGCGGCGCTCCTGGCGCGCGACTTCAACAGGCTGCTCGACTTGGGCGGCAACATCTACTTCCTCGCCAAGGTTTTCTCCACCGACGGGCTCAGCTTCGTGCAAGCGGTATCGACCATGACCGGCATGAGCGTCGAAGAGTACCAGCAGATGATGATCAATGGCGGGCGCTCTCCTGAGGGCGTGCGCTCGATCAAGGAAGGAAGATAGAATGGCGCGCATCACCGCGGGCGTCACCACCAGCCACGTGCCGGCGATCGGCGCAGCTCTGGATCTGGGCAAGACCGAGCAGGAATATTGGAAGCCGGTGTTCGCCGGCTATGAATGGACGCGGCGCTGGATCGCGGAGGACGCCAACAAGCCGGACGTCGTCGTCCTCGTCTACAACGACCACGCCTCCGCATTCGACATGAATCTCATTCCGACCTTCGCCATCGGCTGCGCCGAAAGCTTTCAGCCCGCAGACGAAGGCTGGGGGCCGCGCCCTGTGCCGATCGTCGAAAACGACGCGGACTTCGCCTGGCATCTGGCGCAGTGCTGCATTCTCGACGAATTCGACATCACCATCATCAACAAGATGGACGTCGATCACGGCCTCACCGTTCCGCTTTCGCTGATGTTCGGACAGCCGAAGGCATGGCCATGCAAGATCGTCCCGCTGGCGGTGAATGTCGTCACCTATCCGCCGCCGTCCGGGAATCGCTGCTGGATGTTGGGCGAAGCGATCGCTCGCGCGGTCGAATCCTACCCGCAGGATCTCAAGGTGCAGGTTTGGGGCACCGGCGGGATGAGTCATCAATTGCAGGGCCCGCGCGCCGGCCTCATCAACGCCGCATGGGACCAGAAGTTCCTGGACGACCTCACCGCCGACCCCGAACGCCTGCGCAGGATTCCGCACATCGAGTACCTGCGCGAAACCGGCTCGGAAGGCATTGAGATGGTGATGTGGCTGATCATGCGCGGCGCGCTCGGGCCCAAAGTGAAGGAGCTGCACCGCCACTATCACGTGCCCGCGTCCAATACCGCCGTCGGCCATATCGTGCTGGAGAAGTGTTCGTGAGCGGCGTCGCCATGCAGTGCGGCGGCGTCGCGCGCCTCTCCGGCGCAGCCGCCGGCTAAGCCGGGTTCGCGCGCCATGCTGCAGCGGCATATCGGCGGGACCACCGTCTCCGCAATCGGCCTCGGCTGCATGAATCTCAGCCATGCCTATGGCGAGCCGCCCCCGCGCGAAGCGGCCTTGCGCGTGATCCGCCGCGCGCTGGATCTTGGCGTGACGCATTTCGACACCGCCGCGCTCTACGGATTCGGCGCCAACGAAATCCTGGTGGGCGAGGCGCTGAAGCCGCACCGCAGCGGCGTGTTCCTCGCCAGCAAGTGCGGCATGACCGGCGTTGACGGAAAGCGCGTCATCGACGGGCGCCCTGAAACGCTCGTGCGCACGTGCGAGGACTCGCTGTCGCGCCTGCAGACCGACGTGATCGACCTCTATTACCTGCATCGCTGGGACAAGACCGTGCCCATCGAAGACAGCGTCGGCGCGCTCGCCGGGCTCGTGCGCGCGGGCAAGGTGCGGATGATCGGCCTTTCCGAGGTCTCAGCCGCCACGCTGCGGCGGGCCCATGCGGTCCATCCGATCGCCGCCGTGCAAAGCGAATACTCGCTGTGGACGCGCAACCCTGAGATTGCGGTGCTGCGCGCGTGCCGCGAACTCGGCGTCGCCTTCGTGGCGTTCTCGCCGCTTGGTCGTGGGGCGCTCGCCGGCGACCTCGATCCCTCGTCCTTCAGCCCCCGCGACATTCGCACGCAGATGCCGCGCTTTCAGCCCCCGCACTGGCCGCGCAACGCCGAACTGATGCGCGCCTTCGCCCAAGCGGCGCGGGAACGCGGCTGCACGCGCGCGCAACTTGCGCTCGCCTGGCTGCTGCGCCAGGACCCCGACCTGAGCGTCATACCGGGCACGACCTCGGCGCGCCATCTGGAGGAGAACGCAGGCGCCGGCGCGATCGAGCTGTCCCCGCAAGACCTTGCGTGGCTCGATGCGCTCATCAGCCCCGCCGCGGTGAGCGGCCCGCGCTACAATGCCGCTACGCAAGCCGAGATTGACACCGAAGACGCGTGAGCGCGGCGACTACGAGCGCACTCGGCTCTGGAATCTCGCTGCGCTTGCGCGCACATTAGCCGCCGTGTTGGGCTATATGGGCGGGAGCGATGCCTGTCGATCCGTTGCGGCGTTATCCTGGGTACGCGATACGCAGAGTCTCGGCCTGGACCATGGCCGGGCTGGCTGAGCGTCTGGAGGAGTTCGAGCTGCGCCCATCGGAGGCCTCCGTGCTGGTCGTGATTGGCGAGAACAGCGGCATAACCCAGAGCGAACTGGGCAAGATGCTCGGCATCGTCAGCGCCAACATGGCCCCGCTGATCGCGCGTCTTGAGGCGCGCGATCTGGTGGCGCGCAAGCCGGTCGACGGCCGCTCGTTCGGGCTGAGCCTCACGCGCGCTGGCGCGCGCCTGGCGGAAACCGCCTTCGCCGCCATGCAGGAGCATGAACGCGATCTGATCGCGCGGATTCCGCCCGCGTCGCGCGCCGGTTTCGTCGAAGCGCTGCAGGCGCTTCTCGACGAGCTTCAGGATTGAGCGGTCCGCAGCCGCAGCGCCACCAGCGAAATCGCCGCCACGACCGACCCTGACGCCATGACCATGGCCACCAGATCCAGTCCGGCGCCGGCGACGAACAGATAGCCCGCGACGATCGGGCCGAGCGCCGCGCCGCCACGGCCTACCCCGATCACGAATCCGGTGCCGCCGGCGCGCACGTCTGTCGGGAATGCGAGCGCCATCAGCGCGTAGAACCCCACGATAGCGGCGTTGGTGAAAAAGCCGGCGCACGCGGCCACGAGCGCGAGTTCGCGCAGATCCGCTTGCCCTTGGCCAAAATAGGCCACGAGCGCAAAGCCGACTGCAAGCGCCCCGATCACCAGCCAGCGCACATTGATCCGCGTCGAAAGCAGCCCCAGCAGGATCGCCCCGCTCGCTCCTCCGACATTGGCCCAGACCAGCACGCCCGCCGCCTCCGACGGATGGTAGCCCATGTCGACGACGATCTTGGGGATCCACTTGATGATGAAGTAGAACGTCATGATGTGGGCGAAGTAGGCGAGCGTCAGCACGAGCGTGCGTACGCGCAGATCCGCTGCAAATAGGCTCGCCATCCCGGCCGACTTCTTCGTCCCTTGTTCGATCGGCGCCAGCGTTTCGACTGTCTCATGCCCCATACGACGCAGCGTGCGATTGATGCGCTCCAGCGCGCCGCGCGGTTGTCGGCGCGCCAGATACTCGACCGATTCCGGCAGCAGGAACCAAACGAGCGGAATGAACACGGCCGTAGCCGCCGCCCCAAACACGAACACGGACTGCCAGGGATAATGCGTCAGCAGCACCGTCGTGATCGAGCCGCCCGCAATGGCGCCGAGCGGATAGCCGGCGGCCATGATCGTCACCGCAAAGCTGCGGTTCTTCTGATTGGCGTATTCGGCGGCCATGGCGTTGATCGCGGCCAGCATGCCGCCGATGCCGAGCCCGGTGAGCAGGCGATACGCCGACAACTCCGCCACGCTGTGCGCCAGCGCTGCGCCGACCATGCCGCCGGCCATCAGCGCCAGGCACGAGAGGATCGTCGGCCGGCGCCCGATGCGATCGGCGATCGTGCCGAGCAGCACGGAGCCCACCGCCATGCCGATCAGCTCCATCGACAAGACGACCCCCAGCGCGCCGCGATCGATGCCCCATTGCTCGGCGATGCCTGGCGCGGCGAAGCTGATCGCCAGAACGTCGAATCCGTCCAAGGCGTTCAGCGCGACGCACATCGCCACTGCGACGAACTGCATCGCGCCCATGCGCGAGCGCGCAAGAATCTCGATCGGACTCTGGCTCATGACTCGGTGTTCCTCCCCACGGGCGCGCCGCGCCTTCGTTGTTTCGTCGCCGTCGCCCGCCGGTGCGCGCAGAAAGATCGGCCTCGCCAGCCTGCCCGTTCATCGGCGAAACGTCGAGAGGCCCTGCTGAAGCCTTATCCGCTCGAGCGCTTGGAGGCGTCGTAGGCGCCAAGCCCGGGCTTGTAGGACTTCTCGTCAATGAACTGGCGGATGCCTTCCTTGCGGCCGTCATTGTCGAAGGAATTGGCGGCCTCCTGCGCACGCACGAGATAATCCTCGGCGTTGTCGTAGGTCATCTCGCGCACGCGGCGGATCGCATCCTTGGTCGCCTTGAGCGCGACGGGGTTCTTCTCTAGCAGCATCGCGGCGACCTCCGCGACGCGCGCCTCGAGCTTCGCGAGCGGCACGGCTTCATTGACGAGTCCCCACTCGGCGGCGGTGCGCCCGTCGATCATCTCGCCGGTCATGGCGTGATACATCGCGCGCCGGAACGACAGCAATTCGGCGGCGATCTTGCTGGCGCCGCCGCCGGGCAGGATGCCCCAATTGATTTCCGACAAGCCGAACTTCGCTTCCTCGGCGGCGAACGCGAGGTCGCAGGCGAACAACGGGCCGTAGCCGCCGCCGAAGCACCAGCCATTGACCATCGCAATCGTGGGCTTCTGGTACCAGCGCAGGCGGCGAAACCAGCCGTAGGATTCACGCTGGGACTGGCGCACCGCGCCCAGACCCGCAGCTTCCGTCTCGCGGAAGTATTCTTTGAGATCCATGCCCGCCGACCATGCCGAACCCTCGCCGCCGAGCACCAGAACGCCGACGTCATCGCGGTATTCAAGCGCGTCGAGCACGCGCATCATCTGGCGATTGAGCGCAGGGCTCATGCAATTGCGCTTATCCGGGCGATTGAATTTCACCCAAGCGATGCGCCCGCGAACCTCGTAGGCGACTGTGTCCTTCTCGGCGTCTGGTGCGGCGACAGCGGGCTTCGTCGCCTTCTTGGCTGGCATGGATTTTCGTCCTTCGCGTTGTCGTTAGATCGGAAAGTGGCCTGGCTGCGTCTCGATCGTGATCCAGCGCAGCTCGGTGAATTGATCGATCCCCGCCTTGCCGCCGAAGCGGCCATAGCCGGAAGCGCCGAGGCCGCCGAACGGCATCTGCGGCTCGTCATGCACCGTCGGGCCGTTGACGTGGCAGATGCCCGAACGGATCTGGCGCGCCACCTTGAGCCCGCGCGCGGCGTCGCGCGTGAACACGGCGGCGGAGAGGCCGTAGGCGCTGTCGTTCGCCAGCCGGATTGCGTCCGCCTCGTTCTTGGCGCGGATCAATCCGACGACCGGCCCAAAGCTTTCGTCGCTGTAGATCGCCATTGCGTCCGTCACGCCGTCGACGACGGTGGCGGGCATCAGCACCGTATCGGCCTTGCCCCCGCACAGCACGCGCGCGCCTTTGGCGAGCGCATCGTCGATCAGCGCATTGACGCGCGCCACCGTCTTCTGATCGACGACCGCGCCGAGCGGCGCGGCGCCCTTTCGCGGATCTCCCGTCGCAAGCGAGGCGGCTTTTGCGGCGAAGCGCGCGGCGAACTCCTCGGCGACCTCCTCAACGACGATGATCCGCTCGGTGGACATGCAGATCTGGCCTTGGTTCATGAAAGCGCCGAACGCGGCGGCCTTCACCGCTTCGTCGAGATCGGCGTCATCGAGCACAATCAGCGGCGCCTTGCCGCCGAGTTCGAGCAGGCAGGGTTTCAGATGCTCCGCCGCGCGCTTGGCGATGATCTTGCCGACGGCGGTGGAGCCGGTGAAATTGATGCGCTTGACCGCCGGATGGTCGATCAGCGCGCCGACGACGGCGCCTGCGTCTTCCGGCGCATTCGTGACCACGGTGACGACGCCGTCCGGGAATCCCGCCTCGGCGAACGCCTCGATGATCAACTCATGCGTGCGTGGACAGGTCTCGGACGCCTTCAAGATCACGGCGTTCCCGCACGCCAGCGGAACCGCGATCGCGCGGACGCCGAGAATAATCGGCGCGTTCCACGGCGCGACGCCCAGAATGACCCCGACCGGCTCGCGTAGCGCCATCGCCAAGCAGCCGGGCTTGTCCGATGGAATGACCTCGCCGCCGATCTGGGTCGTGAGGGCGGCGGCCTCGCGCACCATTCCCGCTGCCAGCATCAAGTTGAACATGGCCCAGCCGGCCGTGGCGCCGATCTCGCCCATCATCGCCTCGACGAAGGCGTCCTTGCGCGCCTCCAGCGCCGCAGCCGCCTTCATCAGAACGGCGCGTCGTGCGTTGGGGCCCAGGGCCGCCCATTGTGGAAACGCCTCGCCCGCGCGCGCAGCGGCCGCCTCGGCCTCCTGCGGGGTCATGGCGCGGGTGCTGCTGGCGGCTTCCCCGGTGACGGGATTGATGCGCTGATAGTTCATGACCCGACCTCCCTTGTCGAGTTAGCTATATTCTATAGCCATCTAACCGCAGGCGATCAACTGGGCCGGGGGCCGCCCGGGCCGCGTCCAGCGCCAGAGGCTGCGCGCCTCAAAGGAAGCGCGCAGCCTGCCCAGCCCGAGAGTCCCCGGCTCAGAAGCGGTAGGACAGCGTCGCCCAGAAGCTGCGCGGGCGGGCGTAGATGATTTCCGCGTATCCGGTCGCCGTCGTCTCCGACGACGTGCCGGCGACCGGGTAGAGTTCATCGGTAAGGTTGTTTCCGCTCAGCATGATCCGCCAGCGGCTGTCCTCCGGCTCCAGCGCGAGCGAGCCGTTGAGCACGGTGACGGCGTCGTTCTGCGCGATGCTCGCCGAATTGCCGGCGTCGAAGAACTGGCTGTCCGTGTAGCTCAGGTCGAGGCGCGGCGTGAGCAGCAGACCCGACCTCGGGTGGAACGTGTAGGACAGCCCGATATGCGCCTGCCACTCCGGCGCAAAGGGCAGTTCGCTGTTGAGCGTGGCGATCGATGTCGGCGTGACGCCGCCGATCGGCGCGGGATTGTTGATGCTGTCGAACCCCGCGTCGAGATAGGACAGGCTCGCGTCCAACAAGAAATCCGGCGTCGGCGCGACGGCCAGTTCGAACTCCGCCCCCTCGATCGTGGCGACGCCGGCGTTGAACAGCAACGGCACCACGCCCAGCCTGTAGGTCAGCTGGATGTCGTCATACTCGGTCGAGAAGATCGCCCCGTTCAAGCGCACGCCCGGCGCGGGATTGGACTTGAAGCCGAGCTCGTACGTCTCCGCGGTCTCGTCATTGAACGAGATCGGCTCGCCGCTCGCCTGCGGGCGTGCGTTGTAGCGCTGATTGAATCCCCCGCTCTTGAAGCCCTGCGACCAGCTCAGATAGGCCATGAATCCGGGATTGAAGCGATACTGAGCGCTGGCCGAACCGATGGTGGAGGAGAACTCACGCTCGAATCGGTTCGTCAGGATGAAAAGGCAGCCGGCGGTGGGCGCGGCGGTCGCGCAGAGCGCGGTTGGCGCCGGCGGCTCCGGCGTGTTCGCCCCTGCGACGTTGAACATCGTCGCCTGCAGGCCCTTTGTCTCCTCGGTGTAGCGCACGCCGGCCGACACGCTGAGCGCGTCGGTCAGATCCAACGTCCAGTTGGTGAACGCGGCCCACGCCTCCGCGTCCAGGTTGACGCGTTGGGTGTCGTAGGAGGTCCCCGGGCCGCCCAGCGGCACGATCAGGCGATCGAACGACGTCTCGTCGAAAAAATAATAGCCGACGACGCCGCTCAAACGATCGGTCTCGATCAGGGCTTGGAGTTCCTGGCTGAACTGATCGCTTCGGCTCTGGTAGCGGGTGTGGAGGATCGTCAGCGGCGTGTTGTCGGCGTCGCGCGCGCCGGACCATTCCAGATGACGATCCGAGGTGATCGACTTCAACGTCAAGACGTCGTTGAGCTCCCATTCCGCGACCAGCGAGACGCCGCTCGTCTCCAGCGTGCTGAACGCCGGCGCAGTGCCGCCGTTGGTGAACGGGCCGAGCGCCTGGAAGTCGTTGGCGCAGCGCGGATCATCGATCATCGGAACCGGCACGGGCGGCGGGAAGGTCGATCCCGGACACCCGGCCGCCGCGCTCTGGATCATCGGAAACGCAGCGGTCTCGTTGATCGAGCGGAACACGAAGGGCGAGCCGTTCTCGTCCTCCTCCGTATAGTCGGCGCGCATCGTGATCTCGAAGGAGTCCGATGGCGTCCACCGCACGGCAAGCTGGCCCGTATACATGTTCTCGTCGCCGAGATCGAGGCCGTCGAACGCGCGCGTGACATAGCCGTCGCGCTGGCGCAGGCCCAGCGCGACCCGCGCAGCCAGCGTCTCGCCGATCGGAAGCTCGAACGCGCCATAGGCTTCACGCAAATTGTCCTCGCCGAGGCCCACACGGATGCTGTTGCCCGCGCCCTCGCCCGGCGCGTTGGTCGTGATCAGCACCGCCCCGCCGATGGTGTTGCGGCCGAACAGCGTGCCTTGCGGCCCGCGCAGCACCTGGACGCTGTCGACGTCGCGGAACTCCATGGCGGCGCCGACGGCGCGGCCCATATACACGTCGTCGATATAGACGCCCACGCCGGGATCCACGGCCGGGGTCGCGTCCGTCTGCCCGATTCCGCGGATGAAGACCTGCGCCGCCGAATTGTTGCCCGTCAAAGTGCCGTAGGCGGCGAATTGAAGGTTGGGCGCGGCCTGATCGAGATCGGTGGTGGAGATGATTTGTTGGCGCTCAAGCGCCTCGCCCGTCATCACGGTGACGGCCACGGGCGTGTCCTGCAGGCTCTCCGCCCGCCGGCGCGCGGTGACCACGATCGTAGTCTCGTCCGTCGCTTCCGCTTCAGTCGCCTCTTGCGCCGCAGCGATCCCGCCGCCGGTGAACATGAACAGGGGCAGCGCGCACGACGCGCCCAGCAGCGATCTCATCGCGATCTTCATACCTTCCCTCCCTCGAGCAGTTTTGCTGCTTGTTTCGCGCCTGCGCGCGCCTCTTCCACGTGGTGAATCACCTTCTCCAAAGTGCGGAGCAGGGATCGGCGCTCCTCGCGCGAGAGGACGCCGAAGATCAATTCGTCATTGATCGCTGTCTGCTCGTTCGCGTTCTCGATGACGGCGCGCCCGCGATCGGTCAGGTAGAGCGCATTGGTGCGCGCGTTCGCGCCAGCGCGACGCTCGACGAACTGGGCTTGTTCGAGTTGATCGACCATGGTCATCGCGCTGACGCGCGAAAGTCCGGTCAGCTCCGCCAATTCGCTCTGACTGCATCCTGGACGCGCCGCGATGTGGCGCAGCGCCGTCAAGCGGCTCGGCGACGTCAGCCCAAGCGCGCTCAGCCGCCGCGTCAAATCCGCATAAAGCGCCAGATAAACCATCACGATGCGCAACCCGATGCGCTCCGGCGATTCCGCCAGCGCGATCGGCGGCGGCATCTGGCGAATATTGCGGTTTGGCTCGGTGTCTGCTGGCCGGCGAATGTTATCCCCCCTTACATTTTTGTAGATGCTAACCCATGCGCGCCGCGCTGTAAACGAAAAAGCTATATAGAATCGCGATTACGCCAGAGCGACAGGATGAGAACGCGCTGCCGCCGCGTGAAATCTATTCCGCAGCGATTGCGACCGGCGCAGGTCGCGCGCCGCGGATGAGACGCCCGGGCAGTGCGCCGGTGGACTCTCCGTCGCGATAGGTGATCTCGCCGGCCAGGATCGTGGCCGTGTAGCCGTCTGCGCGTTGGATGAGGCGGCGTCCGTCGGCGGGAAGATCGTAGGCGACCTGCGGCGCATGCAGATGGAGCCTGTCGTAGTCGATCACGTTGAGATCGGCGCGAAAGCCGATGGCGATGCGGCCGCGATCATAAAGGCCGAGCAGTTCGGCGGTGTCGCGCGTCTGCATGCGGATCATGTGCGCGAGATCAACGCGCGGGCCGCGATGGCGATCGCGGGTCATCAGCGTGAGGTTGGAGGTGGGAAACGAGCCGTCGCAGATCATGCCGACATGGGCGCCGCCATCGGAAAGGCCGGGCACGGTGTGGGCGTGCAGCAGCATCGCGTAGGCCGGATCGAGCGAGCCTTCGGCGTAGTTGAGGAACGGCAGATAGAGCATGCCGCGCCCGCCGTTCGCGAGCATGTGGTCGAGCGCGACCTCCTCCGGGGTCGCGCCGCGCCGTGCGGCTTCGGCGGCGACGCTTTGCTCGCGAACCGGCTCATAGTCCGGCGTCTCGCCCATCAGGATAAGGCGATCCCAGGCGTTGACCCGGCGCGCCCACCCGGATTCGTCGGGCGCCTCCGCGAGCAGACGCGCGCGCACGGCGGGATCGCGCAGCGCCTCTATTCGCTCCTTGAACGGACGGTTCGCCAGCGCCCGCCATGTCGGGTGGAGCGAGAACGGGTTCATCGTCAGTTCGAAGCCGAAGAGGAGGCCGACGGGGCGGCCGCAGACCTGCGCCTTCATCGGCAGCCCCGCGCGATTGGCCTCTTCCAGAAGCTCAAGCTGGCGGCGCCAGGCGGCGGGATCGAGCGGGTTCTGCAGCAGCGAGAACGACAGCGGCCGGCCGCTCTTCTCCACGAGGCGGCGCAGCATCGCGAACTCGGCTTCGAGATCGGCGAAGTCCGACACCACCTGGAGCACGCCGCATTGCGCGTCGGCGAGGCCCATGGCGATGCCGCTGAGCTCATCCTCGGCGGCGGTGAGCGTCGGCGTGGGCTTGCCCTCGGAGGTGCGGTGATTGAGCGTGCGCGAGGTGGAAAAGCCGAGCGCGCCCGCGTGCATCGCTTCCCGCGCAAGCGCGCGCATGGCGGCGATGTCGTCGGCCGTCGCCGGCTCGCGTTCGGCGCCTCTTTCGCCCATCACAAACACGCGCAGCGCCGCGTGCGGGAGCTGCGCGCCGATGTCGGCGTCGAAGCGGCGCTCGGCCAGCGCATCAAGATAGTCGGGAAAGCTCTCCCAATTCCAGGGCAGGCCTTCGGCGAGGACGGGAAACGGGATGTCCTCCACGCCCTCCATCAATTTGATGAGCCGGTCATGATCTTCACGCTTGCAGGGCGCGAAACCGACTCCGCAATTGCCCATCACCACAGTCGTCACGCCATGCCAGGAGGACGGCTGCATGCGCGCGTCCCAGGTCGCCTGGCCGTCATAATGGGTGTGGATGTCGACGAAACCGGGGGTGACGATCTTGCCCTTCGCGTCGATTTCCTCGCGCCCGCAGCCGGCGATCCTGCCGATGGCGGCGATGCGCCCGTCCGCGATCGCGACGTCGGCCTCGAGCCCCGCGCCGCCGTCGCCGTCGAAGACGAGGCCGTTGCGGATCACGATGTCGTAGGCGCGGTCCATGTCGCCTCCCTGCGGCTTGTTTTGCGCCCAGCGTGGGCGCGCGGCGCGGAGGCGTCAATATCGCGACCGGGCGTTACGTAGGGGGACGCCGGCGCGCGCCTCCGCCGGTGGGCGGCGGCGGGGCGCCTTGCTGCGCCGCCATCGCCTGGGGTCGCTCGCGGACCAACTCGGCGCGGACGATGCGGCCGTCGCCGTTCGCGTCCAAGCTTCGCATCAGCGCCTGGAGCGCGGCGGCGAACTCGGCCGCCGTGATGGAATTGTCGACATTGGAGTCGAACGCCAGCCGGCGCGGGGCGTGCAAGCCGCCGAGCGCCGCCTCAGCCCAGGCGTTATACTCGAACGGCGACACCACGCCGTCGGCGTCGCGGTCGGCGCGGGCGAACTCGCGACGCCCGCCCGCATCGACCTCCGCGGCGGTGACCGCCAGATCGGCGTCGGCGTCGAAGCCGATGATGAGCAGCGCGCTGGGCGCGGCGGCGGCGCGCTCGCCATCGTTCACGCCGCGCGGCGGCCCATGAGGACGCCCCGCACAAGCGCTCGCCAAAACCAGCGGGGCGAAAAAAACAGCCGCCGTCGATCTCCAGTTCATGACGCCACCTCGCGAAGGCGGAGATGGCGGCGCGCGGCGCCAGGGATTTGTCACGCCTGCATGAGAATGTGTCAGAGTATGTCGCCGCGCGGTTCACCATTGGCTTTGGCGCGCGAATGCGCATCTAATGCGCGCCATGGCCGCCGAAACGCCGCATATTCTCGTCGTCGACGATCACCGCGACATCCGCGATTCGCTGGTCCAGTTCCTGGAGAAGAACGGACGCCGCGCGACCGCGGCCGAGAATGCGGAAGCGGCGCGGCGTATCCTGCGCGAGGAGAAGATCGACCTTGTCACGCTCGACATCATGATGCCGGGCGAAGATGGATTGAGCCTCTGCCGCCACATCCGCGAAACCACCGGCACGCCGATCATCCTGCTCACAGCGCGTGGGGAAGAGGTGGACCGCATCATCGGTCTTGAGCTTGGCGCGGACGATTATGTGTTGAAGCCGTTCAGCCCGCGCGAGTTGCTGGCGCGGATCGATGCGGTGCTACGGCGGCTGCGTGCAGCGCCGAAGGCTGGCGATGGAACGGGCGGAGACGCGCTCAAGTTCGACCGGTGGACGCTGCGCGTGCCGGAGCGCGACCTTGTCGATGAAAACGGCATGAGCCACGAATTAAGCACCGGGGAGTTCAGGCTGCTGCTCACCTTCCTGCAGCGCCCGCGCGCGGTGCTCTCGCGTGATCAATTGCTCGACCTCGCCTTCGATCGCGGCGCCGACGTGTTCGACCGCGCCGTGGATACGCAAGTCAGCCGCTTGCGGCGGAAGATCGAGGCCGATCCGCAGGATCCCAAACTGATCAAGACCGTCTGGGGCGCGGGCTATGTGTTCGCCGCCCCGGTCACGAAAACCTGAAGCGCGCGATGTGGAACCCGCTGCGCACGCTCTCGGGACGCCTCATCCTGGTCACCATCGCCGCGATCGGGCTTTCGCATACGCTGGCGTTCGTGCTTTTGGTGCAGGAGCGCAGCGCCGCCATGCGCCGGATCGTGGAGACCTCCACCGCCGAACGCATCGCCGATCTCGCCCGCCAGGTGCGGACAGACGCCCGGCCGCGATCCGGGGCGCTTGACGTCGCCCGCGGTCCCAATCTCGAATTCACCGTCGCCGCGACGCCGATCGTGGACAGCGGCGCCATGGGCGGGATCGCCGGTCGCGTGGCGCGGGCCGTCTCGACCCAACTCGACGGCGCGCCTGTGCGCGCGCGGCTGCGTCCGCTCTCGCCGTCCGAACGCGAAGCCTGGATCCAGCGCGAGCGCGCGCTGCGGCGCGCGTTTTTGAAGCAAGGCGTTCCGCATGGCGAGGGCCGCGCGCTGGAATCTCCGCCGCCCCCTTACGATCGCGCCGAGCCTCGCTATGCGCCGCGCCCACCCCAACAGAAGGAGAACCTCCTGCAAGTCGCGGTGCAGATGGGGCCCGCCGCCTGGCTCAATGTGCAAACCCGCATCGGCGCCGGACGCCCCCTGCCGCGATATGTGATCTACACCGCATTCGGATCAATCCTGGCTATGAGCATCGGCGCGTTCTTCATCGCCCGCCAGATCGGACGCCCGCTGGCCGATCTCGCCAGCGCCGCCGACCGGCTCGGGCGCGGCGAGCGCGAGGTCTTGACGCCCGTGCGCGGGCCCGACGACGTGAGGCGCGCCTCGAGCGCGTTCAACGCCATGGCCGAGCGCCTCCGCCGCCAGCTCGCGCGCCAACGGCAGATGCTGTGGGCGCTCTCGCATGATCTGCGCACGCCGATGACGGCGCTGCGTCTGCGTGCGGAACTGATCGACGATTCCGCCGCGCGCGAGCGCCTGCTTGCGCCGCTCGCGGAAATGGAGGCGCTAGCCGAGCAGGCGCTGTCGCTCGCGCGCGCCGGCGCGAGCGACGAGACGCCTCAGAGTATCGACATCGCCGACATGGCGCGCACGCTCGCGGCCGAATTGCGGGAGCTTGGACTCAAGGTGGACGCGGACGCGGCCCAGCCCGTGATCGCCAGCTGTCGGCCGAACGAGATCGCGCGCGCGATGCGCAATCTCGCCGAGAACGCCGCAAGGCACGGCGGCGGGGGCATCCTGCGAGTGCGCAGCGAACCTGGCGGCGCCGTGATCGAAGCCCTGGATGAAGGGCCCGGCGTGCCCGAAGCGCTGCGCGAGCGGCTGACGCAGCCCTTCTTCCGCGCCGACGCCGCGCGCGGCGGCGGGACGGGCCTTGGGCTCGCCATCGCGCAGGCGATCGCGGAGGGCCATGGCGGGCGCCTCACGATCGAAAATCGCACCCCGCGCGGTCTCGCCGTCCGCATCCACCTGCCTGCGTTGAGCGGAGGCTGATCCGGTCCGCTGCCTTATTTGCGCGCAATGGCGTGCACAGGCGCGCCCCACATGCCGGCCACGAGCGCCGCGAGCGCGGGCGGGCCGGGCCAAAGGCGCGACAAGGGCCCGGCGATCCGATCCCTGATGAAGGGGAGAACTGCTCTGTCGCTCTGATAAGCCGGCGTGAACAGGAAGCTCGCCGCCTGATAGAGCCGTACGTGGAAACCGCGCCGCCGGGCGTAGTCGTGCAATGCGCGGTCGAGCGTCGCGCTCCGTTCGAGCGCGCGGGCGAGCGCGAGCGCATCGAGCAGCGCGAAGTTCGCGCCCTGTCCGAGTTGCGGGCTGGTGCAATGCCAGGCGTCGCCGACATGGGCGAGGCTCGGTTCAGTCGCTGCCGGCGCCGTGCGGTGAGCGTAGCGGGCGAAGGTGAGTTCATCATGCGTCGCAATCTGATCGAGCAACGGCGCCGTGTCCGGCCAGAGGCGGAGCACTTCCTCGCGCCAGACCTCCAGCGGCGCGGCGCGCCAGCGGGCGTAGGCGTCCTCGCGGAGGCTCCAAAAGAACGCCAGCCGCAGCGGCCCATCGGGGCGCGCCCGCCCGATCGGCATGACGCCGACCATGCGGCGCGCGGCTTCGTAGCGCTGTTCGAGCGCATCTTCAGCGAAGCCCTCGCGATGTTCGACATTCGCCCAGAGCGCCCCATAGGGAAGCGTGCGGCCGGGCTTGGAAAGCGGCGAGCGCGCGCCGAGCGCATCGACCACAAGATCGAACGGACCGGCTTCGCCATGCCCCTCGAATTCAAGCATGCGATAGACGCCGAGGCGCTTCGCGCCGCAGACCGTCCGCCCGCTGACGATCACGGCCCCGGCGGCGATAGCGGCGCCGTGAAGCGCGTCAAACAGGTCCGCGCGGTGGACGCCGAGGCCCGTGACGTCTCTGTTCAGTGCGCCATAGCGCACGTCGAGCACGATGCGGCCGCTCGGGCCGACCCGGCCGAAAAGACGCGCGATCGGCGAACTGCGGCGCAGAACGGCGTCGGCTGCGTCGAGCGCGCCGAGCGCGGCCATGCCGACCGGCTGGATGATGAGGCCCGATCCCACAGGCGCCGGCGCAGCGAGGCGATCGAACACCGTGACGCGATGCCCGGCGCGCGCCAGGAACGCCGCCGCCGCGAGGCCGGCGATTCCCGCGCCGGCGACCGCGATGTCGATCGGTGTGCGCACGCGCGATGATCGCCCGCGTCCCAGACGGCTGCAAACGGGCGAAATCGCCGCGGCCTAACGCTTTTGGGCGGCCTCGATTTCCGCGGCTATGGCGCACGCGGGATCGCGCAGCACATCGAATTGCGCGCCCTTGGCCGCGCGCAGCGAAACGAAATCACGGCCCGCATAGGTGAGCATCCCGATGCGCTCGAGGCGCAGGATGTCGTAAGCCGCGAAGAACTCGATCATGTCCTCGACCATCGCCTCGCGGCTTGCCGGGACTCGCAGGCCGAGATCGGGATCGAGGCCGTTGGGTTCGCCCACAGTGACGCGCGCGACGTTCTCCTCTGCGCCGATCGCGCCCTTCTCTGCGAGGTACGCGAACTCGGCGCCCTGTCCGCGCAGGCCTTCGCCGGTGAAGCGGTTGAGATTGTCCCAGAACATGTAGCCGTCCTGGATGCGGTTGATGTCGGCGAAGAGCGCGTCATAGCGCACCGGCGGCACGGCCATGCCGGCGGCCTCGCACGTCATGCGCACGAGCATGTTCCAATCGTGCACGCTCAGGAGATCGACGCCCTGCAGATCAAGCAGCGGGCGATCGAGCAGGTCCTTGCGCATGCCGGAATGGCAGAGCGGCACGACTGGGCAATCGCGAATCCAGGCGGCGCCGGCCTCGAAATGGATCCAGGGCGATTCAAGGGAACGGGGGCTCGCCAGCACGATCAGCAGGCGCGCGCGCTTCAGCGCATCGACGATCTTGTCGAGCCAGCGTTCACCGAGCGCCAGGGTCTCCCCGTCGGAGGAGACGAACCAGTCGAGCCGCTTTTCGGTGACGCCGTCCAAATAGGCGCGCACGGCCTCGGCCATCTCGGCCTCGACGGTGGCGTGCGAGACGAAAATCAGCGGCTTTTCGGCCATGGGGTCCCTCCATGGCCGCGTCTAGCGAAAAGCGCCTCTGCGTTCAGCCCCTTGGGCGGCCGCAGGCGAATGAAAATGCGGTCAGGTAAGGCGGGCGTCCCGGTGGACAAACGTTACGAAGGCGCAATAGTTGATTGTCCACAGGGGGGGCGGCATGGAGATGCTGGGGGAAGCAGGCGCGCAGCTGGACGCCGCGAGAACGTGGGTCGCTGCGCACGGGCCAGGACTCTTGGAGCGCGCGTTCGCATTCCTCGCCAATCCCTGGGTGCGCACGCTGGGGCTCGCTGTGATCGTCTATGCGACGATCCGGGTCATCGCTTCTGTCTATAGCGGCGATATGCAGAACAGCGAGTTGGGGCCCCTCGGAGTTCGCCCGCATGCGGCGCAACGCCTGGAGCGCAACACGATCCTGTTGCCGCGCCTGTTGATGCCGATGAACATGGACGGCGTGCAGGCGGACTGCAAAATCTACTACGCCTTCACCGATGCGCGCGGAAAGCGCCGCGACGTGCAGGTCTATGCGATGCGCGACGTCCGGCTTGCGGTCTCCCCGGTGAAGCTGCCGCGCGTCTCGACCACCATCTATGGCCAGGAAATCCCGGATGTCGCCACGGAAGATGTGTGCTTTCCGCCCGTCGATTTCGATCAGGCGCCGCCCGGCGTGTCGGCGACGCCGGAGCGCGCGATCGCGTATGCGGCGCAGTACAAGATCTTGGACAACTGGCGCGAAGATGACGAAGCGCTGCTGATCTCGGTGCACAACGACGTGCTTGAAGAGATCAAGGAAGCGCGGCGCGAATGGATCACCGAAGAAGCGGAGAAGGTGCGCAAGGCGCGCGAGGGCGGGGCGATGCATCGCTGGCTCAATCGCGGCGTGGCGCGGAAGCGGCCGAACGTAGTGGGAAGCTATTACATCAAGCTCGAGTTCTCGCATGAGCCATGGTTCGTGCTGACGCGCCATCCTGATCGCGAACTGAAGATGACGGCGTGGCTGACAGTGCTGACGAGCATGTTCGCGGTGCTGATGGAGGCGTGGCCGACTGCGCCCGAACGGATGGAACGCTCGGCGGCGATCAGCGTGGAGGATGCCCCAACGCCGCGCGGAACGCCTGCACGTCCCGTGATCCGCCCCTAGAGCGTGTTGCGATCAAACGGATTCATTCTCTCCTCCCTCATTCCGGGCGAACCCCGGACTTGATCCGGGGTGAGACCCGGAACCCAGCGGCAAAGGCGCGGCGCTCGACGAGCTTCTGGGTTCCGGCTCTCCGCGTTGCTCCGCAACGCTGCGGCCGGAATGAGGGAAGGTGATCCTGGCTGATCGCAACAAGCGCTAAGAACCAGCGCGAAAAGCCGCGACGAAGAAGCCGTCACAGCCGGTTTGCAGCGGGGTGAATTGGAGGGCGGCGCCGCGGCGCCGTGCGGGGATGTGATCGGCGCCTTCGGACTGCACCGGCGCGAAGGAGGGATGGGACGCAAGGAAGGCGGCCACGGCGTCTTCGTTTTCTTCCGGCAGCACCGAGCATGTCACATAAACGAGCCGCCCGCCGGGCTTCACCAATGGCGCAGCGAGCGCCAGCGCTTCTTGCTGTTCGCGCAGACGCATCGCCAGCGCGTTCTCGCGCAGGCGCCATTTTGTGTCCGGCGCGCGGCGCCATGTGCCGCTGCCGCTGCACGGCGCATCGACGAGCACGACATCCATCTTGCCGCGCAGATCGGCCAGCGCATCGCGCGATCTGAGCGGCGCGCGGATCTGGATGTTGCGCGCACCGGCGCGCTCGGCGCGCTCCTTCAAGGGCGCAAGCCGGCGGCCATCGACATCGAAGGCGTAGATCTGGCCTTTGTTCTCCATCGCGGCGGCGAGCGCGAGCGTCTTGCCGCCGCCGCCAGCGCAGACATCGGCCGCCTGCATGCCGGGCTCGGCGCGGCACAGCAACGCGGCGAGCTGGCTGCCTTCGTCCTGCACTTCGAACCAGCCTTTGACATGCGACTGCTCGCTCGCCCAAGCGAAACTGCGCCCGAGACGCCAGGGGATGCGCACGCCCATCGGCGCGTAGGGCGTGGGCGCGGGCGGTTCGGCGAGGCGCGGGCTATCGCTCAAGGCGGCGATCAGCTTTTCGCGCGTCACCTTGAGCGCGTTGGCGCGCAGATCGAGCGGCGCGGGAGCGGCCATCGCCGCGCCCTCCTCCGCGCGGGCCTCGCCGAACACGCGCGCGAGGCTTGCGTCGAGCCATTCGGGATAATCGCCGCGCACCCAGGGCGGCGCCTGATCGAGCGTCGCGCCGCGTAGGTGCGCGAGCTCCACCGCGCTGGGCGCCAGCGCATGAGGATCGCCCTCGGCTTCGGCGGCGATGGCGTCCGCAGTTTCGCCGAAGCCCCAGCGTTTGGCGCCCCAGACCAATGCGCGCGGCGCATCATCGCCCATGCGCCACGCGCTCGACGCCTTCCAGCGCAACGCGCCGAACACGAGATCGCCGATGGCGCTGCGATCCTTCGATCCGGCGAAGCGATGAGAGAGCGCCCAGTCCCTGATCGCGTCGGCGGCGGGGCGCTTTCTCGCGTCCATGTCCGCCAGGATCTCCATCGCCGCGTGTGCGCGCGCGCCCGGCCTCATGCTGCAAACATTCGCAAGGCGCGCCTATTCTTCATCAACGAAGCCAGCGGGCGGATCGAAATCGGCGATGCGC
This sequence comes from Hydrogenophilaceae bacterium, assembly GCA_013389015.1. GTDB lineage: Bacteria > Pseudomonadota > Alphaproteobacteria > Caulobacterales > Aquidulcibacteraceae > CADEEL01. Next base: position 9,570 of record JACAEE010000058.1, on the reverse strand, counting down.
AGGGCCACGTCGGCGATCAGGGCGGGCGCGAGCGGCTGTTCGAACGCGACGCGCAGCGGCGCAGGATAGGCGCCGTCGCGCGGGCCGCGATGCACGTGGGTGCAGCGATTGGGGATGTCTACCACCCAAAACTCGGCGACGCCGTGGCGCGCATAGCGCGAGGCGCTGTCGGACAGATCGTCCGCGAGGCTCGTATCGGCGACCTCGACGACCAGGAGGATGCGCTCTGGCGGCGTCTCCTTCACCAACGGCCCGGCGGAGAGGACGTACACGTCCGGCGATGGGCCGTTGTAGCGCGAGAGGTGCAGCGTCGTCTGGACGCCGATGAAGTATCGATCCTCCGGAAGGACTGCGCCGAGCCTGCGCCCGATCTTCATCGCGTAATGGATGTGGCGCAGCCCGTCGCTCGGCATTTCATGGATCTCTCCATCCAGCAATTGCGTGCGCTTGCCCTTGAACGCGCCCATCGCCTGGAGGGCGAGCGCTTCGTCCATGGTGATGGGGTGGCGCGTGGCCTCGCGCGCCGTGGGACGGAGGAGGACGTCATTCATGACCTGGGCATTTTAGCTCAGCCCGCCGGCCCGCGCCAACATCACGGCGCGGCTCACGAGCCGAGCGGATAGTTCGGCGCTTCGCGGGTGATGGAGACGTCGTGCACGTGGCTTTCGCGCAGGCCCGCCGCGGAAATGCGGACGAAGCGCGCGTTCTTGCGGAAATCGGCGAGCGTCTTGGCGCCGGTATAGCCCATCGCAGCGCGCAAGCCGCCGACGAGCTGGTGGATGATGTTGGCGGCGGGGCCCTTGAACGGCACGCGGCCCTCGATGCCCTCGGGCACGAGCTTCATCTGATCGGTGACTTCCTTTTGGAAGTAGCGATCGGCGGACCCCCGCGCCATCGCGCCGAGCGAGCCCATGCCGCGATAGGATTTGTAGGAGCGGCCCTGATAGAGAACGACTTCGCCGGGCGCCTCTTCCGTGCCGGCGAGCAGCGAGCCGATCATCGCGGTCTCGGCCCCCGCCGCGAGCGCCTTGGCGAGATCGCCGGAAAATTTGATGCCGCCATCGGCGATCACCGGGATGTCGGCCTTCTGGGCGGCGCGCACGGCGTCGAGGATGGCGGTGAGCTGGGGCACGCCGACGCCGGCGACGATGCGCGTGGTGCAGATCGAGCCCGGGCCGATGCCGACTTTCACCGCATCGGCGCCGGCGTCGATAAGGGCTTTTGCGCCCGCTTCGGTGGCGACATTGCCGGCGATCACCTGCACGCTGTTGGAATGGCGCTTCACGCGCTCCACCGCTTCCAGCACGCCGCGGGAATGGCCGTGCGCGGTGTCGATCACCAGCGCATCGACGCCCGCTTCGATCAGCGCCAGCGAGCGCTCGAAGCCGGCGTCGCCGATGGTGGAGGCCGCGCCCACGCGCAGGCGGCCCTTCTCATCCTTCGCGGCGTGGGGATGGGAGAGCGTCTTCTCGAAATCCTTCACCGTGATGAGGCCGACGCAGCGATTGTCGCCGTCGACGACGATCACGCGCTCGATGCGGTGCTTGTGCAGGAGCTGCTTGGCCTCCGCCTCGCCGGCGCCTTCCCGCACGGTGACCAGGCGATCCTTCGTCATGAGATCGGCGACCTTCTCCTCGCGCGAGGCGAAGCGCACATCGCGGTTGGTGAGAATGCCGACGAGCCGGTTGGTCTCGCGCTCAACCACGGGAAAGCCGGAGATCTTCCTCTTCTCCTTGATCTCGAGGATTTCGCCGATGGTCTGATCGGCATGGACGGTGATCGGGTCGATCACCATGCCGGCCTCGAACTTCTTCACCTGGCGGACCTCATCGGCCTGTTCGGCCGGCTCGAGGTTGCGATGGATCACGCCCAGGCCGCCGGCCTGCGCCATTGCGATGGCGAGATGAGCCTCGGTGACGGTGTCCATCGCCGCGGAGATGAGCGGAATGTTCAGGTGGAGCGAGCGGGTGAGGCGGGTGCGCGTATCGGCTTCGCCTGGCAGGACCTCCGACGCGCCGGGCTCGAGCAGCACGTCATCAAAGGTCAGCGCATCACGGATTTCCATGGACGGCTGGTAGAGAGTCTTGCCCGATTTGGCAAGCATGGGGTCGTGGCGCTTCGGCGAATGGGCGCTCATGTCCCCGGCCGATCGCGTCCTCTAAACCCGGTGGCGACGACATAAATCTCGGCGCTTTCGGCGCGGCTGGCGGGGGGCTTGGCGTGGCGGACCCGCGCGAAAGCCTGCTTGAGACGCGCGAGGAGCGCGGCGTCCAGGCCGCCCTGGAACGCCTTGGTCACGAACGCGCCGCCGGGCGCGAGATGGGCGAGCGCGTATTCGGCCGCCGCTTCGGCCAGCGCGCCGGTGCGGATTTGATCCGTACGCTGATGGCCGGTGGTGTTGGCCGCCATGTCGCAGAGGATGAGATCGGGCGGCCCCCCGAGCGCCGCTTCGATCGCGGGGGGCGCTTCGGGCGAGAGAAAATCGATCTCGAGGAACGCTGCGCCGGCCATCGGCTCGATCGGCAGAAGATCGACGCCGACGACCTTGGCTGCGCCGCGCTGGAGCGCGACCTGCGCCCAGCCGCCGGGCGCGGCGCCCAGATCAAGCACGCGCGCGTCCTTCTTCAGAAAGCGGAAGCGATCGTCGAGTTCGATCAACTTGAACGCGGCGCGCGCGCGGAAACCCTCGTCCTTCGCGCGGCGCACATAGGGATCGTTGAGCTGGCGCTCGATCCAGGCGCGCGAGGAGGGCGACTTGCGCTTGTCGCGCACGCGCTCGCTCAACGGACGCGCCGCGCCGCGCTCGCTCCTCGGCCCGCGCCAGCGCCGCTTCTCCTCGCCCTCTTCGCTCATGGGCGGCTCGCCTGGTGCGCAGCGATCAGCGTCATCAGCGCGCCTTCGCGCAAGCCGCGGTCGGCGACGCGAACGCGGTCGCTCGGCCAGCGCGCCAGGACCGCCTCGAGAATGGCGCAGCCCGCGAGCACGAGATCGGCGCGCGCCGGGCCGATGCAGGGATGGCGCGCGCGCTCCGCCAAAGTCATGGCGTGGAGGCGCCGGCTGGCGGCGAGGCAGTCGGCGGCGGCGAGCCAGACGCCGTCGATCAGAGAACGCCGGTAACGCGCCAGATCGAGATGGACCCCGGCCAGGCTCGTGACCGTGCCGGATGTGCCGATGATGTGCGCCTTCCCCATTCCCATCAGACGGGCGAGGGTCTCGTCGTCGCCAAACACGCCGCAAAGGGCCTCGGCCGAGTCGCGCCGCATGGCGTCGAACCAGTCCGCGCGCCCAGCGCTGTGGCGCGGCTCGGGCCAGCGCTCGGCCAGGGTCACGACGCCCAGCGCCAACGACGCCCAGGCGCGGATGGCGGCGGGGCCGGACGCCTTCGCCTCGATCCAGGAGAGTTCGGTCGACCCCCCGCCGATGTCGACGACCAGAGCGGCGTCCGCCGCCGGATCCATGAGGCCCATGCAGCCGAGCACCGCCAGACGGGCCTCCTCCTCCGGCTCGATGATCGAGAAGGCGAGGCCGAGCTCCCGCTCGACGCGGGCCAGAAAGTCCGCCCCATTGGCGGCGGCGCGGCAGGCCTGGGTGGCCATGCAGCGCGAGGCGGCCACCGGGCGGAACGAGAGGCGCTCGGCGCAGGCGGTGAGGGCCGCCATAGTGCGCTCCATCGCCGCTTCTCCCAGGCGGCCGGTCGCGGCGAGCCCCTCGCCGAGGCGCACGATCTGGGAGTAGCCGCCGACCACCCGAAATCCCTCGCGGGCGGGCTCTGCGATCAGGAGCCGGCAATTGTTCGTGCCCAGATCGATGGCGGCGAAGGCGGGAGGACGCGGGCCCCTGCCGCGCCAGCGGAGAGCGCCGCCTCCGTGGGCAGACCGGCCATGCGCCATCGCCGCTCCTCGTTCCGGGCGCCCAGCCCTCACCCGCTGGGGGCGCCGTCTTGCAGGGGGTGGGGACGGCCCCTACCTTGCTAGACGCAAGAAGTTAACGCGAGGGAGCAAGGAGTAGAAGGAGGAGAAGATGCGCGCAGCGAAATTCTCCATCGGCCAAGTGGTGCGGCACCGCTACTTCCCGTTTCGCGGCGTCATCTTCGACGTCGACCCCGAGTTCAACAATACGGAAGAGTGGTGGACGTCGATCCCCGAGGCGATCCGCCCGCGCAAGGATCAGCCCTTCTACCATCTTCTCGCCGAGAACTCCGACAGCCACTACGTCGCCTACGTCTCCGAGCAGAACCTGCTCCTCGACGACTCAGGCGAGCCGGTGGCCCATCCTCAAGCCGCGCAATTATTCGATGTGACCGAGGACGGCCGCTACCGCATGCGCACCTCGACGCTGCATTGAACGCTCAGCTCCGTTGGAACGCGTAGAAATCCCCGCCGAGCGGCAGGATCGCGGTGAGCTCGTCTAGAGCGCGCCGCGTTTCTGTGATCAGCGCGGGGTCGGCGAGATCCGCCGGCGCCAGTGTCTCGCGATAGCAGCGCGTCACCCAGGCCTCCAGCGCGTCGGCCAGCGCCTCGTTCAACACAAACCCCTGCTCGACCGCGGCGAGATCAGCATGCGACAGCGCCACACGCAGACGCAGGCACGCAGGGCCTCCTCCATTGCGCATGCTTTCGCGCACCTCGACATAGCGCACGCCCCCGAGCGCGCCGGAATCGACAAGGTCGCGCACATACGCTGCAGCGGCGTTGTTTTCCCGGACTTCGGTCGGCGCGATGAGCATCGCTCGCCCGGCGATGGTGATGAGCTGCGAGTTGAACAGATAGGACGTCACCGCGTCGGCGAGCGAGACGTCGGCGTCCTTCACCTCGATGAACACCGGCTCGAACAGGTCTGCGGCCTTGCGGCGAATCTCATCCAGCACGCCCGCCTTGTCCTCGAACGCGTGCTCGTGAAAGAAGAGGACGCGCTCGTTGGCCACGGCGACGACGTCGTTGTGGAACGCGCCGGCGTCGATGGCGCGCCGGGCCTGTCGGGCGAAAACGACGCGCTCCGGCGCAAGCCCGTGGCGGCGCGCGATCGCTTCGCAAGCTTCGCGCGTCTGACGGCCGGGGAAGCCCGCGTCGGCGCGCTCGCCCGCATTTCGTCCGTACACAAATACTTCAACGCCCGGCGCGCCGTGCGCCGCGCACAGCCGCATGTGGTTGGCCGCGCCCTCGTCGGCGAACGCGGCGTGGCCGATGAGCGGCGGGTGGTGCGCGAAGCGCGCCGGGTCGGGCAACACGCGCGCAAGCGTGCGGGCCGTGCCCTCGGCCTCGAGGGCGCGATGGAGCATCGTCGTCAAGTTCGCCGGCGTGATGTGCGTGCGCGCATCGGCGCAATCGAAAGCGGGAGAAACGGTGGCGGCGTTGGCGGCCCACATCGCAGAGGCGGCGCACGCAGCGCGGGCGATGTCCGGCGCATCCTTCCAGGCGGCGCGCCACACAGCAGCGTCATCGCCGGCGAAGCCTAGCGCGCGCAGGAACGGCAGGTTCGGCCGTTCCTGCGGCGCCAGCACGCCCTGGGGAACGCCCAGCGCCATCAGCTGGCGCATCTTGGCCAGGCCCTGCAGCGCCGCCGCCCGCGGACGCGCGACTGCATCCTTGTTGCGCGCGGAGGCGAGATTGCCCCACGAGAGGCCGGCGTAATTGTGCGTAGGGCCGACCAGGCCATCGAGATTGAGCTCGACGGCGCTCATGCGGGAAAGCCCGGCGCCTGCAACGGCGCAGGCGTGCGCGCGATCTGCGACGCGACCGGATAGGCGACATAATCGGCGGCGTAGTAGGCGCTCGGGCGCAGATTGCCGGAGAGGCCCGGCCCGCCGAACGGCATCGCGCTCGAAGCCCCCGGCGTCGGGCGGTTCCAGTTCAAGACGCCGGCGCGCACCTCGATTCGAACGCGATCCCAAAGCGATTCATCGTCGGAGATGAGGCCGGCCGAGAGGCCGAAACGGGTGGCGCTGGCGCGCCCGATCGCTTCATCAATTGTCCGGACACGGTATATCTGGAGGAGCGGGCCGAACAGCTCCTCGTCAGGCGCGTCTGCGCCCGTCATGTCGATGAGGCCAGGACGCACGAACGCGCCTTCGCGCGCAAGCGGCGTGATCACGCGGCCGCCGCGGGCCGCCAGATCGGCGACGAACGCTTCGGCGCGCCGGGCTGCAGCTTCGCGCACCAGCGGGCCCATGAACGGTTCCGGCGTCTGGTCCCAGGCGCCCACGACGATGGCGCGCGCAATGGCGGCGAGTCGCTCGACCACCGCTTCGCCGAATCCGTCGTCCGGCACGATCAGCCGCCGGGCGCAGGTGCAGCGCTGGCCGCTCGATGAATACGCGGAGTGCGCCGCAAGATTGGCCGCCGCCTCCGGAGCGGCGCCGGGCCACACGATGAGCGGATTGTTGCCGCCCATCTCAAGCGCCAGAAGCACGTCAGGACGCCCGGCGAAAAGCTTGTGGATGTAGGCGCCGGTCGTGGCCGAGCCGGTGAATAGCACGCCCGCCAGCGCTTCATGCGCGAGGATCGCGGCGCCTGTGTCGCGCCCGCCTTGCACGAGATTGACCACGCCTGCGGGCAGGCCCGCCTCCTCCCAGGCTTGACACATCAGGGCCGCAACGCCCGGGGTCAGCTCGCTCGGCTTGAACACGATCGTGTTGCCGGCGAGGAGCGCGGGGACGATGTGGCCGTTGGGCAGATGGCCGGGAAAGTTGAACGGTCCGAACACGGACAAAACCCCGTGCGGGCGGTGCGTGAGCACGGCCTTGCCGAAGGCCGCCGCCTCCTCGCGCACGCCGGCGCGTTCGGCCTGCGCGCGGATCGATATCTCGATCTTGCCGACCATCGCGGCGTGTTCGCCTTTGGCGTCCCACAGCGGCTTGCCCGTCTCACGCGCGATAGCGCGCACGAACGCGGCCTCGTGCGCCGCCAGCCGTCCCGCAAAGGCGCGGACGATGGCGATCCGCTCCTCCAACGGGCGGCGAGCCCAGCCGGGAAACGCCGCGGCCGCAGCGGTCATGGCGTCGGCGACGTCCTCTACGCTCGCGCCGCGGCCGCGCCAGACTTCATCGCCGTGCGCGGGGTCATGCGAGGCGAGTTCCTCACCGCGTCCCGCCCGCCACGCCCCTGCGATCCAGAGTTGCGGTTTGAGGTCGATCTCAGCCATCGCCATCGGCGCTCCACACGATCACCTCCTCGCCGTCCTTGACGCGCAGCGCCTCAAGCGCGCCGGGATGGGCGTGCAACGCGCCGGCCTCGACGCGCGCCGCGAACCGCGCCGCGCGGAACTCCGCGACCTGCGCGTTCGCTGCGAGCACTGACGCGCCTTGTGCGCGTTCGTCGGCGCATGCGACCAGACGCTTCGCCTCGCGCACGGTGCGGATCGCATCGCGCGACACCGAGACGAGCGGCCCGCCCTCGAAAATGTCCACGACATTGTCGAAGCGAAATCCTTCCCATTCGAGCAGGCGGCGGGCGCCTGCGCCATCGGGATGGGTCACGCCGATCACGGCGCGCGCCGCTTCAGGCAGGAGGTCCACATAAATCGGGTACTTCGGCATCAGGTCGAGGATGAATTGGTTGTCGGTCGTCGCGCTCAGCCGGTCGGCTTCGCGAAACTCCATGCGGAAGAAGTGACGCCCGAGCGCATCCCAAAACGGCGAGCGGCCCTCCGGCGAGACGACGCCGCGCAACTCTGAGACGACGCGCTCGTTGAAGCGGGCGCGATCGGCGGCGATCAGGAGGTAGCGTGATTGCGCGAGCGCGCGGCCGATTCCGCCGGCGCGATGCTCCTCGCGCAGAAACAGCGAGCCGACTTCACTGCAGCCGGTGAATTCGTTGACGAGGATGAGCACGTCCATGTCGAAGCGGCGGTTCGCGGCGTGCGAGGCCTGTGCGATGCGCAGCTGGCGGAAGTTGAAGAACGGCGGGTCCGAGCCGATCGTCGCTTTGAGCGCGGCGGTGCCGACGATGGCGCCGGTGGGCGCATGCTCGAGCGCGAGCATGTAGCGTTCGTCGCTCGGCGCCGACACGCGCGCAGCGAAGCTCTGCTCAGAGCGCTTCAGGCGTGCGGCCAGCGCCTCATCGTCGATCATGAGCGAGGTGAAGCCCGGGCCCGCGAGCGTGCGCAGTTCGGCGAACGCGGCCTGATCCTCGGCGCGGGCGGCGCGGACCACATAGTCGGGAACGAGCGGGGCGTCCTTCATCATGGGCGCAGCGCTCGCGCGTCGAAGCGGCCGGAGGCGAAGCCCTGCAGCAGCAGGAGAGACAGCTGCGCCCGTTCGGCGAACGAAGCGATGATCGCGAATTCCTCGTCGCTGTGCAGCGCGCCGCCGCAAGGGCCCAGCGTGTCGATCGTCGGACAGCCCGCGGCGGTCAGGTTGTTGCCTTCGCAGACCCCGCCAGAGGGCCGAAACGCGAGCGCGAGTCCCAGCATGGCGCCGGCCTCGCCGACATAGCCTACGAGACGCTCCAGCGCCGGCGAGAGCGGCTTCGGCGGGCGGGTGAAGCCGCCGTGCAGGCGCGCTGTGATCCCATCCATCTCCGCCAGCGCGCGCAACGCCGCGTCGACGCCGTCCTTGGCCCAGGCCTCCGCCTCCGCGTCCGGCGCCCGGATATTGAACCGCACCACGGCGCGGTCGGGGACGATGTTGGTCGGTCCGCCGCCGTCGATGGCCCCGATATTGACGGTGACGCCGTCGCGCCGGCCATTGAGGGCATGAAGGCGCAACGCCGCGTCGGCGGCGGCGACCACGGCGCTTCTCCCATCGGCGAACGCGCGTCCGACATGCGCCGCCTTTCCGCGAATGACGAGGCTGAAATTCCCCGAGCCCTTGCGCGCGCTGACCAGCGCCCCATCCGGCAACGCCGGCTCGTACGTCATCCCGGCGTGGGCGCGCGCGCCAAGCGCCGCGAGCAGCGGCGCAGACGCCGGCGAGCCGATCTCCTCATCCGGACTCAGCAGCGCCTCATAGCCCAGCGCCTTGGCCTCCGGCAGCATCTCGAACGCCGTCAGCGCCGCCAGCATTACGTTGAGCCCGCCCTTCATGTCGGCGACGCCTGGGCCGTGGAGCGCACCGTCAGGGCGCCGCACCGCACGCTGGAACGGGTGATCGGCGCCGAAGACGGTGTCGTAGTGGCCCGTCAACGCGATCTGGATGGGGGCCTCCGGGCGCACGCGGATGCGAAGCGCCGCGCCGTGCTCTTGGACTGCAATTTCTCCCGCTGGCGTTATGCGCTCCGTGGGCGCGAGCGGGACGCGCTCGACCGGCCCCGGAAGCACGGCGAAGGCGTCGGCCAGGATGTCGGCCATCCGGGCGAGGCCCGCCGTGTTGCGGGAGCCGGAATTGACGTTCGACCACGCCGTGGTCTGCGCGACGATGGCGTCGGCGCGATCGGCCAGCGCCTCGAGGGCGCGCCGGGTCGGAGCGGCGAGATCTGCGCTCCCTGTTGCAAAGGCCATGCGCCCTTCTGCCAGTCCGCCCGGCGCCCGTCCAGCAGGCGCCCTTTCGCGTGCTGGCGAACAATGAGGCGAACGCGAAGCGGGGGGGGGGGGGGGGGGGGGGGGGGGGGGGGGGGGGGGGGGGGGGGGGGGGGG
>JACAEE010000098.1 GCA_013389015.1 Hydrogenophilaceae bacterium | reverse complement strand
CGTCTGCGCCGGCTGCCCGTTCGGGCACACGCTGCGCGCGCCGCTCGCCGTCGACGTCGTGGAGAAGCACGCCTCCTCCGCCACCCGGCCCGCGAGGAAGGCGTGGCTCGCGTCGACGCCGGTGTCGAGAATGGCGACGGCCTGGCCGGCGCCGCGCCCGCCGCGCGCCCAAAGCTCCGGCGCGGTGATGAGCGGCCCGCTCTGCGCCAGCGTGGGCCGGGCGATATAGTCCTCCATCATCGCGTCATAGAGATCGGAGCCATAGATGGCGTCGAACTGCTCCGCGGTGATCTCGGCGACGACAAGCGCCCGCCCTTCGACGAGCGGCTGGGCGCCCTCCACGCCTTCCTCGGCGAGCGCGCTGATGGCGGCTTGCGTGTTCGCCGCCGCGCCCTCCGCGGCGGCCACGCGCATGATCACCCGCACCGCGCCCTGCGCCTCCGCCTTGGCGCGCAGCGCCGCCATCTCTTCCGGCATCCGCGCGCGAGGCGTGCATGCGGAGAAGGCGAGCGCGCCCAGCAGAACGCCCGCCGTCAGTCCCCAAACCAGTCGCCCGCTCATGGCGCCGCTCCCTAACGCGTCCTCGCTGGGGGATGCTAGCCCTTCGCCGCGACCGCCTCCAGCCCCAAGCTGCGCGCCGCCATCGCCGCCTCCAGCGATCGGACGCGATGGGCGTGGGTGTACATTTGCGAGGCGATGATCACTTCGTCTGGCTGCGTGCGAGCGATGAAGGCGGAAAGCTCGCGCGCGATCGTCTCCGGCGCGCCGACGCTGGAGCAGGCGAGCACGTGCGCGAGCATCGCGCGCTCGGCCTCGCTCAGCGTCTTCTCGAAGCCTTCCTTCGGCGCCGGCAGCTTGCCCGGCGTTCCGCGGCGCAGATTGACGAACGCCTGCATCAGCGACGTGGAGAGATAGAGCGCCTCCTCGTCCGTCTCGCCCGCAAGCACGTTGAAGCCGAGCATGACGTAAGGCTTGTCGAGCTGTGCGCTCGCCTTGAACTGCGCGCGATAGAGCGCGATCGCCTCCATCATCTGCGCCGGCGCGAAATGCGAGGCGAACGCGAACGGCAGCCCGAGCAGCGCCGCCAGCTGCGCGCCGAACGTGGAGGAGCCGAGGATCCAGAGCGGCACGTGCGAGCCCCCGCCCGGCACGGCCTGCGCGCGTTGGCCGGGCGCGACGTCGTCCAGGAACGCCTGAAGCTCCATCACGTCCTGCGGAAAACGGTCCTCGCCGCCGACCAAAGTGCGCCGCAGCGCCCGCGCCGTCGCCATGTCCGTGCCCGGCGCGCGCCCGAGGCCGAGATCGATGCGGCCTGGAAAGAGCGCCTCGAGCGTTCCGAACTGTTCCGCGATCATGAGCGGCGCATGATTGGGCAGCATGATCCCGCCCGCGCCGACGCGGATGGTCCTTGTTCCCCCGGCCACGTGCGCGATGACGACCGCAGTGGCGGCGCTGGCGATGCCGGGCATGTTGTGATGCTCGGCGAGCCAGAAGCGCTTGTAGCCCAGCCGCTCCGCATGGCGCGCCAGATCAAGCGAATTCGCGAGCGCCTGGCCGGCGTCGCCGCCTTCCACGATCGGCGCAAGGTCAAGCACGGAGAACGGAATCATGGCTGAGAGATAGAGGCGACGATCGTGACGCGAAAGGAGCAACGCCAGACCTTCTCCCGCCATGGGCGGGAGAAGGCGACTCAGAGCATGTCCACCGGCAGCTTCAGATAGCGCACGCCGTTGTCTTCCGGCGCAGGCAGTTCGCCGGCGCGGATATTGACCTGGATCGAGGGCAGGATGAGCTGCGGCATCTCCAGCGTCTTATCGCGCGCTTCGCGCATGGCGACGAATTCGTCTTCGGAGACGCCGTCATGGACGTGCACGTTCTTCGCCCGCTGTTCGGCCACGGTGGTTTCCCACGCATACGCGTCGCGCCCGGGCGCCTTGTAGTCGTGGCAGAGGAAGAGCCGCGTCTCGGGAGGCAGCGCCAGGATTTTCTTGATCGAGCGATACAGCGCGCGCGCATCGCCGCCCGGAAAGTCGGCGCGCGCGGTGCCGTAGTCGGGCATGAACATGGTGTCGCCGATGAAGGCCGCGTCGCCGATTCTGTAGCTGACGCAGGCCGGCGTATGCCCCGGCGTCGCCATCACTTCGATCTCCAGCGCGCCGAGGGCCAGGCGCTCCCCGTCCCGCAGCAGGCGGTCGAACGCGCCGCCGTCCGGCGTCAGGTCCTTGAGGTTGAAGATCGACTTGAACACGCCTTGCACTGTCGTGATGTTCGCGCCGATCGCGATCGGCGCGCCGGTCTTGGCCTTCAGGAACGGCGCCGCGGTCAAATGGTCCGCGTGCGCGTGCGTCTCGAGGATGAACTCGAGCGTTGCGCCCTCCTCGCGGATCGCGTCGAGGATCGCCTGCGCCGAATGCGTGCCGGTGCGTCCGGACTTCTGATCGAAATCGAGCGTCGGATCGATGACGACGGCCTTCCGGGTCTCGGGGTCGATCGCCAGATAGCTGACCGTGAATGTCGGCTCATGGAAAAAGGCCCGGACCTCGGGGCGCCCACCGCGGCTCATCGCTCGCTCCTGGTAAATCAGCTATCTCTAATATAAGGCCGGCGCGCCGATTGCAACGGCCGCCTTCGCCCGCAGGCATAGGCGATGGCGCCGCCGCTTTGCAGTCCGCGATTAACGCTTTTCGCGCCTGAGCGCCTATATGGCGCTGGCCTGAACCATGCACGGCCGCCCTGAGCCCCAAGGAGCCCCGCGTTGACGAGCATCGCCGCCGCCAGCCCCTCGCCGAGCGCCGCCCCGGCGCTGGCGATCGCCGGCCTTTTGAAGACTTTCGGCGCCAAGACTGCGGTGGATCGGCTCGACCTGACCATCCGCACCGGCGAACTCTACGCCCTCCTCGGCCCCAACGGCGCCGGCAAGACGACGACGCTGCGCATCATCGCCGGGCTCTTGAAGCCGGACGCGGGCGCCGTGCGCGTGTTCGGCGTCGACGTGCTGGAGGATCCGATCGCCGCCAAGCGGATCATCGCCTGGCTCCCGGACGAGCCGATGCTTTATGACAAGCTCACGGCCTGGGAATACCTCGAATTCGTCGCCGGCCTCTGGGGCGTCGACGCCAAGACCGCGATGGCCCGCGCCGAGGAACTCCTGCGCATGCTGGAGCTGTGGGACAATCGCAACGAGCGCACCGAGGGCTTCTCGCGCGGCATGAAGCAGAAGACGGCGCTGGCCGCCGCCCTCATCCATGAGCCGCGGCTCCTGATGCTCGACGAGCCGCTGACCGGCCTCGACGCCGCCATCGCCCGCCAGGTGAAGGATTTGCTGCAGGCGCGCGCCCGCGCCGGCTGCACTATCATCCTCACCACCCACATCCTCGACGTCGCCGAGCGCATGGCCGACCGGATCGGCATCATCCAGCACGGCCGCCTCTTGGCCGAAGGCACGCTCGCCGAACTGCGCCAGCGCGCCGGCGCCGAGCACACGACGCTGGAGGACGTGTTCCTGAAGCTCGTCGCCGCACGGCGCGAGGAAGCCGCCGAAAGCGCCGCCTGAGATGAAACCCGGCTCGACGCTCTGGCTCCTGCATCAGGAGCTGCGCCTCACCTGGCGCACATGGTGGGACGCGACGCGCACCAAGGGCTGGGGCCGCGTGGCGTTCTACGCCGTTACGGTCCTCGTGCTGTTGGCCTTCGGCTTCTGGATCGCCAGCTTCATCAGCCGGCTCCAGCCGGCGCCGACGTTCGCGTCGCTGGGCGCCGTCAGCGCCGCCTTCCTTGTGGTGGCGACGCTGATGCTGTCGCAAGCGCTCGTGCTGATCACGGACGCGCTCTACCAGCGCGGCGATATGGACCTGCTGCTTGCGTCGCCCTTGCCGCCCTGGCGCATCCTGGTGGTGCGCATGGCCGCGATCGCCGTCAATGTGGCGGCCTTCTATCTCGCGCTGTCGCTGGCCGTGTTTTTGTTCCTGCCGCTGTTCGGCGGCTGGAGCTGGATGGGCTTTGCGCCGACGGTCGCCGCCCTCGCGCTCGCCGTGACGGGGCTTGGCGTCTTCGTCGCGCGCCTTCTCTTCAAGCTCGTCGGGCCCAAGAACACGCGCGTCTTCGCGCAGATCCTGGCGGCGTTCACCGGCGCGGCGATCTTCCTGGCGCTCCAGTTCGGCAACCTCAGCCGCATGGACGAGGACGAGGGCCCCCAGACGCGCGCCGATGCGCTGAACGCCTGGCTGGCGCGGATGGAGGCCGAGATCGACCTGGCCTCGCCGATCTTCATCCCGGCGCGCGCCGCTTTGGGCGAGCCGCTGCCGCTCGCGCTCTGGATCGCGTTCGCAATCCTCTTCTATCTGCTCGCCGTGCGCTGGTTCGCGGCCCGCTTCGAGCGGGACGCCGCCGCCGT
>JACAEE010000130.1 GCA_013389015.1 Hydrogenophilaceae bacterium | reverse complement strand
GCCGTCGCCGGTGGCCGCGCCGGTGATCCAACTCGAGCGCGACGCGCCGATCGCGACCTCGCCGCGCCGTGAGCGGCCGATCGAGCAGCCCGGGCGGTAGCGTTCCGCCGGCGCCGGAAGGGACTCAGGGCAGGGTCAGCAAGTCGGCGCAGATCGCTTCGAGGCCGGCTTGATCGGTCGCGTCGAAAGCGGCGAAGCTGGCGCTGTCGATGTCGAGCACCCCGGCCAGCGCGCCGTTCCCGTCGAAGAGGGGAACGACGATCTCCGAATTGGAGCGGGAATCGCAGGCGATATGGCCGGGAAAGACATGCACGTCGGGCACGAGCTGCGTGCGCCGCGCGGCGGCGGCTGCGCCGCACACGCCCTTTCCGAACGGAATCCGCAGGCAGCCCAGGCGCCCCTGATAGGGCCCCACGACCAGCTCCTCGGGCTTCTGCGGGTCGACCAGGTAGAATCCGGTCCACAGGAAGCGGTCGGGAAAGGCGTGCGCGAGCAGCGCGACGGCTGTGGCGCAGCGTGCGATCCGATCGGGCTCCCCGGCGATCACCGCGGCGATCTCGGCGCGCAGAGCCGCGTAGCGGCCCGGCTTGTCGTCGGGAAGGTCGGTGGCGCGTTCAACCATGGCGGCTCCGGGGCGAATGGTGTTGACAGCGGGTGCGTGCGCCAGCAGCGGCGCGCTACTGCGGCGGACTGAGAAAGTAGATGCGTTTCACCATGTTGTGACCCGCACGCGCCCTGCTATCGTGCCATCTCACACGCGGCGGCGCACCGGAACCGGGCTGAGGGCCCACGCGCCGCTTGCGGGGAATCGGCGCTCAATAGCATCAGCGGCGAGGGGCCAGACATAAATGAGCCATACCTGGCTGGGAGCACCGGGTTCGGCGCTCGTTTAGGCCCAGTCGCGGACGACAGGAACGGGGATCGGGATGCAGGGACAAGGTCGGCCAGGCGAGGGGCGGCGGCCGCAGGGCGGCGCAACCACGGATCCCAAGGCCGGCAGGCCCGGACGGGTCGGCCTTTTCCACATGGTCAGCCTGGCCGCGGCGGCGGCGTCGCCGGCGCTGGCGGATGTGACCATCAGCGACGACCGCACCGCCCCTGTCGCCACCTCGACGATCAATAACGGCGCGGCCGACAACATCATCGTCGACGCCCAGGGTTCCGTGATCGTGCAAAGCGGCGCAGCGCTGACGATCGATTCCAACAACACCGCCACAAACAACGGCGAACTCGGCTCCGAGGACGACAGCGACACGACCGGAGTGCTGATCGAAGGGGGCGTCGTCACCACCTTCACCAATGCCGGCCTGATCGAGCTCAACGAGACGTTCACCGCCACGGACTCGGATAACGACGGCGACCTCGACGGCCAGTTCGCGCAAGGCTCGAACCGGGTCGGGGTCTGGCTATCCGGGCCCGGCGCCGTCACCGGCGATCTCACCTTCTCCTCGGCCAGCCGGATCAACATCGAAGGCAACGCCTCGGCCGGCATCCGGCTCGATTCGGCGCTTGACGGCGATCTTTCGCTCAACGGCACGGTGTCCGTGCTGGGCGACAATGCCTATGGCGTCGACGTCAATTCCGCGATCAGCGGCGATTTCGTCCAGGAAGGCACGATTTCGGCCCAGGGCGCGAATTCCTCCGGAATCGACATCGGCGCCGACATCGGCGGCGCCTTCCGCATCCGCGGCACGATTCAGGCGACCGGGTTCCGCACGACCACGCGTTCGAGCAGCGCCGATGTGCTGAGCAAGCTCGACGCCGACGATTTGCTCACCGGCGGCGCGGCGGTGTCCGTGCGCGGCAGCGTCGCGGGCGGCGTGCTCGTGGACGGCGTCGGCGTGGAGGACGACCAAGACGACGATGGTGACGGGATCCCGGAGGTCGGCCCCGACAGCAGCGTCACCACCGACGACGACGCCAATGACGACACGAGCGCCTCGCTCTTGTCGTTCGGCTCGGCGCCGGCGCTGCTCGTCACCACCAACGGCGCCGACGCCACGCTCGGCGCCGTCGTCGATTCCCGCGCCGGGTTCGCGGGACTGAGCTACGGCCTCGTCAACCGATCGACGATCTCCGGCAACGGCGTCTACGACAATTTCGAATCCTATGGCGTGCGCATCGCCGGGGCCGGGGCGAACACTGTCACGATCGTCGGCGGTTTCCTCAATGACGGCGCTGTGCTCGCCAGCGCCGTCTCCGCCGACGCGACGGCGTTCTACGCCGGCCAGGGCGCGGTCGCGCCGACGATTCTCAATCGCGGGCGAATGTCCGCGCAGGTCTCCTCGTCCGACCCCGACGTCGCTTACGGCGCCCGGATCGCCGCCGGCGCCGGCGTCTCCGCCTTCGATAACCGCGGCGGCGTCTCGGCCACCATCGTCGGCGACAACGGCGATGCGATCGCCTTCATCGACGAGACCGGCGGCGTCGTCAGCATCACGAATTCGGGCTCGATCGCTGCGACTGCGCAGGCCAGCGAGGACGGCTTCAACGGCGAGACCATCGCCATCGACGTGTCGGCCAACGTCACCGGCGTCACGTTGCTGCAGATCCCCACGATCACGTTCACCGACGATGACACGACCGATGTCGGCTCCGCGCACGATGTCGAGATCGTCGGCGATGTGCGGTTCGGCTCGGGCGGCGACGCCTTCTCCGTGCAAGCGGGGGAAGTGTCGGGCGACATCTTCTTCGGCGCGGGCGCGGACAGTCTCTTCATCGACGGCGGCGCTTTCGTCTCCGGCCGGCTGAACGATTCCGACGGCGCGCTGGCCATCAATGTCGCGGACGGCGAGCTCGACGTCACCGGCGGCGCGCTGAACCTCACCAGCGCCGCATTCGGCGCCGATTCGGTCCTGCGCGTGGCGGTGTCGGCCAATGCGGCGAACTCGGCCTTGCTGAATGCGTCAGGCACGATCAGCTTCGCTGATGGGGCTCTGGTCGCGCCTATCCTCGTCGATGGTCTGCCTACGGACGGTTCGGTCGTCTTTCTGCGGGCCGGCAATCTCGTCGGCGGCGATCTCGTCTCGCGCACCCTCTCCGGCGAGGGGATTCCGTTCGTCTACAATATCGAGATCGGCGTGTCGCTCAGCGACCCCAATGCGCTCGAGGCGCGCTACGCGCTCAAGACCGCGCAAGAACTTGGCCTCGACGTGAACGAGGCGGCGGCCTTCACCTCCGTCATCGACGCGCTCCGGCGCGATCAGACCGCCTCCGTCGCGTTCTCCAACGTCGACACGCAGCAGGAGTTCGCCGAGGCCTACAACCAGCTCCTGCCCAACTTCGCCGCCGGCTCGGCCGAACTTGCCGTCACCGCCGTCGCACAGGGGCAGGGCGCGACCGCCAACCGGCTCTCCACGGCGCGGATGAGCGGATTCGCGCACGATTCCGCCTGGGTGCAGGAGATCGGCTACAAGGTCGAACGCGACGCGCCGAGTTTCGGCGTCGACTATGAAGGCCAGGGCTTCGGCTTCGCCGCCGGCGTCGATGGGCCGCTTTCGCCGGGGGTTCTTTTCGGTCTCTCTGTCGCCTTCTCCACCAGCGAAGTGGAAGAGGGTGGGCGCGGCGGCGTGATCTCGACCTCCCTCGGCCAGCTCAACGCCTATCTCGGCGGCGGGCTGGGTCCGTTTGAGTGGGATCTCATCGGCGGCGTCGGCGCCGCGCAGATGTCGTCGGACCGGCAGGTGTCGTTCTCCGGCTTCTCCGCCACCGCCGAAGCGGACTGGATGACGTATGAGGGCCATGGCCTGGCGCAGATCGGGCTTCCGGTGCGCCTGGGCGACCGGTTCACGATCACGCCGCGCGCCAACATCGTCTATATCGGCCTGCGTGAAGACGCCTACGAAGAGAGCGGCGGCGGCGCCGCGATCGATCTTGCAATCGAAGAGGCTTCCACCAGCCGCAGCTGGGCGGACGCGGCGCTCGATTTCTCCTGGCGCTTCGGCGACGCGCGCCGCGGCGGCGCGGAGTTCACGCCCAAGCTCAGCGTCGGCTATCGCAGCAACATCATCGACGACCCGGCCGAGCGCACGATCACCTACGTCTCCGGCGGGACCCCGTTCACGCTGATCGACGAGGAGATCGGCGACGGCGGGATGGTGGCGGGCTTGACGCTCAGCGGCGGCGGCGAGCACTCGCAGGTGTCCTTGATGTACGAAGGCGAGTTCGGCGACCAGATCGACCGCCACAGCCTCAACGCCTCGGTGCGCTTCCGCTTCTGATCGCTGCGCAGTCTGCACAGGCTCGGCGCGGCTCACGCCATTCGCCGGCGCATGCTGATGAGCACGGCGAGGAAGAATGGGCCGCCGATCGCCGAAAGCGCGACGCCGAGCTTCACCTCCGCCGCTGCGGGCGTCAGGCGCACGAGCAGATCGGCGGCGAGCACGAGGATGGCGCCGCCGAACGCGCTCGGGAGCAGCAGGCGGCCCGGCTCGCCGTTCGTCAGTGGGCGGAGGATGTGCGGGGCGATGAGCCCGACGAAGCTGATCACCCCCGTCACCGCGACGCAGGCCCCGACCGTAAGCCCAACGCCCAGCGCCAGCCCCGCCTGCGTGCGCCGCAGGTTCACGCCGAGCGACGCGGCGCTCGCTTCGCCGAGCGAGAGCGCATTGAGCGCGGGGCGCAAGGAAAGCAGCATCGCGGCGCCGGCGCCGATGAACGGCGCCGCGAGCGTGACCTCGTCGTAGGAGCGATCGGTCAGCGCGCCCATGAGCCAGTCGATGATCTCCTGCGTCGCCCACGGATTCGGCGCCAGGCTGAGCGCGAAAGCGACGGCCGATCCCGCCACCGCCTGCAACACGACCCCGGAGAGCAGGAAGGTGATCGCGCTGCCGCTCAGGCCGGACAGCATCATCAGCAGGATCACGCCGACGACGCCGCCGATGATGGCGGCGACCGGCAGAAGCCACGGCGTTGCGGCGGCGCCGAAATAGAGCGTGAGCACCGCGCCGAATGCGGCCGTCGCGGAAACGCCCAGCACGCCGGGATCGGCCAGCGGGTTGCGCGTATAGCCCTGCATCGCCGCGCCCGCGAGGCCGAGGGCGGCGCCGACGAGAAGCGCAAGGATCGTGCGCGGCGCGCGCAGCTCGAATATGATCGCCCAGCGCGGATCCGCTTGATCGAACCACGCTGAAAACGGCACGACCGCCCGCCCGACCATCAGCGAGAGACCCGCCAGAATGATCGGCGCCAAGATCAGGAGACCCCAGTGCCAGGCGCGCTTCATTGGCCGGCCGCCCAGAAGGCCTCGCGCGCGGCGACCAGCGCGCGCGTCGTTTCCAGGAGCACCGGACCGCCGCAATAGAGGCAAGCCTCGGGGAAAACGCCGCGGCGCATGCGATG
Organism: Hydrogenophilaceae bacterium; assembly: GCA_013389015.1. Lineage (GTDB taxonomy): Bacteria > Pseudomonadota > Alphaproteobacteria > Caulobacterales > Aquidulcibacteraceae > CADEEL01. The sequence goes on along the minus strand of JACAEE010000130.1, from coordinate 10,487 downwards.
CGCAAGGCGCGCGAGCGCGGGATGCTGGAGGAGGCGCTCCGAATAGGGGCGCGCGCCGGGTCTCGGCGCGCTGGACAGCAGAAGTTCGGGCGGATCGGCGATCAGGCTCTCCAGCGGAACATTGCCCCAGAAGGCGACGCCATAGCGCGCCGCGACGTTTTCAAAGCCCAAGCGCTGCAGCATCTCGTCGGTCAGCGTGCCGCTGCCTGCGACCAGGCCGCGCGGCTGGAAGACGAGCGCCTTGATCGGGCGGCGCGTAGCGCCGCGTTCCGCTTCCGCGATCGCGGCGCGGATGCGGGCGATCAACGCTGCGCCGCGCGCCGCGCGATCGATGCGGCCAGCGACCGTTTCGATCTGCGCGAGGCTCTCCGCGACGCTGTTGGGCACGGCGAATGTGGCGACAGGGATGTTGAGCCGCGCGAGCGCCTGGCGGGTCGCCGGCGCCGAATGAACGCTGGCGAGCACCAGATCGGGGTTGAGCGCGATGATCTCTTCCGCGCTTTCGTAAGTGTAGGGCAGCGTGCGCGCGACCGCCGCGATCGTAGAGCTCGACGGGTCGCGCGCGTAGTGGCTGAGGGCGGCGATCTGCCCGCGGTCGGCGACATGCGCCAGAATGACGTCGAGGCACGGATTGAGCGACACGATGCGCCGTGCGGGCGCGCCCTGCGGAACGCAGGCGCCGGCCGCGGCGCTCGCGAACTCGCGACGCGTCAGCATCATTGCGCTTCCCCCGTCTGCGATGTGAGCCATGCGGCGTGCAGACTTCGCGGGGCCAAACGCCTCCTGCCCACGCAGAAGGGAGGCGCTCATCATGGAGCGCAGCCGCCGCCGAGGGGCCCCGCCCGGCGACGCTCGATGGTGCGACGGCAGGTCTCCTGGCTTGCGGATCAGGCGCGCCGGCCGCCTTCCCAGAGCGCCCTGACGGGCGGACTCAAGAAGAGCGAACTCCAGTGGCGATGGGCCGACGCTTTCCGCTCACAGTTGCGGGGGCAGCTGCGGATTAAGGCGAGCGCCCGCACCGCATTCCCGATTAACCCTTCGCTGGAAGGGACCGTCGCCGGCACCGTGACGGCGCGGTCACGCCTTGTCAACGCGACTGCGAACGCTCTTGCGCGCTTGCGAAAAGCGCTGTTAAGCGAAACGCACGGCGGCGTCACGCCGCCGGATCGCGCCGGCGCCCGCGAGGGCTTAACGGGAACGCAGTGACGGATTCGCCTCCGGAATCTGCGGCTGTCCCTGCAACTGTGAGCGGCGAGCGCGATGCGCATCGTGGTCCGGCGTCGAGCCGGATCGCAGTCACTGGCGACGAAAGTCCCGGGAAGGCCGCGCATCGCACCATGACCCGCAAGCCAGGAGACCGGTCGGCGCGTGTCGCTCTTGCTTGGGTCCAGGGGATGGTCCAGGCGCGGGAACCCGTCTGAGCGACGAAGCGCGGTGGAGAGCCGCTTCGGCCGGCCGGCTGGCGCTATTAGGCGTCCGTCCGCCGCCCGCGCCGGCCGTGGATTTCCATGGAGGCTCTCCGCCCTGGTCGTTCGACGCCGACGGGGAAAGTCCATGAGCAAGCATGTATCCAGCGTCGCCTTGGCGTTGGCGATGGCCGCGGCGCCGGATCTGGCGTTCGGGCAAGAGAACAATGACGACGAGATCATCGTCACCGCGACGCGTGCGGAAGGCGGCGTGTCGCGCGCCACGCTCGGCGCGTCGGTGACCACGATCAGCGCCGAAGATGTCGAAACGCGCCAGACGCGCGTCATTTCCGACCTTCTGCGCGATGCGCCGGGGGTTTCCGTCAGCCGGACGGGCGCGGTCGGCGGTCAAACGCAAATTCGCATGCGCGGCGCGGAGGGCAACCACACGCTGGTGCTGATCGACGGCATGGAAGTCGCCGATCCGTATTTCGGCGAGTTCGATTTCGCGACGCTGATCGCCGACGAGGTGGCGCGCATCGAAGTGCTGCGCGGCCAGCAGAGCGCGCTCTATGGCTCCGATGCGATCGGCGGCGTCATTCACTACATCACCGCGAGCGGCGCCGAGGCGCCGGGCGCGCGCGGCCGCATCGAGTACGGCTCGTTCAATTCATGGGATGCGTCGGCGCGTGTGGCCGGTGTTGCGGGGCCTGTCGATTTCGCGGTCAGCGCGGGGTATCAGGCGACGGACGGCGTGCCGACCGCGCGCGGCGGCGTGCGCGACGTCGGCGCTGAGAACTATGTCCTGTCCGGCCGCTTCGTCTTCACCCTCGCCGAAAATGCGCGCATCCGCGCCATCGGCCGCTACGCCAATACGACGGCGGACACCAACGACCAGGACTTCAACTGGCCGCCTGGCCCGACCTACGGCTTCGCGATCGACAGCGACGACTACACCGAGAACGAAGGCGCCTACGGCCTCATCAGCGGCGAATGGGAATGGCTGGACGGCGCCTGGTCCAATGCGCTGACGCTCCAGGGCGTCGAGGCGGGTCGGGAGGCGTTCTCGGGCGGCGCCTTCGAGTCCGGCAGCGAAGGCTCGCGGCTCAAGGTCTCCTATGTCGGTTCGCTCGCGTTCGGCGGCCAGGGGTTCGAGCAGACGCTCACCGGCGCGATCGACTTCGAGCGGGAAGGCGCGCAGACGACGTCGCCGGGCGCGCCGCCTCCGTTCTCCGACAAGCGCGAGATCGATAATGTCGGCTATGCCGTGCAGTACGACGCCGTCGTCGGCGGCCGGCTGGGCTTCGGCGCCGCTTACCGCTTCGATTCGAACGAGCGCTTCGATGACGCCGACACCTACCGGCTGCAAGGCAGCTACATGTTCGACAGCGGCGCGCGCGTTCACGCCGCCGCGGGCGCCGGGATCAAGAATCCCGGCTATTCTGAGCTCTATGGCTTCGTCGGCGCAACCTATGTCGGCAACCCCGCCCTGACGCCCGAATACTCGCGCGGCTGGGAAGTGGGCGTGGAGCAGCGTTTCTTCGCAGATCAGGCGTGGGTTGACGTGACCTATTTCAACAGCACGCTGGAGGACGAAATCGCGCTGAGTTGCGCGCTCTTCCCGCTCTGCACGCCGATCAACTTGGCGACGGAGTCTGAACAGCAGGGCGTGGAGGTGAGCGCGCAAGCGACGGTCGGGAACTGGCGTCTCTTCGGCTCATACACCTGGCTCGATGCGACCCAGAACGGGGTCGAGGAAGTGCGCCGCCCGCCGCACATCGCGAGCGTGAACGTCTCTTGGCGCGCGCCGTCCGATGCGTACGGAGCGTTCGTGACGGTGCGTTACAACGGCGAGACCTTCGACAACAACTTCACCCTCTCCGGGCCCTATCCGATCCAGCTCCCGGCGTTCACGCTCGTGAACATCGGCGGCGACGTGCGCATGAGCGAGGCGATCTCGCTCTATGCGCGCGTCGAGAACGCGCTCGATGAGGAATATGAGGAGGTCTATACCTACCGCGCGCCGGAGCGCGCCTTCTATGTCGGCGTGCGCGCCGGATTCTGACCTATGACGCGCCTCCGGCGGCGCCGTGCTGCGCCGCCGGAGCTCAGGGGACGCCATGACCAGGCTCGAGGTCCAGTCGCTCACCGTGGTGCGCGGGAAGAAGCGCATCCTCGATCGGATCACGGCCCGAATCGCCGCGCCAGGGTTGACCGCCGTCATCGGCCCCAATGGCGCGGGGAAGTCGACCCTGCTCATGGCGCTCGCCGGCCTGCTCAAGCCCGACGAAGGCGCAGTGACGCTTGATGGCGCGCCGGTGCTGGCGATCGATCGGCGCGCGCTCGCTCGACGGCGCGCCTACTTGCCGCAGAACGCGCGCTGCGAGTGGCCGATCAGCGTCGAGCGCGTCGTCGCGCTTGGGCTGACGCCGGTGCTGCCTGCGTTCGGCGCGTTGCCGCAGGCCGAGCGCGCGCGCATTTCCGATATGCTCGCGCACTGCGATCTGACTGATCGGCGCGAGCAGGCGGCGACGACGCTGTCCGGCGGCGAGCTCGCGCGTACAATGCTGGCGCGCGCGATGGTGGGCGACCCGGAGATGCTCATCGCCGACGAGCCGATCTCGGGCCTTGATCCCAGGCACGCGCTCGACGCCATGCGGCGCCTGCGCGCGCTCGCGGACGCAGGGCGCCTGGTCGTCGCGGCGCTGCACGATCTCTCGCTCGCGGCGCGCTACGCCGATCGCGTCCTCGCCCTGAAGGACGGGCGCGTCCTCGTCGAGGGCGCGACGGCCGACGTGTTCAGCCCGGCTCTGCTGAAAGATCTGTTCGATGTCGAAACCCGCATCGTGCGCGACGAAGCGGGCCTTTCGGTGCGCTTCGTGGATGCGAATTGACGCGCCGTCTCGGCGTGAGGCCTTGCCGGCGCCCGCTTGGCGCGTCTTGATGTATGCGCGCGTGTGCACATAATGCAGGCATGAAGCAGATGTCCCGGTCCGCCGCCGCAAACGCTTGCCTCGCTGTCCTCGACGCGGCGTTCTTCAAGGCGTTCTGCGACCCGACGCGGTTGGAGGTCGTTCGCCGGTTGATCAAGCTGGGCAGGGCCGATATCGGCGCCATCGCAGAGGCTCTTCCGCAGGATCGATCCGTCATTTCGCGTCACTTGCAGATTCTCGAACACGCGGGCGTCGCCGTCTCGACGCGAGAAGGGCGGCAGGTGTTCTACGAACTCAACGGCCCCGTCATCGTGGACAGGCTCGCCGCCATGCGCGATGCGGCGGCGCCGCTGGTGGAGATCTGTTGCCCCGGGCCCGCGCGAAAGTCGCGCGCCTAAGCGCCAAACGCGATCCCGCGCTGAACCGCCGGACGGGCGCCGACTTCCGCGAACCAGCGCCGGATATTGGGCGTATCGCCCACCAGATCCGGCCGCGCGCTCGCCATTGGGTCGAGCGCCGCCCTGATCCAGGGGAAGACCGCGATGTCCGCGATGGAATAGTCACCGGCAAGGAAGCGCGCCTCGCCGAGGCGCCGTTCCATGACATGCAGCAAGCGCGCCGATTCCGCTGCAAAGCGCTCGATCGCATGGGGGCATGTCTCCGGCGCCCTGCTGGTGAAATGGTGCGCCTGGCCGAACATCGGCCCGACATTGGCGGCCTGCCAGACCGTCCAGCTCATGCAGGCCGCGCGCGCCGGCGCCTCGACCGGGAGAAGGCGGCCGAACTTTTCGGCGAGATAGATCAGGATCGCCGCCGATTCGAAAACGACGACGGAAGCCGCGCCGTCGCGATCGACGATCGCCGGGATCTTGGCGTTCGGATTGATCGCCGTGAACGCGGGCTCGAACTGCTCGCCGCGTCCAAGGTCGATCAAGCGGGTTTCGTAGCGGGCAGCGCATTCTTCGAGCATGATCGCGATCTTGCGTCCGTTCGGCGTTCTCGCTGCGTAGAAGTCGATCATGCCTGCGCTTCCCATTCCGTGCGGCCGTCAGCGCCTCGCGCGTCAACATGTGCACAAGAGCGCACAAATGCACACAATGCATACTACCGCGCGGCTGTCAAATGGCTGCGATAGCGTTCAGATGAAGAAGACGGGCGCGAAGCCGCCGCCTGGCGTGCGGAAGTTCGTGGTTTGGCCCTGATAGAGACGCGCGGCTGCGATCAGTATGGCGCCGTCATAAGTATAGAGCCGCACATCCGCCTTCCGCTGCACACGCACGCCGTCGAGTTCGATCGTCCGCTCGCTGGGCGGCGCGATGGCCTGCGCGACATAGTCGCCGGCGAGGATGTCGCTCCAGGCGCTCTTGGTGAGCTTGTCGCCGCGATAGACGGCCTTGCCGCCATGACCGGTCGCGGGCTTGAAGAAATAGCCCTTGCGCGCGGCCCACAGCGCTTCGGCGTCGCCGCCCCTGACGCGGTGCGTCGCCGGAATGCTTGTGAGCGCCTCCCTGTGCGCAGGCGCGAGGCCCCAGCGCATCAGAAGTTCGGGCTGGGAGAGGAGGACGAGGTTGCGCTTGTCCGCGAAGAGCGCGTGGTTTCGCGGATTAGGCGTCACGACGGCCGCACCGCTCTCATAGGCGGCCTTGAGCGCCGCATGGTCCGGCGCCTCGAGGCCGAAGTCGACGAGGCGGTTATAGACGAGGTCGATAGGCTGGCCCGCGTGCTGGAGTACGTCGTGCTCGAATCGGAGCTCGTGCGGATCGGCGATGAGGGCTTCCATGCCGTGACGCTCAAACAGGCGTTTGGCCAGCAGGAATTCCGGATAGAGGTATTGCTCTTGTGGGCGATCGTCGACGATGGCCAGCCGCACGAGCGGCTTTGCGCGGCCCTGGCGGCGCCATTCCGCGGCGAACATGGCGAGGACGGCGTCGTCGAAATCGTCGAGCATCGCAGACGTGAGGGCGCGTTCGACCTCGACGCAACACGCGCCTTGGGCGCGGGCGAGAAAGGCGTTGAGAAACGCGCCGCCGGCGTTGGTGTTGATCTCGATCAGCTTCGGGCCTTCCGGGGTCAGATGAAAATCGTACCCCATGAAGGCGCCGGCCGGCCCGTGATCGACGCGCGCGACCGGCGGCGCCCAGGCGAGCGCCGCCTCCTGATACGCAGGCAGGCGCGCTGCGTCCTCGATGGCGCGCACGACGGCGCGCATGGCGTCTCGGTCCGCCTTCGGCAGGAAGACCGGGGTGTGAGAGAACAGGTGCGGGCGCGATCGCGCCAACGTGGCGAAGAACTCCGGATCGCCGACTTCGTCCTGCAGCGCCGAGGCGAGGGCGGTGTGGTCCAGCGTGACGCAGAAGCATTCGCGATTGAGTTGCGCGGCCGCAGCGCGGGCTTGAGTGATGGCCACTGATCAAGTCTCCCTGTCGCGCCGGCGCGCTGCACGGTCAATTTAGGGAAGCGGGGCCGCCCTGCAACACCGACGATGCCCGCGCGCCGCGTCGGCGAGCTTGATATCGGCGCACGCCGCCGGCGAGCGGCTGGCGCGACGCGCGCGTTTGAACGCCTCCGTAATGAAGTCGATGAAGGCGCGCGTTTTCGCGGGGCCGAGCGCCTTGCCGGCGTTGTAGAGAAAAATCGCGCCCGCATCGGCGCGCCAGCGCGGCGACAGGCGCACGAGTTCGCGGCGTTCGATCTGCAGGCGCGCGGCCAACATCGCCACGCCAAGGCCAAGAAGCGCCGCCGGCGAGCGGCATACGCGCCAATCCGGACGTCGGCCTTCACAAGACAATGTCTGACGACGTCGCGAGGCGCGGTGGACCTGGGAGAGCAAAACTGGGCACTGGATTTTGACATTGCCCGCTCCCCCGAAGCCCGAGCGGGCGCGACAGAAGCCGCGAGGCTAATCGGGGGGCCGTGACCGGGCATTCGTAAGCCCTCAGGCGGCGATTGCCCTCTTCGGACATTCACCACTTAGTGTTGCGTCCCGGGATTTTGGATTAACTTCCGGCGCGTCGGTACGGGAGGCGCGCAATGAGGCTTGCGATTCATGGACTTATCTCCGTCCTGTTGCTGGTAATCGGCGGCTGCGCAGACAGCTCGGAGACTGCAACACTACACGGCCGTGCTGACACCTTGCTGGAGCGCATGCACGAGGCTGGGGACTTCAGTGGCGCTGTCATCATCTCGCGCGACGGCGAAATCGTCTACCAAGGTGCTTTCGGCGCGGCCGATCGAACGCGTCCCTTCACACTCGACACTGCCGCTGACGGCGCTTCGCTTGCGAAGACGGTCACAGCAGCGCTCATCTGGCGTTTGATCGATGAGGGGAGAATAGCGCTGAATGATCCGGTTCAGGCGCACGTCGCTGAGTTTCCCTACGCCGATGTCACCATCGAGCATTTGCTCTGCCACACATCGGGGGCACCCGATTATGATCCTTTTCAGCCGCTGCCCGAGGCTGATGCCGCGACTGGAAACGTGGCCTTGCAGGCCTTCATGCGGCGCATATCACCTCGCCCTCTGCGGCAGCCTGGCGCAACGTTCAGTTACTGCAATGCCTGCTATGACACGCTTGCGCTTCTAGCCGAGCGCGTTGCCGGCGCATCGTACGAGGACCAGATAGGGCGCATGCTCGGCGGCATCGGCGCGGGCGCTGCGTTCGTGCGGCCTGCGAGGTTCGCCGATTGGCCCCAACCGCGGACTCTGGGATTTCGTTCTAGCCTGCCCGGCGCCGATGTTTTCGACGTATTTGATAACGAGGCGATCTATGGAGGATCTAACGTCTATTTTACGGCACGCGACCTGCACGCTTGGGCGGGCGCTTGGATCGATGGCCGTGTGCATCCCGAGGCGGTGCTCAATACCGCGTTGGCGCCCGCGCGCGTCGGCGGCGATGTCTCCGCGCTGAACCTGTCCAGCTGGTACTGCGCGCCGGATCGCGCTCGCTGTTACTACACCGGCCACCATCAGGCTTTCTTCAACTTGGTTTATTGGGACTCGTCGCGACGGATCAGCGTGGTTTTTGTCAGCAACAATACGATGGCGCCGCCGCTTCAGCCTTGGCTCATGCGGAGCCTTGTGGCGATCGCCGAGGGCCGAGAAGCAGAGCCGCGACCACACGTGCCGCCCGAGGAAATGGACGTAGACGTCGAGGCGCTAGCGGGGCGTTATCTTCTGCCCGGCATCGGCGACGTGCAGATCAGCATCGACGAGGCGGGGCCGACCATTCAAGCAGGACAAGGCCCACGGTATCAGCTTTACCAGGTGGGATACGGCGTTCTCTACACGCCGGGCGCAGATGCTTACCTATCGTTCGTGCTCGGCGAAAACGGGTCTCCGCCTACATTGATCTGGACGTCGGTCTTCGCTGTGGCTGAGGGACGGCGATTGGCGTGAAACGTCGAATTCCGGCCTCTTCTGAGATGCAGGCGAATGGCGGCCGTCACGGCCAATCCGGACATCTGGTTGCACAAAGCAAGCTCAGCCCATTCCCGCCAACGTGCGGCAATGAGTGGGCCCGGCAGGACTCGAACCTGCAACCAGACCGTTATGAGCGGCCGGCTCTAACCATTGAGCTACGGGCCCTCAGGCGTGGCGTCGCCGCCAGCGCGGGCGCCAACCGCCTAGCATCGCGTCTGGGCGGCGGGAAGGGGCGCGGCCGGGCCGCGCGGGCTTGGCTCGCGTCGCCGCATCTACGCGCGCTGGCGCACAGGTTCCGCGGTCTCCTTCACGGCGCAGTCGCGCCAAGCTAAGCTGCCTGCATGAGACCTCTTTCCGCCGCCGCTCTGTTGGTCCTCGCCGGCTGCGCGACGCCCTGTCCCGACGCCGCGCCGGAACGGGCGACCGCCCGCTATGTCTGCGCCGACGGCGCGCGCCTCGAAGTCACGTTCGATCGCGCCGCGGGCCGCGCCTTCGTCTCGGAGGACGCCGGCGCCTCGATCGCGCTTCCGGTTCAGATCTCGGGCTCCGGATTCCGCTACGCCGACGAGGGCGTGGAGATCCGCGGGCGCGGCGACGAGGCGCTGTGGACCTCGCCGGCCGGCGAGCAGGTCTCCTGCCGGGTGGTGGGCTGAGAGCGCCGCCGCTGCGCGCGCCGCATGCGGCGGCGCGCCGTCGTCCGGCCGCGCCTCACAATCGCCTTGGGATCGCTTCTTAAGAGGCCGCCTCTGGGCTAAGATCAGCCCGCGCGAGGGGTTTTTCACAGGGCCGGGGAACCGCCCCGAGGAGGATGATCATGCGTCTTTTCGTAATCTCGGCCGCTCTGGCCGGCGCTTTGGCGCTCGCCGCGTGCGAGACGACCGGCGGCTATGGCGGCGGGGGCAGCCAGCTCTCGCGCTGCGGGCAGAACGCGGTCGCGGGCGCGGTCGTGGGCGGCCTCATCGGCCTGGCCACCGCGCCGCGCGGCAACCGCGCTGAAAACGCCGCGATCGGCGCGGCGGTCGGGGGGCTCGGCACCTACGCCGTGTGCTCGTGGCTGCAAGCCCGCGACCGCGCCAATATCGAGCGCGGCTACCAGCAGGCGCTCGCGGAAAACCGTTCGGTGAACTCGAGCTGGCAGAGCGAAGAGGGCGAGAATCGCTCCGTGTACGTCAATCCGCCGTCGGCGTCGGATCGCGGCCCGGAATGCCGGCGGGTGACCGCCACCGTCCAGCACCCGGTGCACGGGCGCCAGGAGCTGCCGCCGGAAACCTATTGCCGCAACGCCATGGGCGAGTGGGTGCCCGTCTAGGCGATCATCAGGCTTGGACTGCGTTGGAGGCGCCGGCGGCGTATCGCGTCGCCGGCGCCTTTTCGTTCCGGTTAGCTCTTCTCGTACTTGAAGCTGACGGAGAGCTTGGTGCGGAACATGTCGATTTCGCCATTGTCTTTGAGGGTGAGGTCCATCTTCACCACCTCGGCGACGCGCAGGTCGCGCAGGGTCTCCGCAGCGGAGGTCATGGCCTCCTTCGCGGCGTCCTCCCAGCCCTTCTTGGAGACGCCGATGATTTCGATGACTTTGTAGACGCTGCTCATGGTCTCCTCCGTTGTCGGCCCCGATCGGGCTCTGCTGGGAGGGGGAGCGTTCGGCCAGAAGCCGCCGGCGTCAAGCGCCGAGGGCCCTCAGCGCAAATAGAAGTTTAGGCCGGTTTCGGTTGAAACCGGCCTAGGT
>JACAEE010000108.1 GCA_013389015.1 Hydrogenophilaceae bacterium | reverse complement strand
CGGCGCACCGCGCCGGCGACGGAGTAGCTCGCCAGCCGCGCGCCCGGCGCGGCGCAGCGCGCCGCCGCGGCCATGGCCTCATCGCTCCACATCGCCGGGTTCCGATCCGGCGCGAACCCGTCGAGGAAGATCGCGTCCGCCTGCGCCTCAAGCCGCGCCAGGACTTTGCGCGCGTCGCCATGCACGACCGTGAGCGCAAATCCATCGGCCTCGAACCACAGGCGCTGCGCGCCGAACGCATGCGCAGGCCAGCGCGCGACGAGCGCGGCGGAAAGGTCAGAGATCTCCGGGAAGGCCGCATGCGCCCGCGCGGCGTCCGCGGCGCTCATCGGCGAGGCTTCAATGCTGATCATATGCAGCAGGCTTGGCGGCGACCGCCGCGCCCGCCAGAGGCGCCAGACTGCGAGCGCGTTGAGCCCGGCGCCGAAACCGAGCTCCAGGATCGTGAACAGGCGCCGGCCTTCCCACGCCCCGGGCAGCCCGCACCCGGCGAGAAACACCGCTTGCGTCTCGGCGAGCCCGCCGCCCCGGGAATAATAGACGTCGCCGAACGCCCGCGCGCGCGGCGTCCCCTCGTCGGTCCATTCGAGATCGGGAGCGTCAGGCAGGCGCGGCATGGACCAAACCTAGCGCCATTGCGCCCGACAAAAGCAAACGGGCCGCCCTTGCGGAGCGGCCCGTCCTAGGTCCGAACGAGTTCGGAGCGAAGAGCTTACTTCTTCTCTTCGGCGGCCGGAGCGGCTTCTTCCGTCGTCGCAGCAGCTTCGGCGCCTTCCATGGCTTCGCCAGCCGGCGGAGCCGCGGTTTCTTCCGTCGCAGCCGGAGCAGCCGACTCGGCTTCCGCCGGGGCCGCTTCTTCCTTCGCGGTGTTGCCGCAGGCAGCGACGCCGAACGCGAGAACAGCAGCAGCGCCCGCCGCCAGAGCCAGTTTGAGCTTCGTCATGAGTCTTATCCTCGTCCCACGCGTTGAGCACCTCAACGCGGCGAGAGAGATAGACAGGGATTAACCCTATTGGCAAGCGCTCCGGCCGCCGAGGCGCCTGCAGTTTTGCATAGGTCGCGGGCGTAGGCGCCGGCGCCCAAGCATGAAGCCGCCGCCGACGCGCGCCCGCAACCGATTGATCGCAGGCGAAAAACTCGCCGCCCAGGGGATCGCCCAGGCGCCGCCGGGTGAAGCCGCCGCTCTAAGCTTCAGCCGCAGTGAGCGCTTCCTCCAGCTGCGAAAAGCTAGGCTGCATTGCGCTGGGAATCGAGCCGCGACCGATCTCCACGGACACCTGCGCTGCGTTGCCGTGGAGGTGTGCGACCAAAACATCACGGATGATCTTATAGAACTGGGACTCTTCTTCGATCGCGGCCGCCATGCGCTGGGCGATCGGGCCGACCATGCAGTAGGCGAGGAAGACGCCGAGGAACGTGCCGACCAGCGCCTTGCCGATCATGAGGCCCAGAACCTCGGGCGGCTCATTGATGGCGCCCATCGTTTTCACGATGCCCAGGACCGCCGCGACGATCCCCAGGGCGGGCAGCGCGTCAGCCGTGTTCTGCAGCGCCTGCGCGGGCCTCAGCGCCTCGTGGTGATGCTTCTCCAGCTGCTTTTCCATCGTGTCCTCGACCTGGTGGGGGTCGTCGAGGTTCATCGTCATCATCCGCAGCGTGTCGCAGATGAAGTACGTGACGTGATGGTCCTTCAGCAGCTTCGGATACTTCTGGAAGATCGCGCTTTCATCCGGCTTCTCGATGTGCGGCTCGAGCGCGACGACGCCTTTAGACTTCATCAATTTGGTAAGCTGGAAGAGCAGCGACAGCAGGTCCTGATAGTCCTGCTTCTTCCATTTCGGGCCGCTCATGACCTTGCCGAAGCCCCCGCCGAGAGCTTTGAGCGTCGTCAGGTCGTTGGAGATGATGATCGCGCCGACGGCGGCGCCGCCGATCATCATCATTTCGAACGGCAGCGCTTTGAGGATCACTTCGAAATGGCCCCCGGCCAGCACGAAGCCGCCGAACACCATGCCCAGGATCACCACGAACCCGATAATCGCAAACATCTGCCAGCCCTTGGGGCTTCTGCCCTTAGATCCATGCGGGGCGCGCGCGGCCGCCTTCCGGCGCCGCTCGAACCCTACCCAGGGAGCCTTATGGCAGCCCCGGCTTAACGCCCCGTTTCGCTTAATGTTTCCGTTCGCCAGGCGCGGCCCCGGCGTGCGCAGGCGCGCGGCCATTTCGCCGGCTTCCCTCCGCACGCGACCTGCACTACGCGAGGAGCCCGCCCCATGGCCGCTCCCTCGCCACAGCCCGCCGCGCCCGCGCCAGCCTCCGGAGGATCTTACCGGCTGCTTTACGTGTCGCTGCTCGTGGTCGGCGCCGGCAATTCGATGCTGCAGCCGCTCCTGCCTCCGCTCGCCCGCGAACTCGGCCTGCCGGATGCGAGCTTGGGCTGGATCTTCTCGCTTTCAGCGCTCTTCTGGGTGTTTGCGAGCCCGTTCTGGGGCCGGCGCAGCGACGATGTCGGCCGCAAGCCGATCATCGCACTGGGCATGGCGGCTTACGCCGCTTCGATGGGCCTGTTCGCGATCGTCGTGATCATCGGCCTGAACGGGCTCCTCAGCGGCGCGGCGCTCTTCGCCTGCCTCATCCTGGCGCGCGCGATCTTCGGGGCGGTGGGCTCGGCCGCGAGCCCCGCCTCGCAAGCCTATGTCGCCGACCGCTCGACGCCCGCGCAGCGCACCGAGCGCATCGCCGCGCTCACCGCCGCCTTCGCGCTCGGCGCCACGATGGGCCCGGCGATCTGCGCGGTGCTGGCCGGACGCTTCGGCCTCGTCTTCCCGCTGATCTTCACGTGCGTGCTGGCCGGGGCCTCGGCCTGGACGATCTGGCGGTTTCTGCCGGAGCCGGAAAAGCCCTCCGCCCCGCCGGAGCGCGCGCGCTGGATCGATTCCTGGCGCCTGGCGAGCGACGATCGCCTCGCGCCGTTCCTGATCTATGGGTTCGGCCTTTCCATCCTCGGCGGCACGATCCAACAGACCTACACGCTCTATCTGATGGATCGCCTCGACGTCACCGGGCGCGCGGCCGCGGAACAGGCGAGCGCGGGCTTCATGGTCGGCGCCCTTGCGCTCCTCGCCACGCAGATGGCGCTCATCCCGCGCCTGCACTGGAAGAGCTCCACCTTCATGATCGCCGGCGCCGCGGTGCTGAGCGCGGGGATCGTCTTGCAGATGCTCGCCACGACGCTCGGCGCGCTGGTGGTTTCGCAATTCCTCCAAGGCGCAGGCTTCGGGCTGGCGCGCCCGGGCTTCGCCGGCGGGGCGTCGATGTCGGTGCGCCCGCACGAGCAGGGCGCAGCCGCCGGTCTCGTGGTCGCCGTGAACGGCGCGGGCTTCGTCATCTCCCCGATCACGGGGGGCGTGGCCTATGACTATCTCCATCCGCTCGCGCCGCTCGCGATCTCGCTCGCGCTTGCGCTGATCATGGCGCTTTTCGCCAGCCGCTCGCGTCGGCTGAAGCACATCGAAAGCGCTCCGCCCCCGCCCTCCATCGACCCCACGAATTGAGCCCTCCGCTCCCGGATGAAGCGCACGCCGCTGGTCGCGCGCCGCATGCGCGATCGGTGCGGGCCTGTTAGGAAGCGCCATGCGCCTCGTCCTCGCCGCCATCGCCGCCGCCCTCTTCGCCTTCGCCGCCGCCGCACAGACCGGCGCGCCCGCCGCGCGCAGCGCCATGGCCCCGGCAATGACCGAGGCGGAGACGGCGCCTATCATCGCCCGCCTGCAGACGCTGCATCTGGCGCGTCCGCCGGGAACGCTCTCGCCGGGCGAGGAGGCCGCCGTCCGCGAACTCCTCGCCGCCGGCGAGATCATGCACGCGCTTTATCTCGACCAGCGCCATCCCCAGGCGCGCGCGGCCGCCGCCTATCTCGCGGCGCCGCAGGCACGCAGCGATCTGCGCACGCTCTTCGCCGCCATGGGCGGACCGATCGCCACCACGCTGGAGAACGAGCGCGCGCCGATGCTCACCGTCGTTCCGGAGACCCCGGGCAAGAACGTCTATCCCCAGGATGCGACGCGCGCGGCCTTCGACGCCTTCTTCGCCGCCCATCCGGGGCGCCGCGACGAGATCCTCGCCACACGCGCGCTCGTGCGCGAGGCGACCCATGCGAACATCGCCCAGGCGCTCGCCGCGCTCGACCGCCACCCCGCGCTCGACACGCTGCATCCCGGCCTGCGCGCGCGCCTGCACTCGTCTGAGCGCTATATCGCCGTGCCCTATTCGGTCGCCTACGCCGACGAGATCATGGCCGTGTACGGACATTTGAACGCCGCCGCCGCGCATGTCGAGGCGGGCGATCCCGCGTTCGCGCGCTATCTGCGCCTGCGCGGGCGCGACCTGCTCACCGACGACTATGAAGGCGGCGACGCCGCCTGGGTCACCGGCCGCTTCACCGGCGCGCTCAACGCCCAGATCGGCGCCTACGAGACCTATGACGACGCGCTCTTCGGCGTGAAGGCGTTCTTCTCGCTCTCGCTCTTGCAGCGCGACGAAGCCGCCACGCGCGAGCTGGCGCGCGCCGTCGCCGGCATCCAGGACATCGAAAATGCATTGCCCTACGACGCGCACAAGGAAGTGCGCTCGAACATTCCCGTCGCCGTCTACAATGTGATCGCCGATTTCGGCCAGGCGCGCGGGACCAACACCGCCACCATCCTGCCCAACGAGGCCTATCTCGCGCGCCAGTACGGGCGCACCATCCTGATGCGCGGCAACATCCTGCGCAGCCCCGAGCTCTTCGCCAACACCGAGCGCGAGTTCAACGCCGCCGTCGCGCCCGCCCATCACGGCGATCTCACCCTCGACGGCGGCTTCTACCGCACCCTCTGGCACGAGATCGGCCATTATCTCGGCGTCGACCAGACCGCCGACGGCCGCGATCTCGACGTCGCGCTGGAGGACGCCGCCGATTTGCTTGAAGAGATGAAGGCCGACCTCGTCTCGCTCTTCGCCGCGCGGATGCTGCGCGCGCGCGGCCTCTTCACCGATGCGCAGCTGCGCTCGATCTACGCCTCCGGCGTTCGCCGCGTGCTGCAGAAGAACCGCCCGCGCCGCGCCCAGCCTTACCAGACCATGCAGCTCATCCAGTGGAACTGGTTCATGGACCGCGGCCTCTTGCGCTTCGAGAACGGCGTCCTCGCGATCGATTACGCGCGCTATCCCGACGCGGTCCAATCGCTCCTACGCGAAGTCCTGGCGCTGCAGCGCGCCGGCGACCGCGCCGCCGCCAACGCCTTCATCGACCGATGGACCGTTTGGGACGACAGCCTCCATGGCGCGATCGGCCGGCGGATGCGGGCCGTCGAGCAGGCCCGCTTCACGCTCGTCGCCTACGAAGCGCTCGAAGGGGCCCGCTGACTCTCCAATCGCGGGGAGGATGCGGCGCGCGATGCGCCGCCGCCACGCATCGCTTCATCAACGCCGCGCGGCGCGGCGCGCGGCGGCCAGCACCGGGGCGGTCGCTGCGCCGGTGACGCGCCGCCCGACGCTCTGCTCGAACGCCGCGATCGCCTCGCGCG
>JACAEE010000107.1 GCA_013389015.1 Hydrogenophilaceae bacterium | reverse complement strand
GCGCCGGCCGCTGCGCGATCGCCGCGCGCATGAGCGCGGGCGCGCCGAGCAGCAGCGCGCGTTCGAATCGGCGCGGGATCGCTTCCAGGCGCTCGGCCAGGTCCGTCGCCGCGTTCTTGTGCAGGAACGCGTGCTCCGCGAACCCCGCCGCCGCGCGCGCTCTATGCAGGCGCGCCAAACGCGCATCAAATAGCGGGGCTGGAGGGGCGGTCATGGGGCCACCTTATGGTCACGCGAAGCCGATGGGGAGCCGCGGCGCCGTCGCCTGGCTCGCCGATCTGGTTTGGCCGCCCCGCTCGCTGCTCTCCGACGCCCTGGTCGCCGCGCCCGGCGCGATCGAGCCGGAGCTGTGGGCGAAGCTGAGCTTCCTCACCGCGCCGCTCTGCGCGCGCTGCGGGCGTCCGCTGCCGCAGGACGAGGGAGAAGCGGCCGCGTGCGGTCCCTGCATCGCCGAACCGCCGGTCTATGACCGCGCCCGCGCCGCGCTCGCCTATGACGATCTCTCAAGCCGTCTCGTCCTTGATCTGAAGCGCGGCGGCCGCCGTGACGGGCTCGCCGTCTTTGCGGCCTGGATGGCGCAGGCGGCCGGGCCGCTGATCGCGGAAACGGACCTCATCGTTCCGGCCCCGCTGCACTGGACGCGCCTTGCGGCGCGCAAGTTCAACCAGGCCGCCTGGCTGGCCGGCGCGCTCGCGCGCCGCACGGGCAAGCCCTGGGCGCCGGAGGCGCTGCGCCGGGTCAAGCGTCGCCCGAGCCAGGCCGGGCTGAGCGCGTCGGAACGCCGCCGCAACGTCCAAGGCGCGTTCGCTGCGTCGAAACGCGCCGTGGCGGGCAAGCGGGTTTTGCTGGTCGATGACGTGCTCACCACGGGTGCGACCGCCGAGGCCTGCGCCCGCGCGTTGAAGAAGGCGGGGGCGGCTACGATTTTCGTGGCGACGCTCGCCCGCGTCGTCCGTGCCGAAGACGTCAGCCTATGAGCAGGAGAGAATCGCCAGCATGAGTGCGCCGGTCACGATCTACACCAGGGCGTTTTGCCCCTATTGTGTGCGCGCGCTGGGCCTCCTGAAGAAGAAGGGCGCCGCCGTGACCGAGATCGACGCCACGTTCAACCCCGACGCCAAGGCGGAGATGATCCGCCGCGCGTGCGGCGCGCGGACCTTTCCCCAGATTTTCATCGGCGACCGTCACGTCGGCGGCTGCGACGAGCTGCACGCGCTCGAGCGCGAGGGCCGCCTCGATCCCTTGCTGGCGGGCGCGTGATGGGCCGCCCGCTCCGCGTCGCATTGGTGCAGTTGCGGTCGGGAATCGATCCCGCCGCCAACCGCGCCCACGCTTTGCCGTTCCTGCGCGAGGCGGCGGCGAGCGGCGCGCGCCTGATCGCGACGCCCGAATGCACCACGCGCCTGGATCGCAACCGTGACCGCCTGCTGTCGGCGCTGCTGGAGGAGGAGATCGATCCCGACGTGAAGGCCTGGCGCGCGATCGCGGCGGAACTCGGCGTCTGGTTGCTGCTCGGCTCGACGACGGTGAAGGCGCCTGATGGGCGCGGCCACAATCGCTCCTTGCTGTTCGCGCCCGACGGCAAGATCGCCGCGCGCTACGACAAGATCCATTTGTTCGACGTGCAGCTGGGGTCGAAGGCCGAGACCTATCGCGAGAGCGCCACCTTCGCGCCCGGCGGGACCGCCGTGCTGGCCGAGGGGCCGATGGGCGCCAAGCTTGGCCTCACCATCTGCTACGACGTGCGTTTTCCCGCGCTCTATCGCGCCCTGGCGCTGGCGGGCGCGGAAATCATTTCGGTTCCGGCCGCCTTCACCCGCCCGACCGGCGAGGCGCATTGGGAGACGCTGCTGCGCGCCCGGGCCATCGAGACTAACGCTTTTGTGATCGCCCCGGCCCAGGGCGGCGTCCATGAGGACGGCCGCGGCACCTGGGGCCGTTCCATGATCGTCGATCCGTGGGGCGAAGTGGTCGCGATCCTGGATCATGACGAGCCGGGCCTTGTCGCCGCCGATCTCGATCTCGATTTAGTGGAGGAGGCCCGCGCCAAGATTCCCGCTTGGCGAGGCGGGCCTGCGTTTGAAGGCCCATGATCCGCTACGATCTCCGCTGCGCCGAGGGCGATGAGTTCGAAGCCTGGTTCGCCGCCATCGCCGATTTTGATCGCCAGGCGGCCGCCAAGCTCATCGAGTGTCCCCATTGCGGTTCGCGCGACATTGAGAAGGCGCCGATGGCGCCGGCGATCGTCCGTGGACGGAAGGAAGCGGACGAGGCGCGCAAGATCGCCGTCGCGATGGCGCAGGAAGTGCGCCGCCACATCCGCGACAATTACGACTATGTCGGCGACGCCTTTCCCGCCGAGGCGCGCAAGATGCATGAAGGCGAGACCGAGCACCGCCCGATCTGGGGCGAGGCCACGCCCGAAGAGGCGCGACGGATGGCCGAGGAGGGCTTGCCTGTAGCGCCGCTTCCGCCCGCGCTCGCGCCCACCCCGCCGAAGAAGGTGAACTGATCGCGCGCCGCGCGCTGGCGATTGCGCTTTCCTCCGGGCGGCGAGCCGCTAAGGTCGTCGCCAACAAGACCAAGGCGAAGAGCCGACGGAGGAGACGTGACCGACATCGTGGGCCAGGCCGCGCCTGCCGTAGCGGCAGTGCGTCCGGTGACCGACGGCTATCGCCGCTACGCGATGGGCCTTCTGCTCATCATCTACATCATGAATTTCGTGGATCGGCAGGTGGTCAACATCCTCGCCGAGCCGATCAAGCAGGAGCTCGGCCTCCTCGACTGGCAGTTGGGCGCGATGACGGGCCTGGCCTTCGCGCTCTTCTACACCGTCCTCGGCCTGCCCATCGCCCGCTACGCCGAGCGCGGCCATCGCCCCTATATCATCGCCGTGGCGCTCGCCGTCTGGTCGGGCTTCACCGCACTGTGCGGCGCCGCGCAGAATTTCGTCCAGCTGGTGCTCGCGCGCATCGGCGTGGGCATAGGCGAAGCCGGCTGCACCCCGCCCGCGCACTCGCTGATCACCGACTACGTGCCGAAGGAGCGGCGCGCCTCCGCGCTCGCCTTTTATTCGATGGGCACGCCACTGGGCAGCCTGCTCGGCATGGCGGTGGGCGGCATCGTCGCCGACGCGTTCGGCTGGCGCTGGGCGTTCGTCGTGTGCGGCGTGCCCGGCGTGATCCTCGCGGTCGTCGCCGCGCTCACGCTGATCGAGCCGCGCGTGCGGCGGACGGTGTCCGATCTCAAGTCCCGCGCCGCCGCCGCGCATGTCGGCGCCACGTTCCAGCAGGCGCTCAAGGCGCTGGCGAAGAAGCGCACCTTCTGGCTCGTCGCCTTCGCCGCCGCCATCAAGGCTTTCATCGGCTACGGCCACGCGCCCTTCACCGCGTCCTTCTTCTATCGCAACCACACCGAGGAGATCGCCGGGCTGGCCGCGGGCTTCGGCCTGCAATCGGGCGGCTTTCTTGGTTTGTCGCTTGGGCTTGTCGCCGGCGTCGGCGGCGCGTTCGGCGCCTATATGGGCGGCGTCATCGCCGACAAATATGGCGGGCGCGACTATCGCGCCTATGTCAGCGTTCCCGCGATCGCCTCGCTCATCACCATCCCGATCTACATTTTCGCGGTGACGCTGCCGTTCGCGTCCTTCGCCATCTTGACGCTGACGCTCAACGCCATCCTCGGCACGCTCTGGTACGGGCCCGTCTACGCCACCGCCCAGTCGATCGTGCCGCCGCATATGCGCGCCACCGCCTCCGCCGTCTTGCTCTTCGTCATCAATCTCGTGGGCTTGGGTCTGGGGCCCCTCGCCGTGGGCGCGCTGAGCGACGTCTTCGCCATCCATGGCGGCCTCGGCGAAGCCGAAGGCATCCGCTGGGCGCTGATCGTCTCCGCCCTCGCCGGCGTCGCCTCGTTCCTGCTCTTCTGGATGGCGCGCAAGACCATCCGCGAGGAGATGGAAGGCTGAGGCGAGCGGCGGCGCGGCGGCGCCACGCGCGCCTGGACGTTCAGCTCACCCGTTCGGGCGAAACCAGCGTGGGGAAGAGCCGCTCCAGCGCTGCGATCTTCGGCGCGTCGTGCCGCACGATGTAGGGATGGCGCGGATGTTCGGCCATGAAGTTCTGGTGGTAGTCCTCGGCCGGATAGAAGCGGGGCAGAGGGTCCACACGCGTCACGATCGGCGCGGAATAGATTCCAGCCGCCTCGAGCTGCGCGATATAGGCCCGCGCCGCCCGCGCCTGGCCGTCGTCAAGCGTGAAAATGTGCGAGCGATATTGCGGTCCATGATCCGGACCCTGACGATTGAGCTGCGTCGGATCATGAACGACGGAGAAGAACACGCGCATGAGTTGCCCGTAGCTGACCACGCGCGGATCGTAGACGATCTCCACGGCTTCGGCGTGTCCCGTGCGTCCGCTTGAAACGCGGGCATAATCGGCGTCCGCCGCCGATCCGCCCGCGTAGCCCGAGCGCACGCTGAGGACGCCGCGCACGCGCTCGAACACGCCTTCAACGCCCCAGAAGCAGCCGCCGGCGAACACCGCCGTCTGCCGCGTCGATCCGCCCGCGGGCGCATCGAGCGCGGCGGCGGGAACCAGCCGCGGCGGCTCGTCCCCGGAAGCCGCCGGCGCGCACGCGCCGAGCGCGAGAGCAAGAACGAAGGGCGTCACGAAGCGGCGCAAGGCGTTCCTCCAAGCGATGGACAGCGCCTTATACGCCCCAAACGGCGGCCCGGTTTCGCCCTCACGCGCGATGGGGCCCGCGTCGCGGCGCCGGCTCGCCAAAACGAAACGGCGCGCCAAAACTACTCCGTCGGGAATCCGCGCACGCGCAGCAGCGCCGCGACATCGGGATCGCGGCCGCGGAACTGGCGATAGGCCTCCGCGCGATCGCTTGAATTGCCCGGTGCGAGGATGATGTCGCGCATGCCTGCGGCCACGGTCGGATCGAACACATTGCCCGAGGCCTCGAACATCTCCCAGGTGTCGGCGTCCATCGTCTCCGACCAGAGATACGAATAATAGCCAGCCGAATAGGAATCGCTGGAGAAGAGGTGCAGGAAGTGCGGCAGCCGGTGGCGCAGCGCGATCTCGCGCGGCATGCCGATGCGCGCCAGCGACTCCCGCTCGAACGCGTCGGCGTCGACCACGCCGTCGGCTTTGAGGTGCAGCTCCATGTCGACGAGCGCGGCGGCGAGATATTCCACCGTCGCATAGCCCTGATTGAACGTCGAAGCGTTGCGCACGCGCTCCACCAGCGCCTCGGGCATCGCCGCGCCGGTCTGATAATGGCGCGCGAAGCGGTCAAGAATCGGCCGCGTCAGCACCCAGTGCTCATGCACCTGGCTCGGGAACTCCACGTAGTCGCGCGGCGTGAACGCAAGCCCGGGATAATTCACTTGGCTCAGCAATCCGTGCAGCGCGTGGCCGAACTCGTGGAACAGGGTCTCCGCATCGTCGAGCGAGATCAGCACCGGCTCTCCCGGCGCGCCGCGCACGAAATTGTTGTTGTTCGACGTGATCGGCGTGATCGTCGCTCCGGTGAACGTCTCATGCCCGCGATAGCCCTGCGCCCAGGCGCCGGAACGCTTGCCGGAGCGCGCGAAATAGTCGCCGTAAAACAGCCCCACATAGTCATTCGTGGCGCGATTGCGCACCTCCCAGACGCGCACGTCCGGATGGAACACCGGCACGCTCCCCGTCACCTCGACGAAGTCGAGGCCGTAGAGCTCGCCGGCCATGTAGAAGGCGGCGTTGATCATGTTGTTGAGCTCGAAATACGGCTTGAGCTCGTTCTGATCGAGATTGTAGCGCTCACGCCGCACGCGCTCGGCGTAATAGAGATAGTCCCACGGCTCGATGGTGATGCGCGCGCGCTCGCGGTCCGCGATGCGCTGCATGTCGGCCACTTCTTCGCGCACGCGCGCCACGGCCGCGGGCCACACCCGCATCATCAGCGCCTGCGCGCGCGCGGGGTCCTGCGCCATCGTGTCGGCCATGCGCCAATGCGCATGCGTGGGGAAGCCTAAAAGCCGCGCGCGCTCCGCTCTGAGGCGCACGATGTCGGCGATCAACCCATTGGTGTCGTTGGCGCCGCCATTGTCGCCGCGGTTCTTGAACGCGCGCCACACCTGCTCGCGCAGGGCGCGGTTCGAGGAGAACGTCAGGAACGGATCGACGCTCGAACGCGTGTTCACCACGGCCCATTGCCCGCTCTGCCCGCGCTCCGTCGCCGCCGCGGCGTAGGCCGCGCGCAGCGAATCCGGCAGCCCCGCGAGATCGGCTTCGCGGGTGATGAAGATCGCGCTGTCCTCGTCGGCCAGCACCTTGGCGTTGAACTCGGTGAACTTCACCGCGAGTTCGCCATTGATCCGGCCGAGTTCTTCCTGCTGCGCCGGCGTCAGCGCCGCGCCCGCGCGCACGAATTGCGCATGCGTGCGCTCCAAGAGCCGCAATTGCTCCGCATTGAGGCCAAGCGCGGCGCGGTTCTGGAACAGTGCATCGATGCGCTGGAACAGCGCGCGATTGAACGTGATCGCGTCCTCCGCCGCCGACAGCCTGGGCGACCATTCGCGGTCCACCGCCTGCGCTTCGGGCGTGGAGACATTCGCCGTCACCACCGCGAACATGAGCTCGGCGCGCGAGAGATGCCGCCCCGCGTTCTGCAGCGCTTCGATCGTGTTGGCGAACGTCGCCGGCGCGGGATTGGAAGCGATCGCGTCGATCTCGGCTTGCCGCAGCGCGATGCCGCGCTCGAACGCGGCGGGGAAGGCGGCGGGTTGCGCTTCGTTCCACGGCGGCACGCCGCCATAAGGGCCCTGCCACGCCGCGAGCAGCGGATGCGCCTCCGCCGCCGCCGTCAGCCGTTCGAGCTCGGCTTGCGCGGCGCTCGGCGCGGCGGCCGCCGTCTCCTCGGTCATCGTCGCGCAGCCGGCGAGCGGCACAAGCGCGCCCCATAAAGCGACATTGAGGAGGGCGGTGTTGAGCAGGGCGGCGGCGAGCGGCGATTTCATGCGAGCCTCGTTCAGCGATTGCGAATTTGGCCGCCACCCTAGCCAGCGAACGCGGCGGTTCAAGCGCGCCCGCCAGCCGACCGCGACTTTGCGATGAACGGCGCTAACCGCTTGATTTCGCCTGCCGAGAAGCGGAAATCGCCGCATGCACCGCCGCGCCCTCCTTGCCGCCGCCTTCGTTTTGTCCGCCTGCGCCGCAACCCCGCGCCCCACGCCGCAGCGTTACGAGGGCCGCTGGGACTTCCACTTCGAGACCTCGTCTTTCACCACCGCGGACGGCGAGGGTCCCTGGTGGCTGGCCGCCGACGGCGAGGTCTGGCCCATCCTCACCGCGCCCTTCGCCGAAACCGGCGGTCCGTGGGGCGTGCTCGAGATCGTGATCGAAGGCGAACTCTCCGAACCCGGACGATACGGCCATCTCGGCGCCTACGAACGCGAACTCCGCGTCACTCGCGTCATCTCAAGCCGCCAGGTCTCCAGGAACGATTAGCGCGTCGCGCGTGCGCCGTTCTGAAAGATTCTGTTCGGAAACGCGTTGCGGCTGACGATGAGCGGCCTGCCAAGCGTCGTACGCCGACGTCCGGGCGCGCTCACCGCGACTCGAAAGCTCTTGCCGGTCGGAGCGCTCACGAGGATTTGGAGCACATCCTGAGGTCCCCCCAGCGCCTTCTCCCGTCGGTCCAGAAGTTCAAGCAACTCGGCGTGCTCAAGCACGCAGATTTCTCTCGCCCCGACGCAGACAAGCGCAATCACGCAACGCGAGTTCGTTTGTGCGATAACCCCGAGTTGATTGATATGCGGGCGTCTAACAAATCCCTACGACTTCCTTGCGCTGCGAAAATAATTGACGCTCACATCGCGCGAGAGCCGCCAGCGCCGCTGCAGCGGATCGAAGCTCATCCCCACAGGCGCCTCCCACGCAAGCGCAGGCGCCGCGCGCACGAGTTCTTCCGGCGTCACCAGCTTCTCGTAGTGATGCGTGTCCTCCGGGACCCAGCGCAGGAACCGCTCGGCGCCGATGATCGCGAACGCGCGCGCCTTCTGCGTGCGGTTGATGGTGGAGACGATCAGCTTCCCGCCCGGCCGCGCCAGCGCCGCGCAGGCGGAGAGAAAGGCGCCGACGTCCGCCACATGCTCCACGATCTCCAGCGCCAGCACGAGGTCGAACGTCTCGCCCGCCGCCGCCAGCTCCTCCGCCGTCGCCACGCGGTAATCCACGCCGACGCCGACCGCCGCCGCATGCGCCCGCGCCGCCGCGATCGTCTCCGCCGATGCGTCCGCGCCGGTCACGACTGCGCCCAGCCGCGCCAGCGGCACGCTGACGAGCCCCCCGCCGCACCCGAGATCAAGAATCCGCAAGCCGGCGAGCTTTCCTCCGCCGGGGGCGGCTGCGGCGCCACCGGTAGGCGCGATCTTCGCCGCCTCGTCGCGCAGATAGGCCAGCCGCACCGGATTCATCCGATGCAGCGGCGCGAACTCCCCCTCCTGGTCCCACCACTTCGCCGCCAGCGCCGAAAACTTCGCGACTTCCGCCGGATCGAGAGAAGGGGGCTGCGCCATCGCCTTGAGATTGACGCCCCAGCGCCGCGGCGCAAGCGACACGGCGTCTCGCCGCCCGGCGAAGGCGTGGATCGCGGCGCGATTCCGCTCGCGGAGCGCAGGCCGGCGACGGCTTGTCGCGCGCCGCAGCGCCGCTTGCCGTCGCGGCCCCGGCGCGCCAAAAGGAGCCCCCGTATGTCCAGACTCGTCATGAAATTCGGCGGCACGTCCGTGGGCGATGTCGAGCGGATCCGCCGCGTCGCGCGGATCGTCGCCCACGAGCACAAGGAAGGCCGCGCGGTCGCGGTGGTCGTCTCGGCGATGGCCGGTGAGACCGACCGCCTGGTCAAGCTCGCCCGCGAGGCCGGCGGCGAGCACTCGAACCGGCCCGGCATCGGCGGCAAGGGGTTCGATGACGAATACGATGTCGTCGTCGCCGCCGGCGAACAGGTGACGACGGGGCTCTTGGCGCTGGCGCTGCGCCAGATGGGCCACCCCGCGCGTTCCTGGCAGAACTGGCAGATTCCGATCCGCTCCGACGACGCCCACGCCAAGGCCCGCGTTGAGTCCATCGACGACGCCAGGATCGGCGCCGCCATCGACGCCGGCGAGATCGCCGTCATCCCGGGCTTTCAGGCGATCACCGGCGATGGCCGCATCACCACGCTCGGCCGCGGCGGCTCCGATACGAGCGCCGTGGCGGTGGCGGCCGCGCTCAGGGCGGAGCGCTGCGACATCTACACCGACGTCGACGGCGTCTACACCACCGATCCGCGCATCGCCCACAAGGCGCGCCGGCTGGAGAAGATTTCCTACGAGGAAATGCTCGAAATGGCCTCGCTCGGCGCCAAGGTGCTGCAGACGCGCAGCGTCGAGCTCGCCATGGCCCAGCGAGTCAAAGTGCGCGTGCTCTCGAGTTTTGTGGAGCCCGGCCAGCCCAATAACGGCACCATCGTCTGCGACGAGGAAGAGATCGTGGAAAAGCAAGTCGTATCCGGCGTCGCCTATAGCCGCGACGAGGCCAAGGTCACGCTCTTGGGCGTGGAGGATCATCCCGGCGTCGCCGCCGAGATTTTCGGACGCCTGGCCGACGCGCACATCAATGTCGACATGATCGTGCAATCGGAGGCCCGCCAGGCCGGGCGCCAGAACATCGTCTTCACCTGCCCGGATCGCGATGCGCCCCGCGCCGCCGAGACCATTGACGCCGCCCGCGCCAAGATCGGCGTGGAGGACATCCACATCAAGCGCGACGTGGCGAAAGTGTCGGTGATCGGCATCGGCATGCGCAGCCAGGTCGGCGTCGCCCGCACCATGTTCGCCGCCCTCGCGCAGAAGGGCATCAACATCGAGGCGATTGCGACAAGCGAGATCAAGATCTCCGTCCTGATCGACGCGCAATACACCGAGCTCGCCGTCCGCGCGCTGCACACGGCGTACGGGCTGGACGCGGTGTGAGTGCGCCCTGACGGACTGCCGGCCTCCAGCCGGCCACGCCGTCAATCATCGTGAGCGAGCAAGGGACTCCAACAGGCGGATCGCGTTCCGCCAATCCGACGGGTTCGCGCCTGCGCTACACTCGCGCGCATGCACATTGCGCCGCCGCCTTTCGATCTTCACGCCGCCTGGGACTACGCCATCGCCACGGTGCAGCGGATCGTGGCGATCTTCGGCGATCCCGTCGCGATCCGGGACCAGGCGTTTCTGCCGCGCAGCGATATCCGCCTGATGCTCGAATGGCTCCGGCCGCTTGAGGCGTTGCTGCGCCGGCTGCTGCTTCTCAAAGCGATGCGCAGCGCCCCGCCGCCGCAGCGCCCGCCCGCGCCGCGCGATTCGGCGCGCTTCGTTGCGTTGCGCGCGATCCCCCGCCGGCGCGGCTTTCGCGTTCTTCCGTGCGCGCGCCGAGCGTCCGGCGTCCGCACGCTGCGCCGCAGGCCTGATCCGGAGGCGCTGGTCGCCTCGGGCCCGATGGCGCGCCGCTTCAACGCCCTCGTCTGCGCGCTGGTCCGTCCTGCGCCGCTGGTCGCGCGTCTGGCGCGCCGGCTC
>JACAEE010000147.1 GCA_013389015.1 Hydrogenophilaceae bacterium | reverse complement strand
GGCCGTAGCGTTTCGACGCAACGCCGAGAGCCGGAACCCAGGGGCGCACAGAACGCCCCGCGGTCGCTTCTGAG
This sequence comes from Hydrogenophilaceae bacterium, assembly GCA_013389015.1. GTDB lineage: Bacteria > Pseudomonadota > Alphaproteobacteria > Caulobacterales > Aquidulcibacteraceae > CADEEL01. Next base: position 6,251 of record JACAEE010000147.1, on the reverse strand, counting down.
TTCCGGATCGCGCTTCGCGCGTCCGGAATGAAGCTTCCACTCACTACTCACTACTCACTACTGACTACTCACTACCGACTTGCTTCCCCCCCGCTGCACCAGCCACACGCCCGCGAGCACGAGGGCTGCGCCGGCGAAGGCGAGCGGCGAGAGCGCTTCGCCGAACAGCATCCAAGAGAACGCCGCCGCTGCGATCGGCTGCACCCATAACAGCACCGTGGAGAGCGCGATGGGCAGGCGGCCGACGCCGTAAGCGATGAGCCCTTGCCCGGCCACGTGCACCACAATCCCAAGACCCGCCAGCACCGCCCAGCCGCGCAGCGTTTGCGGGACCAGCGCCTCGCCCATCGTAATCGCCGCGCCGAGCGCAAGCAGCGCCGCGCCGAACGTCGTCGCCAGCATCACCACGCGCGTGCTCGTGTGCGGGCGCTCCATGCGCACGATGATCAGGTAGCTCGCGTACCAGACGCAGGAGACGAGGCCGAAGAGATCGCCCAGCAAGCCCCGCTCGCCTGCGAGCGCTGGATCGGCCGATTGCGCGCGCGCGTAGGAGAGCGCCACCGCGCCCGTGAATGCGATCGCGGCGCCGATGATCCAGGCGCGCGTCACGCGCTCCTTGAACAGAAACCAGCCGGCGATCGCGGCGATGATCGGGGTCATGTTCGTGGCCAAGGTGGCGTTCGCCACCGTCGTCATGCCGAGCGCGGCGTGCCAGAAGGCGATGTCGAGCCCGAAGCAGAAGCCGGCGATGAGCAGGATCGGCAGTCGCTTCACCGGCGCCGCGGGCTTCATCGCGAACAGCAGGCCCAGCAGCGGCAGCGCGAACACGAAACGCCAAAAACCCGTCGCCTGCGGCCCGAGCTCGGACAGGCGCATGCCGATCGGCGCCAGCCCGATCAGGAACGCGCCCGCCGCCACGGCCAGCGCCGCTTTCGCCTGCCCCTGCACGCTTCCCCCTCCTGGATCCCCAGCCCATCGCACGAAGCGTGACCGCAGTCACCGCCGCCCGGGCGGGCCGGCTCTAAGGTCTCTTCATCGCGAAGACGCGATGCGCCTGAACCCCGGAGCTGACCAATGACCCGCTTTTACGCCCTCCTCGCCGCGACCTTCGTGTTCGCAGCCGTCGCCGCGCCCGTCCTGTTCCAAGCGTCGAAAATCGTCGCGTAACCCCCCCTTTCGGAGCTGACCACAATGACCCGCATCTATGCCTTGATCGCTTCCTGCTTTGTCGTGGCGGCGATCTCCGCGCCGATCTTGATGAAAGCGTCTGAGATCGTCGCGACGGCCTAAAAGGTCCATCATGACCGCCATCGCCTGAAGGGCGCGGGACGCGAGTTCCGCGCCCTTCTCCATAGATGGCGCGCCCGCCGCCGACTCGGCGCGGGGTGATTTGGCGCCCTCGCGTGGCGCCCGGGGCGGCGCACAACCGGAGGCGCCGTCAGAAAAGCCGGGCACGGCGGCGGACGCCGAACCGCCGGCGCCGCGCCGATCCGGCCCGCCCCTCGATCCGGAAGCGCAACGGCCTGCTTTCCCACGGCTTTCAGGGGTCGTTAAGCTTAATCATCCCTTGCCGTGAAACATCGCCGTTAACACCTTTGATACGGAAAAAATTCGATCGTCGCGCCTTCCGCATTGACCGGATTTTAGGGTCTGGCATCACTATATGTAGCGGTAACAAGCGCTTCAGACACACCAGATGATGCGGTTTCGGCCAGCAACGAGTCTGGTTAAGGCGGGATGAAGGAGTCGTGACATGAGGGCGGGAAACATCAAGGCGCAGGCGCCAATGGCGGAAGCCCACCGGGGGAAGCCGAAGCCGCTGCGCCCGCTCAAGGTGGTGGAGAAGGTCGCCACCGATCCCGCCCGCGACGCCCTCCTCACCGAGTTCGGAAAGCGCACGCTGGAGGACCGCTATCTGCTCCAGGGCGAGAGCTTCCAGGACATGTTCGCGCGCGTCGCCACCGCCTACGCCGACGACATCGACCACGCCCAGCGCATCTACGACTACATCTCCAAGCTCTGGTTCATGCCCGCGACGCCGGTTCTGTCGAACGGCGGCGCCGACCGCGGCCTGCCGATCTCCTGCTTCCTGAACGCCGTCGGCGATTCTCTCGACGGCATCGTCGACGTCTGGAACGAAAACGTCTGGCTCGCCTCCAATGGCGGGGGCATCGGCACCTATTGGGGCGGGGTCCGTTCCATCGGCGAAAAGGTCGGCCAGAACGGGCAGACGTCCGGCATCATCCCTTTCATCCGGGTGATGGATTCACTGACGCTCGCGATCAGCCAGGGCTCGCTGCGGCGCGGCTCGGCCGCGGTCTATCTGGACATCCACCATCCCGAGATCGAGGAATTCCTCGAAATCCGGAAGGCCGCCGGCGACTTCAACCGCAAGAGCCTCAATCTCCATCACGGCGTCAACATCACCGACGAATTCATGATCGCGGTGCGCGACGATCTGCCGTTCGCGCTCCGGAGCCCGAAGACGCAGGAGCCGATCCGCCACGTCAATGCGCGCAAGATCTGGCAGAAGATCCTGGAGCTGCGGCTGCAGACGGGCGAGCCCTACATCATCTTCTCCGACACCGTGAACGCGCAGCTGCCCAAGCATCAGCGCGAGCTCGGGCTCAAGGTGCGCCAATCGAATCTCTGCTCCGAGATCATGCTGCACACGGGGCTCGACCATAACGGCAAGGAGCGCACGGCGGTGTGCTGCCTCTCCTCCGTCAACGCCGAGAAGTTCGACGAATGGGAGAAGGACGAGCGGTTCCTGGAAGACGTGTTCCGCTTCCTCGACAACGTGCTCGAAGACTTCATCCATCGCGCGCCGCCGGAAATGGAGCGGGCGACCTACGCCGCCTATCGCGAGCGCAGCGTGGGGCTCGGCCTCATGGGCTTCCATTCGTTCCTGCAGTCGAAATCGATCCCGATGGAATCGGCGATGGCGAAGGTGTGGAACATGCGCATCTTCAAGCATCTGCGCCGCGGCGCGGACGCGGCGAGCGTGAAGCTCGCGAAAGAGCGCGGCCCCTGCCCCGATGCGGCGGAAACCGGCATCATGGCGCGCTTCTCGCACAAGCTCGCGATCGCGCCGACCGCGTCGATCTCGATCATCTGCGGGGGAACGAGCGCCGGCATCGAGCCGATCCCGGCCAACATCTACACGCACAAGACGCTTTCCGGCTCGTTTGCGGTGAAGAACCCCTATCTTGAGCAGCTTTTGATCGACAAAGGCATGAACACGGAAACCGTGTGGGCCTCGATCCTGAAGAACCAGGGCAGCGTGCAGCATCTGGACTTCCTGAGCCAGGACGAAAAGGACGTGTTCAAGACCGCGTTCGAGATCGATCAGCGCTGGATCATCGAACTCGCGGCCGACCGCACGCCGCTGATCTGCCAATCGCAATCGCTCAACATCTTCCTGCCGGGCGACGTCGATAAGTGGGACCTGCACATGCTGCACTGGATGGCGTGGGAGCGTGGGGTGAAATCGCTCTATTATTGCCGCTCGAAGAGCGTGCAGCGCGCCGGCTTCGCCAATGGCGAAGAAGCGCTGGCGGAAGCCGCCGTCGCGCCCGCGCCGGCCGAGCGCACGAACTACGAGGAATGCTTGGCGTGTCAGTGAGTCGCTGACCGCGCTGGTTGGGACATCGTGCGAGGCGCGGGCTGCACGGTCCGCGCCTCTTTTGTCCACCCTGGCCGCCATGACGACACACGGCTCGATCCGGAACGACGGGGATCAGCGAAGCGCGCGGCCGCCATAGAAGACGCCGGTACGGCTCTGCGCTGGAGGATCACCTCGTAGCGCCTCACGCCCTGCGGCCGCGCTTGCCGATCTTCGCGATCACGGCGTCAAACGCCGCGTCAAGCGGCACGAACTTGGCCTTCCCCGCCTTGAGGTCGCGAAGGCGCGCTGCGCCCTCCGTCTTCAGCCATTGCTCCAGCGCCGCTTCCTGGGCGTCGAGGGCGCGGAGGCCTTCGCGGATGACTTCGCTGGCGGATTCATAGGCGCCGGAGGCGACGCGGGCCTTCACTTTCCTCGCCATGGCGGCGGGGAGCGTGATGGTGATGGGCTTGCTGGCGCGCTTGGCGGGCATGGGATCCTCGTGGTTATGACATTGTCATACACGAAAGCCCATCCGCCGTCGACGCTCGAATCCATCCCATTTGTGTGTGCAAGGGCGCCCTAGCCTTGCGCCGCCGCAGTCCGCGCGATCGCCTCGTCGTAGCTCTCCGCCTCCTCGACATGCGCCAGCAAGCCCATCCGCGCGAGCACGCTTCTGACGCGCGGGCTCATCTCGCACAGCACGACGCGGACATTGTGCGCGGCGCAGCGCTTGAAGAAGCGCTCCAGCGCGCCGACGCCGCTGACGTCGGCCATCGGCGCCTCGCGGAAGCGCAGGATGAAGGCGCGCGGGGGCGGGAACGCCGCCTCGAACGCGTCGTTCAGGCGGCTCGCGGCGCCGAAGAAGATCGGCCCGCGCAGTTCGAACACTTCCACACCCTTGGGCAGTTCGGCGCGCGCGTCATACGCTTCGCGCCCGGCGCGGGCGAAATCGTCCTGATCGCGTTCGACCAACGAGACCCCACGCTCGATCGCGGTCGCCTCGGCCATGCGGTGCATGAAGATGATTGCGGCCAGCACGACGCCCACTTCGATCGCGACTGTCAAATCGACAAGCACCGTAAGCAGAAAGGTCGCGATCAGCACCGTCTTGTCGCCGCGCGGCCCGGAAAGGAGCTGACGGAAGCGCTCATGCTCGCTCATGTTCCAGGCGACGACGGCCAGCACCGCGGCAAGGCTCGCCAGCGGCACATGCGCGATCAGCGGCCCAAGACCCAGCATGAAGGCGAGGATGAAGAGCGCGTGCAGCATGCCGGCGACGGGCGTCCTTGCGCCGGCGCGGATATTGGTGGCGGTGCGCGCGATCGCGCCGGTGGCGGAAATGCCGCCGAACAAGGGGGCTGCGATATTGGCGGCGCCCTGGGCGACAATCTCGCAATTCGAGCGATGGCGCCGCCCGGTCATCCCGTCCGCCACCATCGCGGAGAGCAGGCTCTCCACGCCGGCGAGAAACGCAATGGTGAAGGCGGAGGGCATGAGCGCCTGCAGGCGCGCCAGCGTCACTTCGGGCCAGGCGAAGCGCGGCAGCTGCGATGCGGCCTCGGGCCCGAAGCGAGAGCCGATCGTCTCCACCGGCAGATGCAGGAGCGCCACGGCCGCCGTCGCGCCGGCGACGGCGATGAGAAAGCCCGGCGCCTTGGGCGCCAGGCGACGCAGGACGATGATCATCGCCAGCGCCGCAAGCGACACGCCGACCGCGGGCCAGGACAGCGTCTCGCGCGCAGCCCAGAGCGCGGCCATCTTGGCGAAGAACTCCGCCGGCGCACGGCCAAGCTCCAGGCCCAGGAGATCGCCGATCTGGCTGGTGAAGATGATCACCGCGATGCCGGCGGTGAAGCCGGTGACGACAGGTTCGGGGATGTATTTGATCCAGGCGCCGACGCGCAGGAGCCCCGCCGCGATCAGGATCACGCCCGCCATCATGGTGGCCAGGGCCAGCCCGTCATAGCCGTGGGCGTAGACGACGTTGTACACGACGACGATGAAGGCGCCGGTGGGGCCGCCGATCTGGAAGCGCGAGCCGCCCAGCGCCGAGATCAGGAAGCCCGCGACCACGGCCGTGATCAAGCCTTGCGCCGGGCTCACCCCCGAAGCGATGGCGATCGCCATGGCGAGCGGCAGCGCCACGATCGCCACGGTCAGCCCGGCGATCGCGTCGGCGCGGAAATCGGCCAGCCGATAGCCCTCCTGGGCGATCACGGTGATCGATTTCGGGACGAAGAGACGCCATTCTTCAGGGCGGGCTGGCGTCGATGCTGGCTCGTGCGTGGTCATGGCCTCCAGACTCGGCGGCCCCGATCTGAGCGCGCCGCGCGGGCGCGAACAAGCGCGCGCAAAGATCGCGGTGCGGGGGCCGCGCGCGCCTGATAGAGGCAGCGGCGATCGCAGCACCAGGAGCCTCGTTCATGCGCCTCGCCCTCCCCGCCGCCGCCCTCGCCGCGCTCGCGCTCGCGGCCTGCGGCCAATCCACAACGACCACCGAAGCCACGACCCAGCCCGAGGCCGCCCCGGCCGCCGCCGAAGCCCGTCCCAGCGGCCCGCGGGTGGAAGTGGTCAGCCGCCGCCAGTTGGAGCAGGCTCAGGCCGGCTCCGAGGGCGGGAGCAGCGAAAAAGACGCCGGCTGATG
>JACAEE010000106.1 GCA_013389015.1 Hydrogenophilaceae bacterium | reverse complement strand
GCCCTGGCGCAGCGCTCCGCCGCCAATCTCGCCGCGCGCGAGAGCGCCGGCGCGGCGGACCGCACGCCGCCCGCCGCCGGCGGCGACATTCTCTCTGAACTTGGCGGCCGCGTGAAATCTGCGCGCAAGCCGCTGCCGCCCGCGCCGGTGAAGCCCACCAAGAAGGGCGAGCCCAAGCGCCGCGAAGGCAAGCTCACCCTCGACATGGTCGAGCGGATCACGGAAGGCGACGATGATCGCGTCCGTTCGCTGGCCGCCTACCGGCGCGCCCAGCAGAAGGAGAAGGAGCGCCGCGCCAAGATGTTCGGCGGCGGCGAGCGCGAGACCGTCAAGCGCGAAGTCGTCATTCCCGAGACCATCACCGTCCAGGAATTGTCGAACCGGATGGCCATCCGCGCCGCCGACATCATCAAGTTCATGATGCGTCAGGGCCAGATGGTGAAGCTGACCGACGTCCTCGACGCCGACACCGCTGAGCTGATCGCCAGCGATTACGGCCACGCCGTCAAGCGCGTCGCCGAATCCGACATCGAGACCGGCCTTGCCGGGGAGGAAGACGCGCCCGAGACCTTGAAGCCGCGCCCGCCCGTGGTGACGGTCATGGGCCACGTCGACCACGGCAAGACCTCGCTCCTTGACGCGCTGCGCAAGACCGATGTCGCAGCCGGGGAAGCCGGCGGCATCACTCAGCATATCGGCGCCTACCAGGTCCGCTTGCCGGATGGGCAGCGCGTCACCTTCCTCGATACCCCCGGCCACGCCGCGTTCTCCTCGATGCGCGCGCGCGGCGCGCAGGTGACCGACATCGTCATCCTCGTCGTCGCGGCCGATGACGGCGTGATGCCGCAAACGGTGGAGGCGATCAGCCACGCCCGCGCGGCGGGCGTTCCGATCATTGTCGCGGTCAACAAGGTTGATAAGCCCGACGCCCGGCCCGAGCGCGTGTTGCAGGAATTGCTGCAGCACGAAGTCGTCACCGAGAATTTCGGCGGCGACGTGCTGCACGTGGAGGTGTCCGCGCTTCAAAAGACCGGCTTGGACAAACTCATCGAGACGATTCTGCTGCAGGCCGAGGTGCTCGACCTCAAGGCCAATCCGGACCGGCCGGCGGAAGCCGTCGTGATCGAATCGAAACTCGATCGCGGCCGCGGCGCCGTCGCCACGGTGCTGGTGAAGCGCGGCACGCTCAAGCGCGGCGACATCGTCGTCGTCGGCGGCGTCTGGGGCCGGGTGCGTGCGCTGATGGACGAGCGCGGCGCCCAGCTCAAGGAGGCCGGCCCCTCGCAGCCGGTGGAGATCATGGGCCTCGAAGGCGTGCCCGATCCCGGCGACGTGCTGAACGTGGTCGAGAACGAGAACCGCGCCCGCGAAGTCGCCGACTACCGGGTCCGCGCCAAGCGCCAGAAGGCGGCCGCCGGCCCCGGCAGCCGCCCGACGCTCGAAACCATGATGGCCCGCATCAAGGAGAATGACGTCTCCGAGCTCGCGGTGCTGATCAAGGCGGACGTGCAGGGCTCGGCCGAGGCGATCGCGAACGCGCTCGAAAAGCTTGGCAACGAGGAGGTGCGCGCGCGCATCGTCCACGCCGGCGTGGGCGCCATCAACGAGTCCGACATTCAGCTCGCCAAGGCGTCGAACGCGCCGGTGATCGGCTTCAACGTTCGCGCCTCGAAGGAGGCGCGCGATCTGGCCGAGCGCGAAGGCGTGGAGATCCGCTATTACGCGATCATCTACGATCTGATCGACGACATGAAGGGCGTGATGTCCGGCATGCTCGCGCCGCAAATGCGCGAGACGTTCCTGGGCAACGCCGAGGTGTTGGAAGTCTTCAACATTTCCAAGGTCGGCAAGGTCGCAGGCTGCCGCGTAACCGAGGGCGTCGTGCGCAAGGGCGCCAAGGTGCGCATCATCCGCGACAATGTCGTCATCCAGGAGATGGGCGTCTTGACCACGCTCAAGCGCTTCAAGGATGAAGTGAACGAGGTCACGGCCGGTCAGGAATGCGGCATGAGCTTCGGCCCGTTCCAGGACATCAAGCAGGGCGACATCATTGAGTGTTTCAATGTCGAAGTGGTCCAGCGCTCGCTCTAGGCTCTGCGCGGCCCTCCTGATCGCTACGCTTGGCCTTGCCGCGTGCTCGGACCGCTCGAAGGCGGGCGCGAGCGCGTCGGATCGGCGCTCTGCGACGGTCACGGAAGTCGATCTCGATGTGGAGCCGGTCTCGCAGGAAGAGCCGGGCCTCGTGCGCTCGCGCTGGGAGACGGCCAACGCCGGCGCGCGCGAGGTCACCGGCAACCTCACCGTGAGTCTGGAGGAGGGACGCGGCGGCCCGCTGGCGCTCGCCTTCGCCAACGGCGTCACCCTGCGCGCCGAAGAGCTCGCCGTGCATGAGGCCGGCGCGCGCGTCGGCGCCGCCGCCGACACGACGTTTCGCACGGTTCTCGGCGTGCCCGCCGAGGTCCGCGCCCGCGTCTATCGTGTGATCGATGAGCGCACCTCCGCAAGCGCGGCCGCCGGCGGCCTCTGCGGCCGCGAAGCGCGCACGACCGCGATCGCCGCCGCCGAATTCGTGGATGAGGGGGGCGATTGGGCGCTGCGCATCGCCGCGTTCAAGGGCCGCCGTCCGCCCGGCGAACGCGGCGCCGAGCCGGAAATATGCGGCGTGTTCGCCTTCAGGCAGCCGGGCTGAGCGCGCGGCCCGATCTTTGACTTTTGAGTGTCTCGTGAGTCGTCGTCGTCCGTCCCGCTCCCAGGCCGCAGGGCCGAGCCAGCGCCAGTTGCGCGCCGGCGAACTCGTGCGTCACGCGCTCGTCGATATTCTGGCGCGCGAAGATCTGCGCGATCCTGATCTCAAAGGGATCTCGATCACCGTGGGCGAAGTCCGCGCCTCGCCCGATCTCAAGCACGCCACCGCCTTCGTCGCCGCCCTGGGCGCGCACGATCCCAAGAAGATCGCCGCCGCTTTGGGCCGCATTTCTGGTTTCCTGCGCGGCCGTCTCGCACGCGCAGTCGATCTGAAGTTTACGCCGGAGCTGCACTTCATCCCCGACGTCTCCTACGACGAGGCCAGCCACATCGACGAAGTCCTCCGCCGCCCCGAAGTCGCGCGGGATCTGCACAAGGACGGCAAGTAGATGAGCCGCCGCAAGAAAGGCCTCGATGTCGATGGCTGGGTCGTGCTCGACAAGCCCGCCAACCTCACCTCGACCGACGCCGTCGCGCGCGTGCGCCGCATCTTCAACGCCAACAAGGCCGGCCACGCCGGCACGCTTGATCCGCTCGCCTCGGGCGTGCTGCCGATTGCGCTGGGCGAAGCCACCAAGACCATCCCGTTCCTGATGGAGGCCGACAAGGCCTACCGCTTCACCATCCGCTGGGGCGTCTCCACCGCCACCCAGGACCGCGAAGGCGCGATCATCGCCGAAAGCGACGCGCGCCCGAGCGAGGCCGCGATCCGCGCCGCGCTGCCGGCCTTCGTCGGCGAGATCGAGCAGGTTCCCCCCGCCTTCAGCGCGATCAAGGTCGATGGCGAGCGCGCCTATGATCTCGCCCGCGCCGGCGAGGCGGTGGCGCTCAAGGCCCGCCCCGTCGTCGTCTACGAGGCCGACTTGATCGAGACCGCCCCCGACGAGGCGGTGTTCCTGCTCCGCTGCGGCAAGGGGTTTTACGTCCGCGCCTTCGCCCGGGATCTCGCCCAGAAGCTGGGCTGCGAAGGCCATGTCGCCAGCCTGCGGCGCCTTGCGGTGGGCCCCTTCGAGGAAGCCCGCGCCGTGGCGCTCGACGTTCTGGAGGATTTAGGCCATAAGGGCGCCGCGTCCGAACGCCTCGAACCCGTTGAGACCGCGCTGGCCGACATCCCGGCGCTGGCCGTCAGCGGCGAGGACGCGTTCAAGCTCAGACAAGGACGGGCCATCGTGCTGCTGCCCCACGTGGTGGAGCAGCTGCGCGCCAAGTTCAAACCGCGCAAGGCGGCAGGCCAAGACGCCTCCCGCGCGGCGTTGGCGCTTTGCGACGGCCGTCCCGTGGCGCTGGGCGACGTGCGGGCGGGGCAGTTCCAGCCCACCCGCGTGTTCCATCTCGCTTAGAGGAGACCACGATGTCGATAACGCCCGAGCGCAAGTCCGCGCTCATCAAGGAGTTCGCGACCGGCAAGGAAGACACCGGCTCGCCCGAAGTTCAGGTGGCCCTGCTCTCCGAGCGGATCGCCAACCTCACCGAACATTTCAAGACGCACAAGAAGGACAACCATTCCCGCCGCGGCCTGCTGAAGATGGTTTCGCAGCGCCGCCGGCTTCTGGACTATCTGAAGGCGCGCGACCCCGCGCGCTATCAATCGCTGATCGAGAAACTGGGCCTGCGCCGCTAAGCGCACGGTTCGCCTTCTCCCCTTGTGGGAGAAGGCGGCGTCGGCGCGCCGCGCCGGCGCCGGATGAGGGGTGAGCCTCATCTTTTCTGGCGCACGCGCCTCCACCCCTCATCCATCTCGCGCGCCTGTCGCGCGCGAACTCGCCTTCTTCCACGAGGGAAGGAGGAGCCGCCCTGCTCCAGGGGGAGCACGGCCCGTACGCGGCGAAGAGGCATGGGGCCTCTCGCCAGGAGATGATGCAATGTTCAACACCCATTCCGTTTCGCTTGATTGGGCCGGCCGCAAGCTGACGCTCGAAACCGGCAAAGTGGCCCGCCAAGCGGACGGCGCCGTCTACGCCAGCTGGGGCGAAACCGCGCTGCTCGCCACCGTCGTGTTCGCCAAGGAGGCCAAGCCCGGCCAGGACTTCTTTCCGCTCACGGTGAACTATCAGGAGAAGTACTTCGCCTCTGGCCGCATTCCCGGCGGCTATTTCAAGCGTGAAGGCCGCCCCACCGAGCGCGAAACGCTGCTCTCGCGCCTGATCGATCGTCCGATCCGCCCGCTCTTCGTCGAAGGTTTCAAGAACGAAGTCCAAGTGATCGTCACGGTGCTCTCCTGGGACAATGAGAACGAGAGCGACATCCTCGCCATGGTCGCCGCGTCCGCGGCCTTGACGATTTCCGGCGTGCCCTTCCGCGGGCCGATCGGCGCAAGCCGCGTCGGCTGGATCAACGACAAGCCCGTGCTCAACCCCACCATCGCGCAAATGGCCGAGTCCAAGCTCGACCTTGTCGTCGCCGGCACCCATGACGCGCTGATGATGGTCGAATCCGAAGTCAAGGAATTGACCGAGGCGCAGATGCTTCAGGCGCTGAACCTGGCGCACAAGGGGATGCAGCCGGTGATCGACGCGATCATCGAGCTGGCGGAGAAGGCCGGCAAGGATCCCTTCGAATTCGAGCCTGTCGATCTGAAGCCGCTGAAGAGCAAGATCGCCAGCCTCGTCGAATCCGATCTCAGAAGCGCCTATCAGATCGTCAAGAAGGACGAGCGCTACGCCGCCGTGGCCGCCGCGCGCGACAAGGCCAAGGCCGTCCTGGTGAAATCCGACGCCGTTCCCGACGGCGTGGATCCAAACCTCTTCAAAGAGGCCTTCAAGGAGGTCGAGAGCGACATCGTCCGCTCACGGATCATCAAGGAGAAGGCCCGCATCGACGGCCGCGCCGTCGACAAGGTCCGCCCGATCGTGTCCGAAGTCGGGTTCCTGCCGCGCACTCACGGCTCGGCGCTCTTCACCCGCGGCGAGACCCAAGCCATCGTCGTCGCCACCCTGGGCACCGCCGATGACGAGCAATTTATCGATGCGCTCTCCGGCACCTCGAAGCAGCGCTTCATGCTGCACTACAATTTCCCGCCCTACAGCGTCGGCGAGACCGGCCGCATGGGCGGGGCAGGGCGTCGCGAGATCGGCCACGGCAAGCTCGCCTGGCGCGCGCTCCAGGCCGTGCTGCCGACGGCCGAGCAATTCCCTTACACCATCCGCCTCGTCTCCGAGATCACCGAATCCAACGGCTCGTCTTCGATGGCGACGGTTTGCGGCTCGTCGCTGGCGCTGATGGATGCGGGCGTGCCGATCGCCGCGCCGGTCGCCGGTGTCGCCATGGGCCTCATCCTCGAGGACTACGGCTATGAAGTGCTGACCGACATCTTGGGCGACGAGGATCACCTCGGCGATATGGACTTCAAGGTCGCCGGCACCGAGAAGGGCATCACCTCGCTGCAGATGGACATCAAGGTCGCCGGCATCACCGAGGAGATCATGAAGGTCGCGCTTGAGCGCGCGCACGCCGGCCGTATGCACATCCTGGCCGAGATGAACAAGGCGCTCACCGCCCCGCGCGAAAGCGTCGGCGCCAACGCCCCGCGCATCGTCCAGATCTCGATCCCGGTGGATAAGATCCGCGACGTGATCGGCACCGGCGGCAAGGTGATCCGCGAGATCGTGGAGAAGACCGGCGCCAAGATCGACATCGCCGACGACGGCACCGTGAAGGTCGCCTCCGCCAGCGGCGATGCCATGAAGGCGGCGATCAACTGGATCAAATCGATCGCCTCCGAGCCCGAGATCGGCCACATCTACGAAGGCACCGTGGTGAAGGTGATGGACTTCGGCGCCTTCGTGAACTTCTTCGGCGCCAAGGACGGCCTCGTGCACATCAGTCAGCTGGCGCCTCGCCGGGTGCAGAAGG